>JBDHGI010000279.1:0-5294 GCA_039589955.1 Gemmatimonadota bacterium | reverse complement strand
CGCCCTCGACGGACACATCCAGGGGCGCACCGCCCTCGACGGGCATCCGCCTCAGCTCCAACCCGTTCTGCACGAAGACGACCCATCTGCCGTCCGGCGAGAATTCCGGATCGGACGCGTGCTCCGTGCCCGGGATCGGAGTGACGTCCACCTCGTCGGAGCGACGACGATACAGTGACGGTACTCCGCCCGGGCCCTGCGAGACGAAGACCAGCGTGCGGCCGTCCGGGGACAGCGTCATCTGCCACGGGACCGCCAGCGGGCCCAGATCGACGGGGAATCTCGTGGTAGGCCCCCGGGGCGAGTCTGTCGGGAGACGCGGGCGACCGGCGAACGTGCTCCAGACCAGAAGGACCACGGTGACCCCGAGCGCGGCCAGTAACGCAAGCGACCGCCCGTCAGACAGCCAGCGAGCACGCCCCGGATCCCGACGAGACGTCGCGCCGCGGGCTGCCGACCGCCTCGGCCTCGAGCCCCCGTAGGGAAAGGCTGGGTCGGCGAGGGCGTTCGCGAAGTCCGCAGCCGAGCGAAAGCGATCGGCGGGCAGCCTCTCGAGTGCCCGGGACACGGCGGAGGCGACGTTCGGGGGCACCGACGGCCGGAGCTCCGTAACCTGAGGCGGCTCATCGGTGAGGATACCGGCCAGGATGGCCTGGGCGGATCGGCCAGTGTGCGGGGGGCTTCCGGTAAGTGTCTCGTACAACACGCAGGCCAGCGAGTAGACGTCGGAGGGGGCCGAGACGTCGCGTTCCCCGCTCGCCTGCTCGGGGCTCATGTAGTATGGCGTGCCGAGGCTCATGCCCGTCCCCGTCAGCCGCCCCCCGCCCGCCACCCCGATCGCCAACGCGATCCCGAAGTCCGAGAGTACCGGCTCGCCGTCGAGCGTCAGCACGTTCGCAGGCTTGATGTCGCGATGGATCACCCCTTGCCGATGCGCATAGTCGAGCGCCTCGGCCAGTTTCATCGCGATGTGTACCGCCTCGTCGACCGGGAGCTGATGCTCGCGGTCCAGACGCCCGCGCAGGCTGTCACCCTCCACGTACGGCATCACGTAGTAGAGGTAGCCGTCCGCTTCCCCCGAATCGAACAGCGGAAGGATGTGCGGATGCTGGAGACTGGCGGTCGTCTTGATCTCGGCGAGGAACCGCTCCGCGCCCAAGGCCGCTGCCAGCTCAGGCTTGAGCACCTTGATGGCGACCTTGCGGCCGTGTTTGATGTCCTCGGCGAGATACACCGTCGCCATCCCGCCCTCACCCAGCTCGCGCTCGACGCGGTAACGGCCCTCGAGGGCCGCGTTCAGGCGGTGGACTGGATCATCGGGGGTGGGCAGGGTTCCAGTACCATCGGGGCAGTGGCCCCATGATAGGCCAGGGTGGGCCGGCTTCGACAGGGTTTCACGCGCAGGGCTCACGACTCACGGGCGCGGGACTACCCTTCCAGGTTGCGGCTGCACCCGTGGGCGCAGGCCACCGTCTCTCCTACCTTGGTGCGGCGGGAGTGGACGGACCCGAGGTCGATCGTGGTGAAGCATGACGCTGACGACGCTGAGGAGCTGGCCGGTGGTCGGAGCTGACAACCGGCCCGAGGGTCGGTTCCTGGGAGACCGGCGAACCTCCTGGGCAATGGCCCTCCTGCTTACGGCCGGGATGGCCTGCAGCGAGGCCATCGAGCCGACGGGCACCAGCGGAGATGGGCGTGGGGAGCCGACCCCCTTCGGGACAGCGCACCGCCCGGCCTTCGAGGGAATCCAGGGCCGTTGGGGCAGGGCCGGCCCGGCCGCAGGCGGGGAGGTCTTCACGACGGCCGAGGACCGGATCCTGAGAGACGGCCAGCCCTTCGAGGTGCGTGGCGTGGTGTACGTGCCCGGGTATCCCGGCTTCCTCCCCTGGGAGATCGAGGACGACTGGGGCCTTCCGGAGCGCCTCAGTGCGAGCATCGACCGCGACATCGCCCAGATCGCCGAGCTGGGGGCCAACACCGTCCGTCTCTGGGGCGCCCCCCGGCACTCCTACGAGGCCATCAAGTCCAGCGGCAGGCTGTACATCCTGCAGACCATCTGGATCGACCCCGACGTCGCCGACCTCCATGATGCCCGGTTCAAGGAGATGACCCGCGCGTACATCCGAACCGTCGTGGACCGGATTCATGGCGTCTTCTACGACCGGCCGCCCCCCCTCATCGGCTACGTGCTGGGCAACGAGTTGAGCGAGCCCACCATTCGCTCCACCAACGCCGCCCACCCTGGGCTGACCAGCTTCACCGGCAGGCACGTGAAGACCGACGCCACCCTCAACGCCTCCGAGGTCTTCCTCGCCGAGATGGCCGACTACCTGAAGGAGTACGAGACGGACCGGTACGGTGGCACCCATCTGGTCACGTACGCGAACATGATCCGGACGGCCGACCTCATCGACACGCCGTTCCTCGATTTCCGCAGTCACAACGTCTACATCTACGACGTTCCCTACTTCCGTCCGGGGACGTCCGCGGGCAGCTCGTCGGGCACGCTCCTGCAGGGATGGGTCGAGGAGCTGAAGGCCCGCTTTCCGGACCGACCGCTCCTCGTCTCCGAGACCGGGCTGAGCGTGTCACCCAACGCTCCGCATCGAGGCCCTCCTCATTACGGATATGGAGGGAACACCGAAACGGAGCAGGCTCAGGTGCTGTTGCAGAACCTCGACGACATCGCAAGGGCGCGCCCGCCCACGGCCGGTGTGGTGGTTCACGAGTTCCTGGATGCGTGGTGGAAGTTCGGGTTGGAGGACTCCTACTCCCAGGATCCCGATGATGTCGAGGAGTGGTTCGGAATCGTGCGCCTCACGGGAACCTGACCCCCCGCACAGCCCGGCTTCCGCTACTGACGTCTTTTGAGGGCCGGGCCACGGCTCAGCGCATCGCTTCCTTGGGCGTCCGGTCCACGTTGAACAGACCCCAGTGCTTCTCGGCACCGAGGGGGTTGTTCGGGTCGCCCTTCCACGGCTCGTCGAAGGCCTCGAACCAGAACACCGTGGTCTGGTTCTCCGTCGCCCAGCGCAGCATCTGGTCGTAGTAGCGCGCCTGGTTGGCCTCGTTGGCCTGGTCGGGGAACTCGTTCGCCACCGTGGCCCAACCGGCCTCGAGGACGACGAGGGGCTTGCCCGGCAGCGCCGCGCGCACGCCGGCGACGTTGTCCGTGGTGTAGGCGAGGGCTTCGTCGATGGTCTTCTGCTCCCACACGGGATAGGAGTGGACACCGACGAAGTCGAGCTCGGAGGCCAGGGACGCGCCTTCGTCAGTCCACCAGGCGTAGTTGTCGGCGACGGTGACCGGCTGGTCGATGGCCCCCTTCACCTGACGGACGTACGCGATGACCTGCTCCAGGGGCACCATGTGATCGGTCCACTCCACCAGAGTCTCGTTCCCCACGTTCACCGCGATGACGATGTCGTCGAACCGCCTGGCGAGCTCGATGCCACGCTGAACCTCCGCTTGGTTCGCCAGCGCGTTCGCCCTGAGGTGCTCGTCGGGGATGGGCTCGGCCAGCCAGGGGCATCCCTCGTGGTTGCTGAGCTCGGCGCTGAGCCAAATGCCCAGCAGGACCTTGATGGGCACAGCGTTCTCCCGGATGAGCTCGAGGGTGAGCCGCGTGTTCTGGCCCGAGTCGTACATGCGGACGAGCCCGAAGCCGTTGGCCACCAGGAGCTCCAGGTCCTCGAGGATCTCCTCGGCGCTGGGGTTCACGGCGCCGGCCCCCCGATCGGGATGCTGTCCCTCCCGGAAGCCGGAGTACGCGACGGCCATGACCTCACCGGCGAGAAAGCCCCCGTGAAAGACCTGCGGATCGTCCTGGTCCTCTGCCGGTCCGGAGCAGCCCATTGCGGTCAGCGCGATGGCGGCGACGGCGCCCATTCGGTTCATTCAGGGTCTCCTTCAGCTCCCGTGGCTCCGGAACCCACCGGTGACCCCGATGGAGGGGGTCGTGAGCATGCCCGGCTAGCTCGCTCGGCGGTAGACACGCACGTAGTCCACCAGCATCCGCTGGGGGAAGACGGTGTCGTCGATGGGCCCTCCGGCCCGGCCCCACACTCCTCCCACCGCGACGTTGAGGATCAGGTGGAAGGGCCTGTCGAAGGGCCACGCCTCCCAGCCCTCGTGCTCGTTCATGTAGCTGAAGTAGAGGGTGCCGTCGACGAAGATGTCGATCCGCTCCTGCGTCCACTCCACCGAATAGACGTGGAAGGCGTCGGCGACGTCGTCCAGCAGGACGCGGCCCTTTCGCTGCTCCCAGACGAGCCAGTAGTAGGCCCGGGTGTGCACGGTGCCGTGGACGTGGTTCATCTGGTAGCCGACGTGCTCCATGACGTCGATCTCACCGGAGTTCGGCCACGCGTCACAGTCGGGGTTGCCCTGCCATTCGCCGCCGTCGCAGGTCGTGGCGTAGGCGAAGGGATCGCTGGGCAGCATCCAGATAGCCGGCCAGGTGCCCCGACCCCGTGGGAGCTTGGCTCGCACCTCGAGGCGGCCGTAGAGGAAGTCGCCTTTGCCGGCGGAGTGGATCCGCCCGGAGGTGTACGCCGGGTCGTACTCCTCCCTGTGAGCCTCGATGACGAGCATGCCGTCTTCCAGGCGCAGGTTCTCTCGCCGCGCGGTGTATGCCTGGTCCTCGTCGTTGACCTTCCGAGCCGGCCAGACGTCGATGCTCCACTTCGAATCATCCAGCACGTCGCCGTCGAACTCGTCGCTCCAGGAGAGCTCCCACGGCGCTTCCGGCCGGCTCTTGCCGCGAACCACCAGCGCGCTGAGAATGGGTTCGCCGGCTGACGCCTCGAGATCGATGTTCAGCTCGCCGTCTGCAACGACCACGTCGGGCACGGTCACCGTCAGAGCGGACTCCACCCTTCCGTCTCGGAAGAGCATGACGTCCAGATCGTCCAGCACCCGGCGGCCCTCGGCGAAGGCATCGAAGAGACGCTCCCCCGCTCCGATGGGGTCCAGCTCGGCAAAGTGGAACGTGATGTCGTAGGTCCCGTCATCCAGGGGGTGAGCGACTCGGATGTCGCCGGTGCGATAGGTCCTGTACAGGTCGGGGTCCTGGGATCCCTTCACCGTCGCCATCCGACCAGCCTCTCCGCCGGAGATGGACGCCTCGGCCTCGTAGTGGGTGCCGTCGACTCCCTCGTAGGCCGGGCCGCCGACGTTGACGGCCCAGGCGAGGTCCGTGTCGGGCGGCGAGGCCTCGCAGCCGATCGCGAGCACGACGGCCGCGCCGACTGCCAGCCGGTGTGCGATTCCAGGTCCCGTCATAGACCTTCTCT
>JBDHGI010000278.1:0-5332 GCA_039589955.1 Gemmatimonadota bacterium | reverse complement strand
GGAGCTGGTGGCCACCCGGCGGAGGATCGCCTCGGGAGAGATCCCGGGCCCCCGGCTCTTCATCTCCGGACCCTTCCTCCAGCGCGCGCCCTACGAGGACTACGAGGAGCGCTACCGCTGGGGCGTGAGCGGAGCGGCGGACGCCGCCGCCAAGACCCGGCGCCTCCTGGACGCGGGGGTGGACGTCATCAAGCTCATCGACCAGGACCAGCTCACCGACGAGGAGGTGGAGGCCATCGTCGGCACCGCCCACGCCGCCGGAAAGCCCGTGGTCGCCCACGCCCACCGCATGGAGGAGATCCGCGTGGGGCTGAGGCACGGGGTGGATAACTTCGAGCACACGGGGCTGGGAACGGCACCCGGGTATGCGCCCGATGTCCTCCAGGGGCTCCGGGAGACGGGCGTGCGCATGCTCATCGGGACGGATTCGGGCATCCCGTCCATGTTCCACACCGACTCCACCTGGCGGGAGATGGTGAAGTGGGTGGAGCTGGGAGTTCCGGCGATGGAGGTCATCCAGTCCGCCACCCTGTGGCCAGGCCGCTTCTTCCGTCGGGACGACCTGGGCACGCTGGCGCCGGGAAGCCTGGCCGACATCATCGCCGTGCCCGGCGACCCGCTGACGGACATGAGCGTCGTGGGCCGGGTCCAGATCGTGGTGAAGGGGGGCGAGGTCGTGAAGGGAGAGGCCCGGTGAGCCGGCGCGACCACCTGAGGCATGCCCTGGCCACCCTCGCCTACCGGGCGGCCAAGGCCGTGGCCGGCGCTCCCGAATCGTTCGGGGACTTCTCGGCGGGCCAGGGCACGCGGACGCCGGTGGCGATCGTCGCCCACATGGCCGACCTCATGGCCTGGGCGCTCTCCCAGGCCCGAGGCGTGGAGCGGTGGACGGAGGCTCCGCCCGGAGCGTGGGAGGACGAAGTGTCCCGCTACTTCTCCGGCCTGGCCGCGTTGGACGCCTTCCTCGCGGACAGCGCTTCTCTGGGTCAGCCCGAGGGGAGGATCTTCCAGGGCGCCGTCGCCGATGCCCTGACCCACGTGGGGCAGCTCAACCTGCTGCGGCGACTCGCCGGGGCACCGGTCCGGGGCGAAAACTACCATCGGGCGGACATCCAGGTCGGTCGCGTGGGCCGCGATCAACCCCCGCCGCGCAGGGAGCTCGACTGAGGGAGCCTCACTCCATCCTCAGGGCCTCCTTGGGATCGATGCGCACCGCCCGCCGGGCCGGTAGCCAGGCTGCGAGCGTGCCGACGCTCCCCAGCAGCAGCGTCGCGAGCGCCAGGCTCGAAGGGTCCCAGCCGCGCACGCCGAAGAGGATCCCCGAGAGCGCGTTTCCGGCCAGGACGGCTGCCGCCAGCCCCAGGGCCAACCCGACGACCAGAAGCCGGGTCGTCTGACCCATCACCATGGACACGAGCTGGCGCCCGGAAGCGCCCAGCGCCGACCGGATCCCCATCTCCCGGGTCCTGCGCTCGACGGCATAGCTGAGGACGCCGTAGATGCCGGCCACCGCCACCAACAGCGCCAGCAGGGCGAAGGCGCTGCCGATGAGGGACGCCGCCCTGGGGCGGGCCACGGTCTCGGCCAGAAGGCCCTGGAGAAGCCGGAGGTCCGAGGCCGGCACGTCGGGATCTACCGCGGCCACGACGGTCCTCACCTGGGTGAGCACGGCTCCGGGATCCCCGGCGGTCCGGAGCACGACGTACATCCGGCGGCCAGGAGACGCCCCGTAGGGCAGGTAGAGGATCGGCTCGGGATCCCCGGCAAAGCCGTCGTCCAGCACGTTCTCCACCACGGCAGCGATCCGCGCCGTGCGCACGCTGGACCACTCCAGGACGATGCCCGCTCCAAGGGGATCCCGCCCGGGCAGATACAGGTCGGCGAAGCGCCGGTTCACGGCGACCTCGACGTCCTCCTGCGACTCCCACCTCTGCTCCGGAATCGCGCCGCGCACCACCGGAATGTCCATGGCGGCGAAGTACTCGGGAGTGACCCGATGGAAGTCCGAGCGTGGCTCGTCGGGCGGGCTCGCCGGCCGCCCCTCGATCTGGAACGTCGTCCACATGTTCTCGGTGGTGAACGGGAGATCGGACACCATGCCCACCTCCTCGACTCCCGGGATCTCGCGCATGAGCCGCTCGATCTCCTGGTGGTAGGCGACGTACGAGCCCCGCTCCTCGTAGCGGGCCGAGGGTGGCGTGACGCCGAACGTCACCACTCCCTGGGGATCGAAGCCCGGAGGGACGTTCACCAGCTCGTTGAAGGACCGGGTCAGGAGGGCTGCGATCACCACGAGGCTGGTGGCGAGACCCACCTGCCCCACCACCAGGAGGTTGCGCGTGGGTCCGCCGCCGGGCCGTCCCCCCGCTCTCTCGCCTCCTTCCACCAGACCAGGCCGCAGCTCGGCGCGGGACGCGCTCCGCGCCACGGGCAGGCTGAAGAGGACCCCCGCCGCGACGGCGAGCACGGTGGTGAGACCCAGGACCCGGGCATCGACGGCGACATCGACGAGCCCGGAAAAGTAGCGTATCTGCACCGCCTGGATCGCTTCACGGCCGGCGGCGACCAGGAGGGCCCCGAAGATGGCGCCTCCGAGGGCCAGGACGACGGACTCCACCACGATCTGGCGCACCATGCGTCCTCGCCCGGACCCCAGGGCGGCCCGCACGGCAAACTCCCTCCGGCGCTCTTCCCCCCGGGCAAGGAGCAGGTTGGCGAGGTTCGCGCACACGATGAGCAGCACGGCCACCCCCGCCGCCAGAAGGAGGAGCAGCGTGGGGCGCGCCTCGCCGAGGAGGTACTCGTCCACCGCCCTGACCTGCACGCCCCATCCCGCCTGGGTGTCGGGATAGGCCTGGGCCAACCGCCCTGCCATGGCGCTGGTCTCCTCCCGTGCTTGGTCGAGAGTGGTTCCCGGTGCCAGCCGGGCCACGGTGCGCAGGTAGTGGGAGCCTCGGTCGTCCCGCTGATCGTCGAGGAGCATGGGACGCCACAGCTCCGCTCCCTGCCACGTCAGAGCCCGCTCCGGCTGGCGGAAGCTCGCGGGCATGACGCCCACCACCGTGTGGGGCTCCGAGTCGATGCGGATATCCCGCCCCACGATGGCGGGATCGCCACCGTAGCGACGGACCCAGAGGGAATGGGAGAGCACCACCAGGCGCTCGCTCGCCTGTCGCGTGGCCTCCTCCGAGAAGCCGGCTCCCAAGCGGGGACGGACGCCGAGCACGTCGAAGAAGTGGGGCGTCACCACCGACGCCGTGACGCGCTCGGCGGCCGCGTCACCTGACTCACCCGACAGGGTGGCCATGTCGACGTTGTAGGCGGCAACGTCGCCGAGCGAGGCGATCTCCTCTCGCCACACGAAGTAGTTGGCGGGCGACACCGTCATGGGCCGATCGGGTCGATCCGGCGCGACCTCCCACACGAGGGCGAGCTCCTCGGGCCGGTCGAAGGGCAGCGGGACCAGGAAGTGCGCGCTCACCAGGGTGAAGATGGCCGTGTTGGCCCCGAGCCCCAGCGCCAGCGTCAGGATCGCCACCGCCGTGAAGGTCGGCCGCTTTCGCATCATCCGCACCGCCCACCGGACGTCCCCTCCCACGTCGCTCACCCAGCCCATTCCGCCCTCCTCCTCTCCCCGTTCCCGCGTCGTGGCCACGCGCAGCGCGAAGCCCGCCACCTGTTTCCCGTACCACCACCTGGCTTCCCTGCGTCCGTGGAGTCCGACCCGCCTCCGGAAGAGCTCCGCCAGCTCACCTTCGACGACGTCGGCCTCGTCCCCGGAGACCACCCAGCGCAACACCGCGCTCGCCACGCGCGGGGGCCGCCCTTCCACATCCCGCTCACTCATCGTCAGTCACTCGTCCAGCAGGGGCTCGATTCCTTCCCAGAGGCTGATGTACGACCGGCGCGCCTCCCGCAGGGGTTCGAGGGCCGCCTCCGTGAGGGCGAAATAACGCCTCGGATACGGCTCTCCGCTCTCCTCCGGCGTCTCGAGCCTCGAACGGAGAAGGCCCTTCTTCTCCATGCGCCGAAGCGCGATGTACACGGCGGACGTGGCCACCCCGCGACCGGTCCGACCCTCCAGCTCGGCGACGATGGGGACGGAGTAGGACTCGCGTCCCAGACGGAGGATGGTCAGCAGGACCTGATGCTCGAACTCGCCGAGGCCCGTCCGTCCCATGAGATCTCTCCTTCGCGGCAGTCCCGCCGTCGTGATGACATACGACGCTATAGTATAGCATCGTTATAATATGAGACGGCGCGAGGGGGAAGAGGGTTGGAGCGCTCCCGCATGATCCTCCCCGGGCTCCCCGCCATGCGCTCTCTGCTCTCCCGGCGTGCCGCCGCCCAACGGGCTGGCGGAGCCCGCCCACCGTCAGGACGACGATTTGGGCAGCAATGGTACGTTTGTACTGCAGCGTTGCGCCAACAGGTGTATGGCGCGTACGTGCCATATTTCCAACGAGATACGCCGCTGTCTTCCTTCAGTACGTGACATGTCCTGCGATGCCGGAACGTCCGGCTTCGGCCTCGGGGTCCGTACGCGACGGCGTCACTCTGACGGCGTACGGCCGACATGCCCTTCCGACCCCACAGGAGGAATCCCCGATGAGGCGCCCACCTCTCGAAGCTCGGCGTTGCCCCGCTTATCCTCCTTGCCCTGGCGGCTTGCCAGGACACGGCCTTCGCACCTGTTGACGCGGTGGCACCGCAACTCGCCGAGGTCCAGGCTCACGCCGAGGATCTCACCCCCGTCGAGGCACTGGAAAAGGCGATCTACTTCGACAAGCGCCTCAACCCACCCCCAGCGCTTCGATGACGCCCGCGATCACCCCGTTCAGATACCGGTCGGAGGCGCCGGGGCTGGGCCCGAGCCGCACCACCACCATGTCCAGCGACGGGATGACCACCGTGTTCTGCCCCATGAATCCCGCAGCCGTGTACGCGTCGGGCGGCAGGTCGGGGAAGCGTCCGCCGTCGTTCACCCACCAGAGTCCGCCGTAGCTCCGGGTGGCATCGGATTCGGTGGGTGTGCTCACGAACTCGGACCATCCTTCGGGAAGGATCCTCTCGCCTTCCCACATGCCGTCCCAGAGGTGGAGGAGGCCGAAGCGCGTCCAATCGTATGCGCTCATGAAGTCGTAGCCGGTGATGATGAAGTTGCCGTGCCGGTCGGTCTCCAGGACCGCGTCACGGATGCCGATCCGGTCGAAGAGGGCGCGCCGGGGGAAGCCGAGCCATTCCTCGCCCCGCCCCTCGACGATGCCCCGGACGATGCAGGTCAAGGTAAGGGGGTCGCTGTTCCTGTACCGGAAGACGCTGTCCGACGGAA
>JBDHGI010000277.1:0-5768 GCA_039589955.1 Gemmatimonadota bacterium | reverse complement strand
ATAGGCGAGAGCCCATCGCACGAGCTTCCGCTCTTTCAGGCGTTGGAGGAACGGCTCTTCGCCCATGGCCCGCTCCTGTCAGGAGGAGACTGCTCGTTCCAACCCAGTCAGCCAACCGAAGGAAACTGAAGCTGCCGGTAGAGAGGGGCAAGCCATGAACGGGGCGAGTTCTGCGAGGTCACTCCGGACGCCACCGTCGAGGAATACTCCTCCAACCCGGGGACCTTCGGCCTCCGGCGAAGGGACGGTCGTCGGTGCCGGGCGGGAGTCACGGTCCGGGTGTCTTTCCCGTTCTCCGTCGGGCCCTCGAATCGTGGCCGCGGCGTCCCGGCCTGGCCGGCGAACGGACAAGTCCGTTCGCGGTGACGTGCAACGCTTTGTCGGTTGAGGCCATCCAACCTCATGATTACTATATACCTTACACTTCTATATAGCTGCTCTGGCTGGAGAGGGGGCCATGCCTCGCTCACTCGGAATCACGTCGCTCAGGATCCTGGGGGCCATCCGTGACGGAGACGCCTACGGCCTCGAGATCGTGTCCCGCACGGGTCTCCCGTCGGGGACCGTGTACCCGACCCTGGGACGCCTGAAGAAGAAGGGATTGGTGACCTCCCGGTGGGAGGACCAGCGGGTCGCCGAGCGCGAGGGCCGCCCCCGACGGCGGTACTACGAGCTGTCGGCTGCGGGCGTCCGCGAGCTCGAGGGAGGGGCGGACCGGGTGGCGAGCCTGGCCGCGGAGCTCCGCCCCGAGCCCGTCAGGGGAGCCGGGTGAGTCCTCGCCTCGCTCGGGCGCTCATCCACCTCGCGGGAGCGCTGGTTCCCCGGGATCGACGTCGGGAATGGCGCGAGGAGTGGACGGCGGAGCTGCACGCGCTCCAGCGGGCCCGGGCCGCCGGGACGTCGGGGCTTCCCGGCACGCACGGCTTCGCGCTTGGGGCCGTGCCTCACGCGCTCTGGATGAGGATGGAGGGGTGGACGATGGACAGCATCACGCAGGATCTGAGGTTTGCGGCGCGCGTCATGAGGCGCAGCCCGGGATTCACCCTGGTGGGCGCGCTGACGCTCGCCCTCGGCATCGGGGCGAACGGGTCCATCTTCTCGTTGGTGAACGGACTGCTGTTCAGGGCTCCGGGCGGAATCACCGAGCCCGATCGGGTCGTGCAGCTGGCGCGCTCCTACGAGGAGGATCCCCGGTGGGACAACTTCTCCTGGCCCGCCATGGAGCTGATCGCCGACGAGGCGCGCGCGCTGTCCGGAGTCGCGGGCTTCTCGGATACGCCCTTCGTGATCGGTCGCGGCGCTCAGACCGAGCAGGTCGTGGGCCAGCTGGTGAGCGGACGGTACTTCGAGGTCCTGGGCGTCGGGCCTGCGCTGGGTCGGCTGATCCAGCCGGCGGACGACGTCGTCCCCGGGGCGCATCCCGTCGTGGTGCTGAGCCACGCCCTCTGGGTGAGGCGCTTCGGGTCCGATCCGGGGGTGGTCGGAACCACGCTCCACGTCGGGTCGGCCCCCTACGAGATCATCGGCGTGGCGCCCGAAGGCTTCATGGGGGCGGAGTCCCTAGGGACGGCACCGCTCGTATGGATCCCGGCGATGATGCACCAGGGCTTCCGCGACCGGCTGCCCTTCGACCAGTGGGGGTGGAGCTGGATCGAGGTCGTTGGAAGACTTCGTGACGGCGTGACCGTTGCCGAGGCCAGGGCTTCGATGGAGGTTGTGCAGACGCGTCTGCGGGAGGCCGATTCCCTGAACGAAGGGATTCTGGTGCTCGTGGGCGAGGGCCTCGGCCTCGAGCCTGCCGAGCGGGCCGAGGCGACCCGCATGGCGCAGGTTCTCGCGCTCATCGTGATCCTCGTGCTGCTCCTCGCGTGCACCAATGTCGCGAACCTCTTCCTCTCGAGGGCCACGTCACGAAAGAGCGAGGTCGGCGTGCGCATGGCGCTGGGGGCCGGTCGAGGCCGCGTGGCGCGGCAGCTGATCACCGAGAGCCTCGGGTTGGCCCTTGTCGCCACGCTGCTGGCAGCGCCCCTCGTGGTTTTCGCCGGTCGATTCCTGCCCGTGGTCTTCCCCTACGCCCTGTCGGTCTCGGTCGGCACCGACGCGAGGGTACTTCTCTTCCTGGTGGTCGTGGGGCTCGTCACGGGCCTCGTCTTCGGTGCCGCTCCGGCGTGGGTGTCCTCGCGCCGTAGCGTTACCGACACCCTCCGCGAGGGGGCCTCCACCGGGGGGCGCACGAAGACCCGACTCCGGGACGTCCTCGTCGTATCGCAGCTCGGCCTGTCTCTCGGTCTGGTTGCGGGGGCCGCAATGCTGGGCAGGAGCGTCATCAACGCCAACTCCGCCGATCCGGGGTTTCAGCCGGACGGCCTGGTCGCGGGTTTCGTGGGCCGCCTGCCCACGGGTCGCTATGACACCGAGACGGGGCGGGACCTCTGGGCGCGACTCGTGAGGGCGGCCGCCGACCTGCCGGGGGTGAGCGCCGCGACGCTCGCCAGCCAGACCCCCGTGGTGGGTGGGCATTCGCGGTCGACGGTCCACCCGGCCGGGCGGGACGACATGGACTACGAGGCCGAATACGTGGTGGTCGGGCCCGACTACTTCGAGACGATGGGCATCCCCATCGTCCGCGGCCGAGGGCTTGGCGGCCTGGACGACGAGCCGGAGCGCGTCGTCGTGGTAAACGAGGCCCTGGCGGCCATGTTCTGGCCCGGCGAGGACCCTGTCGGCCGGGAGCTGGACCGGGGAGAGACGTGGCGTGTGGTCGGGGTGGCGCGGGACGTCCAGATGCGCTCGCTGCGCGCGGCGGCCCGGCCCGCCGTGTACTACCCGCTCTCGCAGGTCTACTCCTCGTTCATGGCCCTCCACGTGCGCGGCGTGGGCGGCGCCACGCTGGACGCCGACCGGCTCCGCGGGCTCGTGGAGTCCCTGGATCCGGAGCTCCCCGTGGCGACCGTCGTCGCCGTCCGTGAAGGGATCGCCGCGTCGATGGGCGAGACGAGGGCCATCGGCTTCCTGGTGGGCGCGTCGGCCGCGCTCGCGCTCGTTCTGGCCGCGGTCGGGCTGTTCGGCCTCGTCTCGTACGGCGCGTCGCAGCGTGTGCGAGAGCTGGGCATCCGGCTCGCTCTCGGGGCGAGGCCCGGATCGCTCGAGAGGCTGATCCTGGCGCGCGGCATCACCCTCGCCGTCATGGGCGTGATCGCGGGCCTGGGAATCGCCTTCGTCCTGGGGAAGGCGCTCGAGGGCCTCCTGTTCGGTATCTCGGAGACGGACCCGGGGACCCTGGCCCTGGCCTCGGGCGGGCTCCTGCTCACCGCGGGCATCGCGGCCTGGATACCGGCGAGGCGCGCGGCACGGGTGGACGCCGCGGTGTCGCTGCGGGAATGATGACCTGGGTGCGCCGCGCGGCGCTGTTCGGGGTTCTGTTCCTCGGCGCGGGAGGTGGTCGCGCTCACGCGCAGGAGTCCGTCTCCGGCACGTGGCAGGTGCGCTGGGCACAGGCGATTCGGGTGGAGGAGGACGAATCCGTCACGATTCAGAGGTGGGGCGAGGCCGAGTTGGCGCTCGTGCAGGACGGCGATGAGGTGACCGGCACCTGGACCACCAACGTCTTGGAGGAGGTGACGTGGTCCGTTCGCGGCACATTCCGCGACGGTCGGTTGCGGCTCGAGGCGACCGAGCACGACTCGGACAATCCTGAGTTGGCCATGGTCGAGCGCCTCGTGTGGGACGCCCGAGTGGTTAGCGACGGCCTCGAGGGTGAGATGTGGATGGAGCTTGCCCGCAGGCGACGCCAACCCGCGCGCCGGCCTTTCACCGCGGAGCGGGCGCGGTGACTCAGCTTGCGACACGTGACCCCCGAGGGACATTGTGGCCGCCAGGAGGTGAGCCATGGCACGGAAGACGGTACTGCAGACCGCGTTGATCCTCAGCGTCCCGCCGCCCCTCGTCGCTCAGTCGTCGGAAGGGAGGCCCCCCGTCATCGACGTACACCTGCATGCTCCGCTGAGTCCGGGTCCGCTCGCTGAGTTCGCCTCGGACCTGCAGCAGTGGCAGGCCGACATGGACAGGCTGAACGTGCGTCTGGCGGTGCTCAACGGGCTCCCCGACGTGCTCTCCGCCTGGCGCCCGGAGATGGGTGATCGGGTCATCCCAAGCCTTCTCTTCCCCTGTGATAACGGCGTGGCCGTGAACTGGGGACGCCCCTGCTTCGAGGACGGCTCCGACTGGCCGGACGTCGAGCGGCTGCGCGAGGACATCGAGGCGGGTCGCATCCAGGCCCTTGGGGAGATCACGACCCAGTACCTCGGCCTTGGACCCTCCGAGCCGCCCCTGGAGCCGTACCTCGCCCTCGCCGAGGAGTACGACCTCCCCGTCTTCATCCATATGGGGCCCGGGCCACGGTTCGCCGCCTACGAGGAGAACGAGTTCGATGTCGTGGCTCCCAACTACCGAGCCACCGCGGGGAATCCGCTCCTCTTGGAGGAGGCCCTGCTGAGACATCCCGACGTCCGTGTGGCCGTCATGCATTCCGGGTGGCCACTGGCAGACGAGATGGTCTTCATGCTGTACCAGCACCCCCAGGTGTACGCGGAGCTGGGGCTGCTCCAGTACACCGGCTACTTCCCTCGGGCCGAGTACTACTCCTTCCTGAGGCGCCTGGTGGATGCGGGGTTCGCCGATCGCATCCTCTTCGGCTCCGACAATCTTCTGGAGGAAGGGATCAACGCCATCCACGAGGCGGACTTCCTCACGGAGCAGCAGAAGCGGGACATCCTCTGCAACAACGCCGCGCGTTTCCTGCGTCTGGATGAGGCGATGTGCCGATGACCGTGGTAGGCGTCCTCGTTCTCCTCCTCGGCCTTTTCGCCTGGATCGGCCAGTCCCTGTCCCTGTTGGCTCCCTCTGTCGCCCGCACGCTGGGTGTCCTGGAGCCGGAGGAGGATCTGGATCCCGCGCTCCACGTCATCGAGGCCAAGGCCGAGGCCGTGATGGACATGCTGCTGGGTTGGACCCTCCCCGCTTCGGCGCTCCTCATGATCCTGGAGCATCCCCTCTGGCCGTACCTCGCGTTGTTCGGGTCCGCGGTCTTTCTGTACTTCGCGGGATTGATCAGCCTCTCCCGGTTCTTCCTGAAGAGGGCGGGTCGCAAGGTGGGTCGACCGGCCGCGGAGAGGACGGCCTACGTCTTCGGCGGGCTCTGGGCGTTGTCCTCCATAGCCATGATCGTGGAGCGTTGGTTCCTGCCCACGGAGGGTATTCCTATGAGCGAGTCGAGCCCCGTGACCCACGTCACCCGAAGCGGGAGCCTCGTTCTGCCACTCCCTCTGACCGAGGCCTTCCCTCTCTTCACGGCCGAGGGAGAGCGCGGCTGGGTGCCCGGATGGGAGCCGCAGTATCTCCATCCCCCTCGGCCCTCCAATGACCAGGGCACGGTCTTCCGGACCGATCACGGCGGTGAGGAGACGTTCTGGATCGTCCTCCGCTACGAGCCGTCGCGGGGCGTCGCCGAGTACGGTCGTTTCACGCCCGGATCGCGCCTGGGCACCGTGAGCGTCGAGTGCACGGAGCTGGAGCTTTCCCGGACCCGCGTCCAGGTGACCTACGCCCTCACCGCCATATCCGACGAGGGGCGTGATGCATTGGCGAAGATGGGAGCCGATGCCTACGAAGCCATGCTCGAGGAGTGGCGAGAGCTCATCATCCAATCCCTTTAGATCGCATGCACATGTTTCGGGCCAAGAGGCTACCTCCGGAGTGGTTGCTCGTCC
>JBDHGI010000276.1:0-5480 GCA_039589955.1 Gemmatimonadota bacterium | reverse complement strand
TACAACTTCGTGTCGCAGCTCTCCGACGAGCAGGTGGGCAACGGCATCATCACATACTCGTCGGGGAACCACGCCCAGGCCGTCGCCTTGACCGGGAAGCTCAGGGGAGTCAGGGCCGTGGTGGTCATGCCGACCACGGCGCCCAAGGTGAAGGTGGAGGGAGCCCGTCGCCTCCGCGGTGAGGTGGTATTCGAGGGCACGACGTCGGTGGAGCGCAGGCTCCGGGCTGAGGCCATCGCCAGCGAGGAGGGGCTCGTCATCGTGCCGCCCTTCGACCACCGACACATCATCGCGGGACAGGGGACGGTGGGCCTCGAGATCGCCAGGGATTGGCCCGACGTCGACATCGTGCTGGCTCCCATCGGTGGTGGTGGGCTGGCCAGCGGCGTCGCGGCGGCGGTGAAGCGCATGCTCCCGACGGCAAAGGTCATCGGCGTCGAGCCGGTGGGCGCAGCCACCATGCGGGCGGCCCTCGATCACGACGGTCCGACCCTCCTGACCGAGGTGTCGTCCATCGCCGACGGCCTCCTGCCCGTAATCGCCGGAGAGTTGACCTTCGATCACGCCCGGGAGCTTCTCGACGACGTGGTTACCGTGGACGACGACGCGATCCGGCGGGCCACGGGGCTGCTGGTGAACCGTCAGAGGCTGGTGGTGGAGTTCAGCGGCGCGGCGACCACGGCGGCGTTGCTGTCCGGCGCGGTGGACGTCAAGGGCGCTCGGGTGGCGGCGGTGATCAGCGGCGGGAACCTCGATCCCGTCCACTTCTCGGACCTGGTGTGAATACGACCCTCACGTCGGTACCCGACATCAGGGTCGGCCACGCCTCCGCGGATGGCGGCGGATCCGGGTGCACGGTGGTCCTGGGTCCGTTCCGCGCCGCCGTGGAGATCCGGGGCCTTGCCACCGGCAGCCGGGACCTGGGCCCCCTCGCGGTGGACCACCTGGTGGGGAAGGTCGATGCCATCCTGCTCACCGGTGGATCGGCCTTCGGGCTCGCTTCGGCCGACGGCGTCGTCTCCTGGTTGGGCGAGCGTGGCTGCGGCTATCCTGCCGGAATCGCTCCGGTGCCCATCGTACCGGCAGCGGTGATCTTCGATCTGGCCGAGGGACGGGAGAGACCCGGAGCGAGGGAGGGTCGGGACGCCTGCGAGGCCGCCACGACGGATGCGGTGCCCGAGGGACGTGTGGGTGCGGGAGCCGGGGCCACCGTGGGCAAGATCGGCGGCGCGGCGACGGCCTCGGCCGGGGGGGTTGGATCGTGGGCCGTGACCTGCGGAAAGCACCGCGTGGGCGCGCTGGCGGTGGTCAATGCCCTGGGGGACGTCCGCGACTCGGAAGGCCGGATCGTCGCGGGGGCCAGGTCGCCGGAAGGGCATTGGCTGGACACCCAGGCCCTGCTCGCCCGGGGAGCGTCGGACCTGGGTGGGTCCTTCCCGTCGACGCCGGGGACCAACACGACCCTGGTGGTCGTGGCGACGGATGCTCCCCTCGACCGCGTGGACCTGGGCCGGCTGGCGCGCATGGCCACGAACGGTCTGGCTCGACGCATCACGCCGGTCCACACGCCCTTCGACGGGGACGTCGTCTTCACGGTGTCGACCCCGGGCGAGTCCCGGGTGGCGAAGCCGGCCGAGGTCTTGAGCCTGGGAGCCGCTGCGCAGCAGGCCGTGGAGGAGGCCATCGTCCGGGCCGTCAGGGAGGGTGAGCGATGAGACTGATCTTGTTCGACATCGACGGCACCCTCGTATGGGGCGGCCCTGCAAAGGACGCGTTCCACGTGGCCATGGTGGAGACGTTCGGAACCGCGGGGGAGATCGAGGGCCTCAGCTTCGCCGGGAAGACCGATCCTCAGATTGCCCGTGAGCTGTTGCGCGGTGCCGGGATGCCCGACGACGACATCGACGTCAGCTTCCCGGAGCTGTGGGATCGGTATCTTCTCCATCTCGAGGAGCGACTGGTGGATCGCCCCATGGACGTGCTTCCAGGCGTCGGGGACCTCCTCGGGGCTCTGGGTGACAGGCCGGACGTGGGCCTGGGGTTGCTCACCGGCAACATCGCGGGAGGGGCACGGCTCAAGCTCGAATCAGCGGGCCTCAACGAGCACTTCGTTCTGGGGAGCTATGGATCCGACCACGAGGAGAGGGACGAGCTTCCCGCCATCGCCTTGCGCCGCGCCACTGAGACCTGGGGCGTGACCTTCGATCCCGGGAACGTGGTGGTGGTGGGAGACACGCCCCGGGACGTGCAATGCGGCCAAAGGGAGAACCTGCGCACGCTGGCTGTCGCCACGGGGCATTTCGGGGTCGAGGCCCTCTTGGAGACCGGAGCGGATCACGTCGTTCGCGACCTGAGCGACACCGCGGGCGTGATGACGGTCCTGACGAGCTGACCGGAGCTTGGGTTGATCCCACATCGCGGGGGGAACATCTTGTGCGTCCGGGGAAAGGATGGGCTACGGAGCGCCCTCACGAGGTGAAGCCCGTGGCGACAAACGGCCGACGCTCCGTCGGCATCAGGAGGAAGAGACGTGGCGAGCAGAGGTGAGCAGCGGAGGAAGGCCCGCGAGCAGGGCGGGGCCGACATGAAGAAGTTCTACTGGGTATTCGGTGCCGTGGCCGTCGTGGGCGTCGTTGCGGTGGGGTACTCGCTGGGATCGAGCGCACTGGGAACGGCGGCCACCGAGCCGGTGAACGTGGAGGGACTCGACGACCTGGAGCGGCTCGTCGCTCTCGCCCAGGGCGTGACCAAGGGCGACCCGAACGCGCCCGTCACCATCGCGGAGTTCGCCGACTACCAGTGCCCGGGATGCGGGGCCTTCGCCTTGAGCGTCAAGCCGCAGCTGGAGCTGAGCTACGTTCAGAGCGGGAAGGCCAAGTTGGTCTTCTACGACTTCCCCCTCCTGTCCATCCACCCGCACGCTTTCCTGGCAGCCCGGGCCGCGCGCTGCGCCGGCGATCAGGACCGGTTCTGGGAGTACCACGACAACTTGTTCCGGAACCAGCCAACGTGGGCGGGGCGGTCCGAGGTGGTAGGGGACTTCATCGACTACGCGGAGGCGACGGGTCTCGACACCGACTCCTTCGAGGCGTGTCTGAAGAGCGACCGGCACGCCGACGTCGTGACCGCCAACCTGGAGCTGGGCAACCAGCTCGGGATCTCGGGCACGCCCACCATCATGGTGAGTCGGGGCCAGGGGATGGCCCGGAGACTGGGCAACTTCGACTTCCAGACCATCCAGCTGGCGGTGGACGCCATGCTCGAGTCGTCTGAGCCGACGGGCAACTGACCCTCCGGGACGGATTCACCGTGTCGTCGGAGGCGTCGATTCCGGAGGGGCCCACGTCCGAGGCCCCGGGGTCGGAGGCCCCGCCCCTCAACCGGATGCTCATCGCCCTCTTCTCGCTGGTGGGCCTCTTCGTGGCCTTCTATCTGGTGGCCCACACCCTCGGGTGGACGGGACCCCTCGTGTGCGGCGTGGGGGACTGTGGCACGGTTCAGTCGAGCTCCTATGCGTGGGTGGGCCCCATCCCCGTGTCGGGGATCGGCCTAGCTGGTTACATCGCCTATCTGGGCCTCGCGTTCCTGGGGATCCAGCCCGGGTGGCGCTCGTCGAGGACCGTCGGCGTGCTGCTGCTGGCCACCTCCACCGTGGGTCTCGTGTTCTCGGCGTACCTCACGTACCTGGAGGCCGCCGTCATCCACGCCTGGTGTCAGTGGTGCATCATATCGGCGATTCTCGTCACCCTCATCTTCCTGGCCTCCCTCGCCGAGGTAGGTCGACTGAGAGGCAGGAGGCACCCATGAGCGACGGCACCCTGAACGTGCGACTCCTGTTCGTCGACGGAGGATCGTATCATCACGAGGACGTGGTGATCTCGTCGGCGACCCTGGACGAGCACGAGCGGCTCATCGACTGTGTCCGTGAGGACCCGGCGGTGCTGAGACAGCTCTACGTCGACGTGGAGCGGCTGTGCGCCGCGTGGATCGTCCAGGAGTAGCTCCGGCAGGGCAGTCCCGGCCCTGACGGCGGCGCGGCCGCGGCACGGGTCAATCCTCCCGGTACGCCCACCAGGGGGTGTCCAGCTCCGCCGGCTGATGTCGCATGACGTGCTGCGCCATCTCCTTCAGGCGCGCCGCCGCCGATATCGGACCCCGGTAGCAGTGCCCTTTGCCCCTACCGTAGGCGAAGTAGCCTTCGTAGTGGGGATCCTGGGTGGTCTTCATCCACGCTTCCATCTCCATGACGGCTTCGTTGAGATAGAAGTTGTCCATGTCACCCGTGTACACGTGAAGCTTGTCCACCAGCTTCGGTCCGAGCCATGACCAGTTCGTCTGCAGGTAGTGGAGCAGGTCGTAGTGCTCTCGCCAATACTCGGCGACCCTACGATCGATGACGCCCGTCCGCTTGTCATACAGGGGCGCGAAGTAGCCGTCCTCTCCCACCGGGCCGTGAACCGCCGCCCAGATGTCGAGCTGCTGACCGGAGCGTCCCCTCGTGCCGCTGACCAGCTCGAACCGGTTCCGCTGCTCCGAGGTCAGCCGTACCTCGCCGTTCACCTCGCGGGTGTTGATGGTGGGGACCCGGAACCAGCCCCGGTCCTTGTAGAACGCGTTTTCGTCCTCGTAGATGTTCACGCCCTCCACGTTGGTGAACGTCACGGGGTCGGGGCAGTAAGCCCAGGCTCCGCCGAAGAAATCCGGATGGAAGATCTGGAGCGCGAGGGCTTCCCACCCCCCTGTGGACCCGCCGTCGAGGAGTCTGGCCCAGGGCCGTCGGATGATCCGGTAGCGCCGCTCGACCTCCGGGATGAGCTCCTGGAGGATGGCATCTCCATAGGGGCCGTTGTTGGCCGAGTTCACCGCGTACGAGTCGTCGAAGTATGGAGTCGGGTGCTGGAAGGTCACCACGATCATCCGGGGGAGGTCTTCCGCCGTCCACTCTTCCAGCTCGTCGGCGCGAAGCGGATCCGTCAGGGAGAAGTGCCCCTGCCGGTAGAGCACCGGGTAGCTGATGGTGGACGTGTGGTAGCCCCTCGGCAGGCGGACGGTGGCCCCGAGGTAGATGGGGCGTCCCCAGAACTCGGTGAGCATCGGGCTCTGGAACCGGAAGCGATGAACCCACTCCGTGTCCTCGGGGATCGCGATGGGGGGGATCACTTGGTCGGCCACGAGGCGTAGCGTGTAGCCCGCTTCCGCGTCCAGGCGGACGCGTCGGACTTCGCTGTACAGGTTGCCGGGCGAGCGGCTGAAGCGTTGACCCTCCCACTGGTCATCGTGCATCCACAGGACGTGCCCGTCGGAGCGGCGAAACTCGGAGTACAGGTTCACGAAGCCCTGGACGTAGTACTCACCCGGGGGGATCTCGGTGAGGCTCTCCACGGGCCATCCCAGATCCGTCCCGTCGATGGCCGCCGGTTGGCCGGGGTGGAGCCCCTCCACATCGCGGCCGAAGAACGGCTCTCCCGTCCGGCCGATCT
>JBDHGI010000275.1:0-5492 GCA_039589955.1 Gemmatimonadota bacterium | reverse complement strand
TTCAAGCAGGATCTCACCGAGACCCTCGACGGCTATCCCGGGCTCGAGCACTCCCTGCCCATCTACCCTGTCTACGGGGACGTGCGGCGACTCTTCGCTGCCTCCGGGCGGACCTACACGCCGACCCTCCTCGTGGCCTACGGTGGACCCTGGGCGGAGAACTGGTTCTTCGAGAACGAGGAGGTCCACGACGACGCCAAGCTCCGGCGGTTCACGCCCCACGAGGACATCGACCAGATGACGCTGCGCCGACCCCAGTGGTTCCGTCAGGAGCAGTACGTGAGCGAGGACCACGGGCGATTCATCACCGAACTGGTCGCGGCGGGCGGCAAGGTGGGCGTGGGCAGCCACGGCCAGCTTCAGGGGCTCGGCTACCACTGGGAGCTGTGGTCGGTGGCCGCGGGAGGACTGGGCAATCACGACGCCCTTAGGGCGGCCACGCTGCACGGCGCGGAAGCCCTGGGCCTGGACGGCGACGTGGGCTCCATCGAGGCGGGGAAGCTGGCGGACCTGGTGGTGCTGGACGCTGACCCACTCACTGACCTACGCAACACCAACACAATCCGCCTGGTCATGATGAACGGACGGCTTTATGAAGCGAGTAACCTGCGCGAAACCTGGCCGCGGCAGCGGGACCTGGAGCCGCTCTGGTGGTGGGATCGGGACCCCGACGGGTCGCTGCCGGGCGTGGGACGCAGGGACTGAGGCTCGGGTGCCTCCTCCACGTCTCGGAATCCGGGAGCTCGACATGATACGACGCGTTGGCCTTGCCGCTTTGATCCTCCTGTCTGGAGCGCTGCCCGTCGGCGGCCAGACCTACGACGTCCTGGTGAAAGGCGGGACGGTCATCGACGGCACGGGTGCGCCGGGCTTCACGGCGGACGTGGCCATCACCGACGGACGGGTGGCCCTGGTGTCCCGGGAGGCGATCCCGGCGGCCGAGGGACGCACGGTCATCGACGCCACAGGGCGGGTGGTGACGCCGGGCTTCATCGACAACCACGCCCACGTGCAACAGAGCATCGCCGAGTATCCCCTGGCGGAGAACTTCCTGCGGCAGGGCATCACGACCATCATCGCCTCGCTCCACTCCGGGGCGCAGCCGTGGCCGCTGGACGAGTTCGCCTCGGGGCTGGTGATGGCTCCCAACGTGGGCTTCTTCGCCGGCCACTCGTGGACGCGCGCCCGGGTTCTGGGCATGGAGGACCGGGACCCCACCCCGGAGGAGCTGGACGAGATGCGGGCTCTGGTGGACGAGACCATGCGTCAGGGTGCCCTGGGACTGTCGACGGGGCTGCTGTACGTGCCCGCGAACTTCGCCGAGACCGAGGAGATCATCGAGCTCGCCAAGGTGGCCGCCCGCCACGGTGGCATCTACGTGAGCCACATGCGGAACGAGGGTAGCGGTCTCCTGGAGTCCGTCGCCGAGGTGATCCGCATCGCCGACGAGGCGGACATCCCTGCCCAGATCAACCACCACAAGGCGACGGGAGCAGGGCAGTGGGGCTGGAGCGAGCGGAGCCTGGCCATGATCGACTCGGCCAACGCCGCCGGGCTGGACGTGACCCACGACCTCTACCCCTACACCGCCTCCAGCACGGGATCGTCCATCCTGTTTCCCCAGTGGGCCCTCGCCGGTGGGGCAGAGGCCTTTGCGGCGCGCGTGGCAGACCCGGAGACGCGTGGGCGCATGGAGTCGGACATGCGCCGGATCTTCCGGGTGGAGCGGGTGGGGGACGACATCTCCCGCATCCAGTTCCGCGTGTTGCGCTCCGATCCCTCGTACAACGGACGGACCCTGGCCGACTACGCCGCCGACCGGGGGCTGCCCAACGACGTGGAGACGGGGATCGACCTGGCCATCGAGCTGCAGCTCCGAGGCGGGTTCAGCGCGATCTACCACTCCATGGACGAGGCCGACGTCATCCGCATCATGAGGCACCCCCTCGCCATGATCGAGACCGACGGCGACGCGGTGGGATACGGGATCGGCTATCCCCATCCCCGGAGCTACGGGGCCTTCCCAAGGGTGCTCTCCCGGTACGTGCGGGAGCTGGAGGTCCTCACTCTGGAACAGGCCGTGATGAAGATGACCTCCATGCCGGCTCGATGGCTGGGGCGGACCGACATGGGCATCCTCGCCGAGGGGATGAGGGCGGACGTGGCGGTGTTCGACCCCGATGTCATCACCGATCGCGCCACCTTCACCGATCCCCACCAGTACAGCGTGGGCATCGAGCACCTGCTGGTGAACGGCGTTCCCGTCATCCTGGACGGTGGCCTGACGGGCGAGAAGCCCGGGCGGTGGATCCAGGGGCCGGTGCGGCGCCCTGCGAGCTGAGGTCGTCGGACGGCCGGTCAGTGCGGGGAGTAGTGGAGGTCGGAGGGTCTGAGGGAGTGCGGAGACGATTGACACCCGCACGGGCGGGTGCCTAGCGTTGCGGCCCCAACCACTCCACGGAGGATCCGATGCGCGCCCGTTCCCTCGTCCCCACGCTCCTCGCGGCCGTCGTGGCGACTGCCCCGGCAGCGGCCCAGGACGAACCCTACCCCACCGCCGCCTTCAAGGACCTCGCCTACCGCATGGTGGGGCCCTACCGGGGAGGACGCTCCACCGCCGCCACAGGCTTCCCCGACGATCCGGACCGGTGGATCATGGGGACGACGGGGGGCGGCATCTGGCTCTCCACGGACAACGGTGTGAGCTGGCAGAACATCTCCGACGGGTCCTTCGGCGGCTCCATTGGCGCCGTGAGGGTGGCGGACGCCGATCCCAACGTCGTCTACGTGGGGATGGGCTCGGTGGACATCCGAGGGAACACGTCGGCGGGACGGGGCGTGTGGAAGTCCCTGGACGGTGGCAAGACCTGGCACTTCATGGGCTTGAGGGAGGCCGGGCAGATCGGGCGCATCGAGGTGCACCCGAGGAACGCGGACCTGGTGTACGTGGCCGCCCTGGGACACGCCTTCGGCAAGAACCCCGAGCGCGGGATCTTCCGCTCCGCCGACGGCGGCGGGACCTGGGAGCACGTCCTGGCACTGAACGATTCCACCGGTGCCTCGGACCTCACGATGAACCTGCGCAATCCCCGGGAGCTGTACGCCGGGATGTGGCGGGGTGAGCGGAAGCCGTGGGCGCTCATCTCCGGCGCCGAGGAGGGCGGCGTCTACAAGACCACCGACGGCGGCGACACGTGGACCAAGCTCGGCGGCGGCCTGCCCGAGCGCGTCGTGGGCAAGGTGGGCATCAGCGTGTCCCAGGCCGATCCCGAGCGCGTGTGGGCCATCATCGAGGCGGAGCCGGCCGGCGGCGTGTACCGCTCCGACGACGCCGGGGAGAGCTGGACCCGAACGAACTCGGAGAACAACCTGCGCCAGCGGGCCTGGTACTACACCCACGTCCAGGCCGACCCGAAGGACCGAAACACCGTGTACGCCCTCAACACCGGCCTGTACAGGTCCGTGGACGCCGGGAGGACCTTCGAGCCCATCCAGGTGCCCCACGGCGACGTCCACGACCTGTGGATCCACCCCGAGGATCCCGACCGCATGGTGGTGGCCGACGACGGTGGTGCGCAGGTCACCGTGAACGCCGGGCGCACGTGGTCCACGTACTACAACCAGCCCACGGCAGAGCTGTACGACGTGATCGTGGACAACGCCTTCCCCTACCGGCTGTACGGCGCTCAGCAGGACAACACGACCGTTAGCGTCCCGGCGTGGACGTCAGGTAATACGCTGTACCCAAAGGAGCACTGGCAGAACGTGGGTGGGTGCGAGACCGGTCCCATAGCGCTGCATCCGGACCACCCCAGCGTCGTGTATGCGGGGTGCTACGGCGGCGTCATGGACCGCTACGACCTGGAGAAGGACCAGGTGCGCAACATGATGCTCTATCCGCAGCTCCAGCTGGGCTCGGCGGCGGCGGACCTGAAGCACCGATTCCAGTGGGTCTCACCGATGGTGGTGTCCCGCCACGACCGGCGCACCATCTACCACGGGTCGCAGCATGTGAACCGGAGCCGGGACGAGGGGGTGAACTGGGAGACCCTCAGTGCCGACCTCACCACGAACAACCCGGCACACCAGGTGCAGTCGGGTGGGCCCATCAACGCCGACGTGACCGGCGTGGAGATCTACAACGTGGTGTTTTCCATCGCCGAGTCACCCTTCACCCCGGAGGAGATCTGGGCGGGGACCGACGACGGCCGGCTGCACGTGAGCCGGGACGACGGCGCCACCTGGACGGAGATCACCCCGCCCGGGATGCCCGACCTGGGCACGGTGGACGAGATCGAGCTTTCCGGGCACGCCCCGGGTCGCGCGTATGTAGCGGTCCAGGCGTACCGACTGGACGACTTCAGACCCTACATCTTCCGGACCGACGACTGGGGCTCGTCGTGGCGGCTCCTCACCGACGGCGCGGGCATCCCCATGGACCACCCGGTGCGTACCGTCCGGGAGGACTCCGAGCGGGAGGGCCTCTTGTTCGCCGGGACGGAGTGGGGCGTGTTCGTCTCCCTCGACGGGGGAGCGCGGTGGCAGTCGTTGCAGCAGAACCTGCCGGTCACACCGGTGACGGGCATGAGGGTGGCCCACGACGACCTGATCATCTCCACGCAGGGTCGCTCCTTCTGGATCCTGGACGACATCACGCCGCTTCGGCAGATGAGCGCAGAGGTGGTCGCGTCTGACGCGCACCTGTTCGAGCCCCGGGCGGCGTACCGCGCGAGCAAGGCAGGATCCGGCGGAGGTCTGGCGGAGCTGGCCCCCGAGCCGGGGCCCCAGGGAGCCCTCGTCCACTACTACCTCGGCGCCGACGTAGAGGGCGAGGTGCGCATCGACGTGATGGACAGCGGCGGCGGAGTGGTACGGACGTTCTCCACGGACTCGAGCACCGTGGAGGAGACCCGCGGCGTGAGGATCGACGCGGAGGCGGGGCTGAACCGCGCGGAGTGGGATCTCTTCTACCCCGGCCCCGAGCTTCCCGACGATGCGGTGATCTGGGGGTACACCGGTGGAGTGAAGGCTCCTCCGGGCGTCTACACGGTGCGCATGACGGTGAACGGTGAGGGGACGCAGGAGCGCACCTTCAGCCTCCAGGCGGACCCGCGGATCCCCGAGGTCACCGACGCCGACTACGCGGAGCAGTTCCGGGTGGCCATGCAGATCCGGGACTCCGTCACCTCGGTGACCCGGGCCATCGAGAGCCTGTCCGCCATACGGGAGCAGGTGGAGGGAGTGATGGAGAAGGCGGAAGCCGCAGGGCGGGCGGACCAGCTGCGTCCGCTGGGCGATACGCTGCAGACCAGGGCCACCGAGGTTCACGAGGAGCTCCAGCAGACGAAGAACCAGTCGGGCCAGGATCCGATTCGCTTCCCACCGCGCTTGGACAACCAGTGGGTGGAGCTCTACAACAACGTGACGGGCGTGGACGGATACATCTCCGGCGGACCGGAGGGGAGGCCGTTGCCCGGAGCCATGGAGCGCCT
>JBDHGI010000274.1:0-7485 GCA_039589955.1 Gemmatimonadota bacterium | reverse complement strand
CAGGGCGGCGGAGGTGGCCAAGGCGTCCGCGAAGGAGCGGCTCAGCGTTCGCGAGGTGGCCCTGCGCGAAGGGCTCCTACCGGAGGACCGGATCGACGACGCCCTGGACGTGAGGGGGATGACGGAGCCAGGGCTCCCCGAGTCCTGACTCGAGAGGGCGCAAGGAGGCCCCACGCCACGCCACCTGCTCTCCCCGGCGCCCTCAGAACATGAAGGGAATGGGGTGCAGGCCGGTCTTCGCGCTGTGCTCCATGAACTGGCTGGTGTACGCTCGGATGTGTCTTCCCGAGGCGTACACCTCCACCATGTACAGCTCGTGGGGTGGGATGACGTCGAGGTAGTCCATGCCCGCCAGGATGGGGGCTTCGTCCACCCAGACGGTGGGGACCACCAGCTGGCCACGGACCCGAACGCAGTCGCGGCCGAAATCGCTTCTGCACCGGATCCGGGTGACGCCCCGGGCGCTCAGGAAGTCCAGCGTGCTCTCGTGGGGCGCCGTGGCCAGCGCACCGCGGTCGAACCAGCGCACCGAGGTGGCCGTCGCGTTGCGGCGCGCCTGGAATCGATCGGCCACCACGGTCAGTCCCTCCAGGACCAGCGGCTGCGGAGCTAGCCGGAGGTCCAGGGTCGTCGTCGGCGTCACGACACCGACCCACTCCAGGGTCTCGTAGCCGAGCTGCTCCACCACCAGCTCCAGGCGGCCAGGCACGACGTTCCTGACCACGAAGCGACCGTTCTCGTCGGTGAGCGAGCCCCAGTCCGACCCCCCCGCTCTCACGAAGGCACCCACCAGCGCTCGGTTGCCTTCCCCGTATACGTGGCCGTGCAGGTCGAACGTACGTACACCGAGCTCGTCCTGGCCCCGCGCGCCCCTCACCAGCAACACGAGCGCCACCACGACCAGGAGCAACGCGCGCAGGCCGGTGGTGATGTCCGATGGCGTGCCCCGCAGCTCCAGCCGGTTCTGAACCTTCATGACCTCCCCTCCGTCGTCTGACCCTGCTTCAGCACCACGTCGGCCCCACAAGCAATGCGTATGCCAGAGCCGCCAACCCCAGGCTGCCAGGCATCGTTGTCCTTTGAGGGCAATGCCTTACGAGGGTGGTCGATGGCGACCGGGCGAGTCTGCGCCTCTCGGCCATGTCCCATCGAGTAGACGGTGTCTGTCCAACGGCGTCTGTCCCGTGGTCGGAGGGCGAGGGGACGAAGGACGTTCCGAGGCGTCTCAGGGAAAGAGAGAGGCGACGGCAGGCCGAAGCCTGCCGCCGCTCGGCACGCCCCCCCCAGGGCGTGAGGCCCAGCCCAGATCGGGCGTGGGCACACTCTGTCCAGCTCGCCGACCGTCTGCTTGGCCGGTCCGGAGCCGGTGGTCTCTCTCTAGGCGGTCCTCCGATCCAGCCGGAAGACACTCTTCCGCTTCCGGGTCCGGTTCAGCTCGCTCGCCGGTATCCCTCCCTCGGGGATCACCCGCGTGACGCTTCCATCGATATGCAAGGGCCATGCCCAACCACCGAATTGGATCACCTGGATGAGCTTCGGCTTCGCCTCGTTCCGGAGGGAAGACACCGGCTCGGAGACGGACCTCCATACGCGGTCCACCAGATTCATCCGATCCGCGATGGAGCCGGCCCAGGTCGCCTTACGGATGCGGCGTCGCTCGTCGATGGTGAGGCTCCGCACCATCCGGCGGTGCCCGTTGAAGCTGTGGGACAACAGGAACGCTACGGCCTCGGCCTCGGGCATCGGCTCGATGTCATCTTCATTGTGGAGCCCCGGCATACGCACGCGGCGTCCATCAGAGATGTCGATGTACCCGTCAGCGGCGATCCGCATTGCCCTCTCCGTCGTCCAGTTCTCACCCCCTCGAGGGGTGGGTTGTTGCCGGAGAGCTATGTCAAGCTGCATGCCCGGAGGGGGCTTCAGCACCCGGGGGCCGGAGAATCGGGTGTAAGATGTTGCTCGGTGTTGCTCGGTGGACACCTATGCCCATGGAACAGGCGCTCGCCGCACGTATTCGGGTGGCCGGGAAAGGGGGAAACCGGTTCCGCACCGGGAAAAGTTTGCGCACCTTGCGGCATGAACGGGAGAGCCTCCGACGAGCTCGGCGCCCACGTTTCGGCGGAAGGGGGCCTGCACCTCGCTCCGCAGCGGGCCAGGGAGATCGGCGCGTCCTGCCTCCAGCTCTTCACCAAGCAGCCCAGTCGGTGGGCCGAGCCCCTGGTGGACCACGCAGTCGCCGAGGCCTTCCGGGAGGCGCGCGGCGAGCACGGCATCATCGTCGCCGGGGCACACGACTCCTACCTGATCAACCTCTCCTCCCCGGACCGTGCGCTGTGGGGCCGTTCGCTGGCCTGCCTCGAAGGAGAGCTGCGCAGATGCGCCACGCTGGGCCTCGACTTCCTCGTGACCCATCCGGGCAACGCCACGGACGGGGTAACGGACCTGGGCATTCGGAGAAACGCGGAGGCCATCGCGTTGGCCCTGGAGGCCGTGGATGGGCCGACCCGGATCCTCCTGGAGCTCACCGCCGGGAGCGGGAGCAGCGTGGGCGGGTCCTTCGAGAACCTGGCGGCGATCCTGGACCTCCTCCCGGAGTGGACACGCGAGAGGGTGGGCGTGTGCCTGGACACGTGCCACGCGTATGCGGCGGGGTACGACCTGGTCCTCGACTACGACGGTGTGTGGCGGGCCTTCGACCGGGTGTTGGGCCGAGAGCGTCTCGGGCTCCTCCACCTGAACGACTCGAAGCACGCCCTCGGCTCCCGCAGGGATCGCCATGAGACCCTGGGGCAGGGCACGATGGGAACGGAGCCCTTCCGACGCATCATGCTCGACGACACCCTACGGGAGGTGCCCAAGATCCTGGAGACGCCCAAGGGTGACGACTCGGTGGCGGCGGATCGGGCCAATCTTTCCATCCTGCGGAGCTTTCGTGGAGCTTAGGGAAGCTCGGCACGAGCAGCGCACCCCCTCAGGGGACACGTGAAGCCGGTCCTTCAGTCGGTCCCGGGCTCGGACAGGGCCCTCACGCGTACGCGCGATTCCGGCCGCACCCCGAGCATGGGCTTCAGCATCGCCGCCAGGACCAGCACGGCCCCGAACGTGCACACCAGGAGGGGACCCGTGGCCAGATCCCAGATGAAGGATGCCCCGATGCCTCCGACGATGGCCAGAGCCCCGGACACCCAGGCGATCACGAGGGCCACGCCGAAGCGATCGGTGAAGAAGAAGGCCACCACAGCCGGGACCACGAGCGAGCTGAACACCATGAGCACGCCCGCGATCTCCACGGAGAAGGAGATCACCACGCCGAACGATACGTAGAAGAGGAAGTCCCACAGCCGGATGTTCTGGGCGTGCTCGGGGTGGAACGACACCGCGAGAAAAGGTCTGCGCAGGGCGAAGTGGAACGCGCCCACCAGGGCGTAGACGACCGCCATCTTGCCGATGGCGGGCCAACCCACCCAGATGAGCGTGCCGGTCATGGTCTCCTTGATGTGCTCCGCGCCTTCGGCAGTCAGGCCGGCCAGCAGGATCACCGCGGCGGACGCGACGACGTAGGTGATGCCGATGATGGCCTCCTGCGGCACCGGCGACTCCTCCATCCGTGTGAAGCTGAATACCAGCGCACCCAGCAGCGTGGCGCCCAGCGCGAACAGCAAGGACGGGGTGGTCCCGACCTCGATTCCGGCCAGGAGGGCGACCGTGGTGCCGAAGGCCGCGATCTGCGCGAACGCGAGATCGACGAAGATCACCTCCCGCGCGATCACGTGAAGCCCCAGGTAGGCGTGGATGGAGAGGATCACCAGCGCCGCCACGACCGGCGGAATCATCAGGTCGAGCATGGTGTGCGTCCTGTCGGTGAAGCCTACCGGGCCACGAAGGCTGCGGCGAGCCCGGTTACCCAGGTGTCGACGAGGGCGAAATAATCGTCCGCGCCCTGTCGGGCGCCAGGGGCGAGGGGGACCTGGACCATGCGGGCCTCGCCCCGCCGGGCCACGGTCTCCACCTTGTTACGGTCGAAATAGGACGCAGCCAGCAGGACGTCGATCTGGTCTTCCCTCATCCGCCTGATGAGCTGCGCGACGTGACCGGGGGTCGGTGGGATCCCCGGCTTCGCCTCGACGTATTCGGCGCACCGCACCCGGAAGCGCTCCTCGAAATAGGCCCAGTTCTTGTGGTAGCAGATGATGTCCTTCCCTCGGAAGGGCGTGGCCGTCTCCATCCACCCTCCGAGAAGCGAGACGAGGGGATGGTCCTCGAACTGCTGGTTCTCCAGGAACTCGAACAGCGTGCCGTTGAGGGACATCTGCTCCAGGGTCCGGCCGCCGAGGAGCTCCACGAGTGCCTCGCCGAAGAGCGCTCGGTGGATCCGGTCCGTGAAGCGCGCGAGGCCCGCGTCGAACTCGGCTGCTCGGTCCGGGGCCACCCGCTTGAGCCCCGTGGTGATGTTGCGGGCCACCTGGAGCGTACGCAGGGGATCGGTGGTGAGGTGCGGGTTCCCGTAGATGTGGACGTCACCGGTGCTGCGGTCTGCCGCGACGGGGACGTCGAGGAGCTGGACGCCGGTATAGGCGGTGACGTAGCCCCGTCCCCCTTCCAAGACGAGGGAGTTCCCGGCCCGGTCCAGGAGCGCCGGGACCCACAGCTCCAGGTCCAGGCCCGTAGTGATGAACATGTCGGCCCGGCGCAGGTCCAGTGCGAAGCTCGGCTTGGGCCGGACGAAATGCGCGTCCTCGTTGGGATTCGCGATGGCCGAGACATCGACCTGTGCACCGCCGATCTCACGGGCCAGCTCGGCGTAGACCGGGAGCGTGGCCACGACGCGGATGGTCGCCTGAGGCGAGGGCGGAGGGTCGGCGAGGCCGACCACCGAGGCGGCGAGCAGGGCAGCGATCATCATCGTTCTCTCCTCCTGGGCGCCTGACGGTGCGCCGGCGGATGTCGTCCTCAGTAGATCTCGTGCTTGTGGGGACCCATGGAAAAGGTCACCTGGATGTGCAATCGCCCCTCGTTGTCCAGCTCGTGCAGGCCCAGAAGATCGTACTCGGCCCTGATTCGCACGTATTCGCTCTGCCACCACGCGAGGGTGGGGCTGAAGAGCCAGGCCGTCTCCTCCACTTCTTCTGGATTCTCCGTCCAGTCCAGGCGCCCCCCCACCAGCCAGCTTTGTGACAACCGCAGCTCGGCGGCGGACCAGAAGCCCATGGCCCTGTCCGACGGTTGGGGCTGCGACACGCCTCCCGGCTCCTCGACGTGGGGTAGCAGGCCGTCCAGCACCATGGCCCCTGCCCGGAGGTTGAAGCCCCGATAGCGCGAGGCGGCCGGGGGGCTCCACGTGAAGGACATCTCGGCCCCGAAGAGGTTCCGGTCCACTGAGACGGTTCCCGCCTCGTCCGTGTAGCCGCCGTTGACCCAGCTCAGGCTCAGGTCCAGGTCGGTGGCCTCCGACAGCTGCCAGAAGGCGTTGAGGTTGGACAGCCACGAGAGCTCGCTGGAGTGGCCGAACAGGTGCTCCTGCGAGCTCCGGGTGGCCTCGAGCGTCGCCGTGTAGGCGCCGGCCCTGCCTCCCACGGGCAGAAGCCATCGCACGGAGGCCCCGGCCTGGGCCAGGGACTCCTCCCCGATCAGGGCGATGTGGGGCAGGGAGCGGCTCTGGAAGCCCAGGGCGTGGGAGTGCCAGCGGTTGAGCTGCCCGAACTGCTGGAAGAACCGACCGAGCTTGACCCCCAGCCCTCCTGGCAGGCTCACCCACTCCACATAGCCCTCCTCCACGGCGAAGCCACCCCCGTGGTGGCCGTCCCCGTCCCCCTCCCCCTCATGGGCGTGGTCGCCGAACGGAACGATCTCCGATCCCTCGGCGTGCCGAGAGAGAAACACCTTCGCCCGGGAGAAGGGGTCCAGGTTCGACTGGATGGAGACCTCGAACTCCCGGGCCAGGAAGGCATCCGCCCCGGGGTCGTCCGGATCCAGGCTCCCGAACACGTCTCCGGTCAGGCTGATCTCGGGATTCAGGGCCTGAAGGGACCGCTGACGTCCGACGAACTCCTGCTCCTCCGGTGGCTCGGCCGATGGGCGTCCGGCGGCGGCTGCGGCCTGGGCCGCTGCCCGAAGCTGCGCCAGGGCGTCCTCCGCCTGCTCCTCCTCGCCCGCGCGCTGAAGGCGGGCCACCTCCTGACGGAGGCTGTCCACGAGGGCGGTCAGGCGCGCGAGCTCCGCGCGGAGGGAGTCAGTGGTCTCGGTGCGGCGCTCCTGCGCCGCGGCGTGTATCGGAAGAGCCAGCAGCATCGCGGCGGCCCCGAGCACCAGCGAGCGCGAAAGATGTCGGGCAGTGGTGGCCAAGTGTGTATCCCCGTGTCTGACGAATGTCGATGGTACGACCACCGGCCGGGGCCGGGGATCGAGGACCGGCGACCGTGCGCCGGGTATTGGTCAGACGTGAGGGGGCCCTCGTGCGGGGTGGCCCTCGGCCCACACCGAGGAGCGCCCCGTCTCGGTCCCTTTCAGGGCCTGGGCCGTCGACACGTTGGCCGAGCCGCTCTGGTGGACGGGGCCCGAGGCCAGAGCGACGTTGGCGCCGACCTGGGTGCAGAGGGTGTGGTCGTGAGACGGTGCGCACGTCCCCGGGTCGTGGGCGCTCTCGGCCACCGGCTCGAGGGAGAGGTCGGCACGCTCCAGGACGGGAACGACGACGCTCAGCAAGAGCATGAGCGTCGCCAGCAGAGCCCCGGGGACTCTCCTGACGGCCTGTCGTTCCCCCCGATTCATGATGACACAGCCTATTCGCGTCGCCGTCCTGCTGTCAAACGTGATCGTCGCGCCGCTGGTGGTTGGAGACGGATTCTCGCTGCTACACCAGCCTGTCGCGGGAGGTTGCAGGAACGCGCACTTTCACGGCCTCGCGTCAGACCCCTATATTTCTATTGCGCGTCGGAGGGCTCAGTTATTGAGCCAACACTCCTGAAGCCGGGACTGACTCTCGCGCTGGACGCTAGGCCCCCGCGGGGGAAAGCGGCAAGGTGCGGGGAAGTCACCAGAAGTATCGCCCGGGCTTCAATAAACCCCCTTCGGTGCGCAGCGAGGGGCCGGCGTTTTCGGACGCCGGCCCTTTCGCACATGTGCGCCAGGCATGGCGCGGCCCGCCGGGAGGCGGGCGAAGGAACCGGGGAGCGAAAGCGAACCGGGAAGTGACTTGGAGGTGGAAGTCCTCTGGGGGCCCTGGGTGCCGGGAACCCCTAGCGGAACAGCAACCGTAGCTTCGCGAGGAGACGCGGGAAGGAAGCTGAACGCAAAGCTCTGGCTCGAGGAACACGAACCGCATAAGAGGCGGCCGTGAGGTGGGTGAGGGGGCATGCTTACCTGAAGCCCGAAGGCACTCCGGACCGAGCGGACGTAGATGCGGCGGGCAAATGGAGCGAAGGTCACGCGCCTTACCCTGGGAGATCCCGCCTTGCGCCTGAAAGTGCGACGCTGGGCACTGCGCTG
>JBDHGI010000273.1:0-5539 GCA_039589955.1 Gemmatimonadota bacterium | reverse complement strand
CGACGGAGCGGTCCCTGGCCCGCCGCCTGCCCCACGGCGTCCACGCGCTGCAGCTCCATCCCGCTCTCCGCCACGTACCGGTTGAGGAGCAGCTGTAGGTTCGAGCCGGCCACGGCCACGGTCCCGCCGGACAGGAGTCGGCGATCGGCCCCAGCCCGCTCCCGCTGGAGGGCCGACAGGGTCTCCCTCACCGACGCCTCCTGGGCGAGCACCGCTTCGAGTCTTGCGAGCTGCTCACTCCGCAGGGAGATGCGCGTTTCCCGCTCGGTCCAGCGCCGTGCCTGCGGAAGCACCACGTAGGCCACCGCCAGGGCGACGAGGCTCACCGCCGCCCCCACCGCGACCACGGCCCACTCCCGGCGGCTAAGTCGACGGAACATGGCGGAAGACCAGTGAGAAGTTCTCGAAGCTCTCGTTCCGGATGCGGACCCGCGTCGTGGCGGTCCGGAACCGGACGTCCGAGAACAGATCGCTCTGCTCCAGTAGGGGGACGAGCCTCGCGGCGTCCCGGGCCAGGCCGTTCAGCTCCCATTCGTCTCCCACCGCCGAGAAGTGCGTGAGATACGCGTCCTCCGGGAGGAGCCCGGTCACGGAGAGGAGCACGTCCAGGGGATTGGATCGCCCCGAGGCCTCCCGGGCCAGGTGCGTCAGCTCCTCGGCCATGGTCGTGGCCTCGTCCCTGAGCGCCACCACGGGGCCCGCCGCTTCCTCCACGGCCTCGATCCTCTCCTCCAGGGCCTGCAGCGTCGCCTCCCGGCGGTGATCCACGCTCCACCCCAGGAGGGCCAGAGCCGCCAGGAGCCCCGCTCCGTGCAGAACCGCCCGCCGCTGCCCCGCCGCCACGATCCGACGTTCGAGGGACGCGGAGCGCATGGTCAGGTCGGGTCCGGCTTCGATCCCGAGGAGCGCACCGTGGGCCACGGCGAAGGATTCGGGCGCCCCGGCCGCGGCCGGGGCCGGGACGACCTTCGCTCCGCCAGCACGGGCCCGGATCTCGCCGGCGAGGCCCTCGTCCCAGGGGAACAGAACGCACGTGTCCGCGCCGGACGTCATCGCCGAAACCAGCTCCACCAGCTCCCGGACGTCGAAGGGTACCTTCCGCAGGGCATCCAGCCGCCGGCCGGCGACGCGGGCGACGGTTGCGTCACCTCCGCCGGGATGCGCCAGCACCACGAGGCCGTCGGCCACCTCGTGGGCCTCCAGGTGGCGGATCAGCGATGCCGGCGCCGGCTCCACCCGCTCGACGGATCCGAGGGCCTGCAGGGCCTCGATCCACGTATCGAAAGCGGATTCCCTGGCGGCCACGACGAGGTCGTCATCGCGCACACCGGCCACCAGCGCCTGGTCGCGCACCGGGAAATAGCGGCTGGGGTCCATGGCGATGATGCGCCGCCGCTCGTCCGGGGACAGCGGAGGCAGCTCGACGCGCTTCACGAACACGACGGACATGTCCAGGGCCACGGCCAGGGCATTGCCGGTCCCGAAGCGCTCCCCCAGCGCCCTGATGGACTCCTCCGGCGGAGGGGTCCCCCACTCCACTTCCATGGCCTCGGCGCCGTTGCCCCGGCCTCGCCCGAGGCGGAGGGCACGGAGCCGGGTCGGGCCGACCTCGATGCCGATGCCCGACGGCGTCATCCCCCACCTCGCTCTCGGACTCTCGTTCATGGACGCTCGCGCACGATTCGACCAGCCGCGGAGGAACGGTGATGAGCTACGTCCGCCCCTTCCATGAACATGACAGGCTCGTCCCGGTGGGGAAAGGATGTTTATCGCCCGTCGAAGCCCTGAGACCCGCGCTCAGCGAGGCTCTTGAGGCGCCCGTTTCGGCACGGCCCTTGCTGCGCACTGCGACGACAAAGAATGGAAACGTATGTTTCGCCGGCCGCTGGGAGGGCCGGCAATTGTGCATCCATTTCCCCCGGGCGGAAGGGTTTTCCCTACCCGGGGGCACTCCAACCGTGGTGGAACCAGGAGGTGAGCCGCCTTTGGACGGTGGACGACGTAGTCGGAGACGATGATGATCGCTCGAGCGGCTGGTCCGTGATGGGATCCTACTGGCGGGCCCCGGGGCGTGCGGCGCCTGTGGCCGTGGCCTTGCTGATCTCGTCGATGGCGGGGTGCGACGAGCCCACCAGCCCCGGAGCGTCCATCTCCGTCCTGACGCAGCCCTCGCAGGCGCTCGTCGGACAGGACCTCTCCCCTCCCCTGGAGGTCGAAGTGCGAGACGGAAGCGGCGCTCCCGCAACGGGCGTCGTGAGCGTCACCCTCGATCCCAACCCCTGCGAGTGGAGTCTGGGTGGAGCCGGCACGAGCGGGCTCGTCCTCGGTCGGGCCTCCTTCCCGGACCTCTCTTTCGCCAAGGCCGGAAAGGGCCAGGTCTTGAAGGTCAGCTTCCGGGACGCTTCGGGCACGACGTTCCCCATCGACGTTCGCGCCTCCGGTTCGGGCTGGCCTCTCGAGCAGGACAACACCCTCTGCCTGAAGCCCAATGACCAGGGAGACGCCGAATCCCTGGCCTACGTCCCCGAAGACAACGCGTTCTGGCTCGCCGACGACGACCGACCCAGCATCTTCCAGGTGGATCGGTCTACCGGCGTCTACCGGTCGCAGATCTCCGCCGGAAGCATCGTGGCGGCTCTTCCGGCCGCGGGGCTATGCGATGACGGGGACGGGGATCCCACGACCTCCTGCTCCTACGTCGACGAGTTCGAGCACCTGGCGTACGATCGCCCAAGTCAGCGCCTCTACCTGGTCAACACCGTAAACAGCCCCTCGGCGAACCCGGTCGTAGACAAGGCGGCGATCTTCATCCTCCGGCGCTCGGGGTGCGCCGGCTGCTTCATACCCGAGGGCTGGCAGCCCTTGCCGGCCGACTATGAGTCCGGCCCCATCGGCTTCATCGACGGCAAGATCCACATGGCCCTCGGGGGCAGGATCTATCGCTACGATGTGGACGAGAACCGTCTCCTCACGGTGGACGAGTCCAACGACTCCCTTCCGCCCGTCATCGAGGTCACCGGCCAGATCCAGAGCTTTCAGCAGGACGGACCGAGCCTCTGGATCCTGAGGCCATCGAGCGTGCTGAAGATCGACCGAGCCACCGGCGCCGAGCTCGCGCGCTACACCCTTGGAGCCTTCGGTATCGGCAATCCGCACGGCATCCAGGTGGTGGACGAGGGCCTTTACGTTCTGGACGGGGACCCACCCAACCCCGTCTACGTCTTCCGCCGCCCGCAATAGGGGGCGGGTCGGAACCACGTCAGGCCGGTCCCCTCGGGGCCAGACCGGGGTCCCGAGGAGCGCGCAGCCCCCCGGGACCCGTTCCCCTGGGCGCTGCTTCAGCCGGTGAGGTCGACGATGTTCGCGCCCTTGGCGGCGCGGCCGACGGCCTCGATCCCCTTGTCCCGGGCGCCCGCCGAATCGTAGGCCTGGCTCGTCCCGATTACCTGGTGGTTCTTCGCCTTCAGGGTGAAGCGGAACTTGCCACCCTTGGATTCGGAGGCGTCGAACTGTGCCTTCGAGTCGGCGTTCTTCTGGACCGATCCGACGCCGTTGATGGCGTTGGCCTTGGACGTGTAACCCTCGCTGGAGAGGACGACCTGTCCGTTGCCGGCCCTCAGACGGAACCGGTACTGCCCTGCCTTGTCTGCGTAGACTTCGAACTTGCCGGCCATTCTACGTACTCCCATCCCGGGCGTGTGCTTCGGTACGTGTAAGCTATGTGCCCCGCCCCGGGGCGAAAGCGCTCCCGGGTGCCAGGGATGGATGGACGCGAGGCCCACGTGGCGCGAGGACCGAAACTACCGCCGACCCCTTGCTCCCTGGCTTCGGCGGGCGGCAAAGTGACCGGAGTGGGAGGCCCACGCCCCGGTGCCGTGGCAGGCCCGGTAGACGCCCTACGGCGTGCCGGGGGCCGAGCGGCGGGCCCTTCGGTCGACTCTCTCAGGAGGTAGCATGAGCCAGGAGCCAGGATCCCTGTACCTGGGCCACGAACTCGATCCCGCCACCGCCGAGCGCACCAGCGTCCGGGTGGAGCTTCCCAGTGATCGGCTGACCACCCATGGCGTGATCGTGGGCATGACAGGATCGGGAAAGACCGGCCTGGGCATTGTCTTGCTCGAGGAGGTGCTGGCGTCCGGCGTGCCTGCCCTCATCCTCGATCCCAAGGGCGACATGGGGAATCTCCTCCTGAGCTTCCCGGACTTCGCGCCCGACGACTTCGAGCCGTGGGTCGATGACGGTGAGGCCCGTCGCAAGGGGCTGTCGCGGAGGGAGCTCGCCGAGGGCGAGGCATCGACGTGGCGCTCGGGCCTCGAAGGCTCGGGCGTGTCCCCGAGTCGCATGCGGCATCTTCGCGACTCCGTGGACCTCCGCATCGTCACGCCCGGCTCCACGGCGGGAACGCCCCTCAACCTGGTGGGGGACCTGAGCCCGCCGGACGTATCCTGGGACGAGCACGGGGAGTCGATCCGCGACGAGATCGAGGGCCTGGTGTCCGGGCTGCTCGTGATGGCCGGCATCGAGGCGGACCCCCTCACGAGCCGGGAGCACATCCTCCTTTCCAACCTGGTCGAGCAGAGCTGGCGTGGGGGCCGTTCGCTGGACCTCCCTACATTGCTGCGCCACATCCAGGATCCCCCGCTCCGGCGCCTCGGTGTCTTCGAGCTGGATCAGTTCTACCCGTCGAACGACCGCATGAAGCTGGCCATGCGGCTCAACGGGCTCATGGCCTCCCCGTCCTTCGCCGAGTGGCTGATGGGAGAGCCCCTGGACATCCAGGGCCTGCTCTTCGCACCGGACGGCCGACCACGGGGGAGCATCATCCATCTGGCCCATCTCTCCGAGTCGGAGCGGACCTTCGTCGTGACGCTCCTGCTCACGAAGTTCGTGACCTGGATGCGGAAGCTCCCGGGAACGTCGGAGCTGAGGGTCCTCATCTACGCCGACGAGGTCATGGGTCTTGCCCCACCCACGGCGGAGCCGCCCACGAAGCGACCCATCCTGACCCTGTTCAAGCAGGCCAGGGCCCACGGCGTCGGCTTCGTCGTGGCGACCCAGAACCCCGTGGACCTGGACTACAAGCTCATGTCCAACGCGGGAACCTGGATGGTGGGGCGACTCCAGACGGAGCGGGACAAGGCACGGATCCTGGAAGGCCTCCGGTCGGCGTCCGGCGAGGTGGACGTCGAGGCATGGGATGCCCGCATCGGGACGTTGGGCAAGCGGCACTTCCTCCTGAAGAGCGCGAGGTCGGCGACCCCCACCCTCTTCACCACCCGGTGGGCCATGTCGTACCTCCGGGGTCCCCTCACCCGCGCCGAGCTGCTGCGCCTCAAGCCCGACCACGGAGACACCCGCCCTCCCGCGTCCACCGCGGCCGCGCCCGAGCTAGGACCGGACGAGAGCTCGGTTCCCCCGAAGGTCGCCGACGGGGTGGACGTGCGGTACCTGGACCCGGCCGCTCCTTGGCTCACCGGCGCGGGGATCGATCCGTCAGGCTCCCGGCTAGAGCCGGGCCTGGCCGTGCGGGTCCGTCTCC
>JBDHGI010000272.1:0-5605 GCA_039589955.1 Gemmatimonadota bacterium | reverse complement strand
ACCCTCTTCTGGGACGGAAGAGTGGAGAGGATCGGGCATCTGCCTATCGTGTCCCCGGCGGGAGCGATGCTTCCCGAGGGGCTCGACGGGGTCCTGGCGGCCCAGGCGCTCTTCCCGGTGACCTCCCGGGACGAGATGCGGGGCGCGGTGGGGGACGTGGATGTACGGGGGGCACCCAACGAGCTCGCCGCCATTCCCGACGACGACCTACCGGCCGTCTGGGACGGCCTGATGCGGCGGCTGCTCCGCATCGAGGGGTACCGGGACCTGTTCTCGGGCGCCTATCCGGAGCTGTCCGAGGAGGCCCTCGGCATCCAGCACGCCGCAAATGCGATCGCCGCCTACGAGACGGAGGCGTACTGGTTCGCTGACACCCCCTGGGATGCCTATCTGCGTGGTGATCGGACGGCCATGACCGCCGAGGCCAAGCGTGGCGCCCTGGTCTTCTTCGGGGAGGGGCGGTGCGCCGTGTGCCACGCCGGCGTCCTGCTCACCGATCAGCGCTTCCACAACGTGGGGGTGCCGCAGCTGGGACCGGGCAAGGGTGATGCGGGGGGGGCGGATCACGGGCGAGCCCTGGTGACCGGGCGGGAAGGGGACCGTTGCGCATTTCGCACGCCGGCCCTGCGCAACGTCACCCTGACCGGTCCATGGATGCACGACGGCGCGTACGCCGACCTCGAGGGGGCGGTGCGTCACATGGCGGATCCCTCCCGCGGGCTCAGGGGCTACAACCCGGGCCAGCTTCCGGTCGAGCTGCGCAGCATGCTCGTCTCCGAGGAGGAGGAGGAGGCCATATTGGCCACGCTCGATCCCGTGGTCGCGGAGGGGTGCGGCCTGGTGCCCGGAGAGATCGCCGACCTGGTGGCGTTCCTGGAGGCCCTCACCGATCCGGCGGCCGCGGACCTCACGCACCTGGCGCCGGCGGCGGTGCCCAGCGGGCTGCCCGTGGACGGGGCCGCCCCGCGTTGGCCTTGAAGCCGGACCGGCTCCCGGCCCACGTGAGGGCAGGGGCGGGCGCATCCCCGATTGAGCCGCCCTTTCGCCGCCACGCTCAGGTGCGTAAGGTGCGTGCCACCCCTCCACACCCGCCCCATGCGCTACGCCGCCTCCGTCCTCGACCTCATTGGCGACACCCCGCTGCTCGCCCTGGACCGCATCAACGAGGGAGGCGAGGCCACCCTTCTGGGGAAGTGCGAGTTCCTCAACCCCATCGCCATCAAGGACAGGCCGGCCCTGTGGATGATCCGTGAGGCGGAGAAGCGTGGCGACATCGGACCGGGGACCACGCTGGTGGAGGCCACGTCGGGGAATACCGGAATGGCGCTGGCCTTCATCGGGCGCATGCGGGGGTACCGGGTGGTGCTGTGCATGTCCGAGATCCAGAGTCTGGAGCGACGCCGGGTGCTGCAGGCGCTCGGTGCGGAGCTCGTTCTCACCCCCGCCGAGCTGGGCACCAAGGGAGCCAAGGCTCGGGCCGTCGCGATCCACGAGGCGACGCCGGGTTCCTTCTACGTCTGCCAGCACGACAACATGGACAACCGCCTGGCCCACGCACAGTCGACCGCCGAGGAGGTGTGGCGCGATACCGACGGCCTGGTGGACGTGTTCGTGGCCCCGCTGGGTACCGGCGGGACGCTCTGTGGTGTCGCCGAGGCCCTCAAGCCGCGCAGGCCGCGGCTCACGGTCGTCGGAGTGGAGCCCGCCGAGGCACCGTTCATCTCGCAAGGCCGATTCAGCCCTCACCGAATGATGGGTACGGCCCCGGGCTTCGTGCCGGGCATCCTGGATCGGGATCTCATCGACGAGATCCTTCTGGTGTCCGAGGAGGAAGCGTTCGCGACCACGCGGTCCATCGCCGAGAGGGAGGGCGTGCTGGTCGGCATATCGTCGGGGGCGAGCGTGCGCGCGGCCCTTCGCCTGGCGCGTAGGCCGGAGAACCGAGGAAAGCTGATCGTCTGCATGCTGTGCGACTCGGGCGAGCGCTACCTCAGCGTGGCGGGGCTGTTCGACGGGTAGCCGCGCCGGTGTCGGTCGCGCCTTGCGGAGACCGCCCGTACTTCGAGAATTCGTGCATGGGAAGCCCCTACCTCTCCCCGTACGAGGATCCGGCGGCCCACGCACGCGTCTCCGCCCTGATCCGAAGGCACTCCTCCAATCCCGAGGACGTACGCCGGGCCATGCTTCGCTCTCTGGATCTCGGCGACGTGGAGGAGATCCTGGACCTGGGGTGCGGATTCGGATTCTGGGCCGAGGCGCTCGCCGAAGAGGTGGCGCCCACGGCCCGATTCACCGGCCTCGATGCGTGCGACCGAAACGAGTCGAGCTACCTGCGTACCGTCAGGTCGACGGGCCGCGGGGCGCGCTTCCTGTGCGCGGATCTCGAAGCCCGCATCCCCTTCCGGGACCACAGCTTCGATCTGGTGATCGCTGCCTACAGCCTCTACTTCTTCGTACCCGTCATCCCGGACGTGGCACGGGTCATCCGGTGCGGCGGCCACTTCCTGGCGGTGACCCATAGCGAGCAGAGTTTCGCCGGGCTCCTGAGGGCCGTGGGCCTTCCGGTGGAGGAGGCGCCTCTGATGAGCCTCCTTCGTGGGTTCTCGTCCGAGAACGGCGAAGGGCTCCTGAGGCGGAGCTTCTCCAGCGTGCGGCGGGTCGACTACCGCAACAGCCTGAGCTTCGCGGAGAAGGATCGCGAGGATCTCCTCGCCTACCTCAGGTTCAAGCTGCCCCTGCTCGGCGCCGACCTCTGCGACGAGGATCGTTGGCCCAAGGAGCTGGAGCTCCGCGCCGCCGAATCGCTGCGGCGAAGCGGGCGGGTCCTCATACGCAAGGACGACACCCTGTTCATCTGCGGAGTCTCCGATGACGGCTGAGCACCGCTACTGCCCGCACTGCGGAGCCGGCCTGGCAGGCCGCTCCGAAGGCGAGCTCCAGCGACAGGTGTGTGACGCTTGTGGCTCCGTCTTCTATGGCAACCCCCTTCCGGTGGCGGCCTCGGTGCTGCTCAACGACGCTCGGGAGGTGTTGCTGGTGAAGCGGGGCAGCGCCCCGCACAAGGGGGAGTGGTGCCTCCCCACGGGGTTTGCGGAATCGGAAGAGAGCATCGAGGCCGCGGCTCTGCGGGAGTTGGAGGAGGAAACGGGCCTCACCGGACGGGTCGCGCGCCTGCTCAGCGCCGGCTCCGCAACGAGCCCGTACTACGGCGATCTTCTCTTCGTGTGCTTCGAGGTGGAGCGCGCGGGTGGCGAGGAGCGGGCCGGCGACGATGCCGAGGAGATCGCTTGGTTCCCTGTGGACAGAGTGCCCCGCCTGGCCTTCGCACCCCACGAGGAGGCCCTGGCCCGCTGCTTCGACCAGCATCGGGACGAGTGGGCCATCCAGGATTCCTTTGCCCGGATGGAGCGCGGCGGCGAGGCCCTGATATCCGACGCGCTGGTGAGACTCGTGGAGGAGCACGCCGAGGAGATCTCCAGACGCTGGCTGGAGGTGGTGCGCACCACTCCGACCACCCCCACCTACGCCGCGTTGCCCTCGGGGATCGTGCAGGAGAAGGCCCTGGCCGCCCTGTCGCGCTTCTGCTCCTGGCTGTCAGGTGAGGAGCACGGGGAAGAGGTGGCCGAGTACTACCGCACCCTGGGCCGCCAACGACGGGAGCAGGGCTTCACGCTTCCGGAGGTGCTCAGCGCGCTCACCTTGCTGAGAAGAGAGATCTGGATGTTCATCGGTGAGCGGGCGGCCCTGGTCGATCTTCTGGAGGTCTACCGGGCCATGGAGCTGAGCCGACGCGTCGTTCTCTTCTTCGACAAGGCGCTCTACCACATGGCCCGGGGATTCAACGAGGATTGACGCTCCTACTCACCCTCGTACTTGAACGAGACCTTGACCTTCGCGCGGTACGCCTTCACCTGGCCGTCCTCGATCTGCAGGTCCAGGGCCTCGATCTCCGCGATACGGAGGTCGCGAAGGCTCCTGGCGGCCCTCGCAACTGCAGCCGAAGCGGCCTTCTCCCACGATTCGGTGCTGGTGCCGACCAGCTCGATGACCTTGTAGACACTCTCCGCCATGGCGTTCTCCTCCACTGAGCGTGATGGTTGCCGGACGCTTCCGCCGGACGCCGCAGGAGTGCCCTGAACATGGGCCTCCGGGCCCGTGGAGACCAGCATGAGACGCTCCGTTCCCCTCACGGGCGAAGATGGAGCACGCGCAAAGGAGACTCCCCCGGGCCGGCGTGGCCGGATGCTCCGGCGGCTCCCTCACCCTACCTTGGGTCGACAGGTGGAAACCCGCGGACGGAGTGCGACCGAATGTCTCCTGACCGAAGATCATTCCTGAAGAGCGCCGCCGTCGCCGGTGTCGGCGCACCCGCCCTCGGAGGCACGCTCCGCCGAGAAGAGGTGGCGCATCCCGACCGTCGGCAGGCCTGTGACGCCGGCAAGTCGGTCCACTCCATCCTCGAGGAGGATCACCCCTACATCTACATCGATCCGTGCATGCAGATGTGGCCGGACGCGGACTTCCACCTGGCCCACCGCCACGGGGTCACCACCTACGCGGTCACCGCCTGGGACCCTCACGCCGCGGCGGCAAGCGCGCTGAAGGGCTTGATGTATTGGCACGGCGTCGCCCGGGAGCACGAGGGGCTGGAGGTCATCCGAACCACCGAGGACATCCGCCGCTTGAAGCGCGAGGGCAGGGCCGGCTTGCTCCTGGCTGCTCAGGATGGTGACTGGGTGGGCTACGAGCTCAGTCGCCTGCAGGCGTTCCACGAAGCCGGGCTGCGGATGATGCTGCTGGCGTACAACGCCAACAACCAGCTCTGCGGCGGCTGCCTGGATCGGACCGACGGTGGCCTCTCGCTCCTGGGGCAGCGGGTCGTCGAGGAATGCAACCGGGTGGGCATCGTGCTGGATCTCAGCCACACGGGGCGACGGAGCACGCTGGAGATCATCGACCGGAGCGCACACCCCTGTGTGTACAGCCACTCCAACGTCGATGCTCTCGTCCCATCTCCCCGGAACATCGACGACGAGCAGATACGGGCGTGCACGTCTCGGGGAGGGGTGATCGGCCTGGTCTCCTGGGGGCCCCTGGTGATGAAGCCCGGGACGACGCACCGTCCTACCCTGGACGAGTTCATCGAGCACATCGACTACGTCGTGCAGATGACCGGGAGCGCCGGGCACGTCGCCATCGGCACGGACATGTCCATCGGCACCTATCCGCTGCACGAGCACGACCCCTTCGGGGCCCCCGCCTATCCGAGCTTCACTGCCCGGTACAACGAGCACGTGACCGCCGATGTCCGCTCTCCCGAGCGCAACGTCGAGGGGTACAGCGACTACGCCGAGATCGTGAGCGTAGCGGCCAGTCTCCTGGCCCGGGGATACTCGGAGGGCGACGTCCACGACATCCTGGGCGGGAACCTCCTCCGGGTGTTCGGAGAGGTGTTCGGCTGATATGAAAGGGCTGACGTCAAGCTGTGGTGGAGGACCCGAGGACAGCTTCGACGATGATCCTACTGATATTCGCCGGTTGGGCCTTGTCGACTCAGAGCGGCAGTAAGTCAGATTCATCTGGAGCTAGCTCGTTCTAGGATCGT
>JBDHGI010000271.1:0-5618 GCA_039589955.1 Gemmatimonadota bacterium | reverse complement strand
TAGAACGAGCTAGCTCCAGATGAATCTGACTTACTGCCGCTCTGAGTCGACAAGGCCCAACCGGCGAATATCAGTAGGATCATCGTCGAAGCTGTCCTCGGGTCCTCAACCACAACTTGACGTCAGCCCTTTCATATCAGTCGATGCGGAAGCCTAGCTACTCCGTCGCCAGGATCACACGAAACTCGGTCCGTCCAGGCCGGGATTCCACCACGATGTCCCCCCGGTACCGGCGAACGAGGCGCTGGGCGATGTCCAGGCCGAGGCCCGTGCCCTGGCCTGGTGCCTTGGTTGTGAAGAACGGCTCGAAGATCTTTGGAACGAGATCCGCGGGGATGCCGGGGCCGTCATCGATCACGCGCACGACCACCTGCCCCAGCTCCAGGCGTGCGTTGACCTCGATGCGCCCCCCCTCCGGCACCGCATCGAGGGCGTTGTCGATGAGGTTCAGCCACACCTGGTTCAGCTCACTGCCTGTGGCGTGCACCCGCGGCAGGTGCGGGTCGGTCTGCAGGTCGACGGTGCTGGCCCTCGATTTCGCCTTCGCTGCCAGGACCCTGACCGTGTCTCGGAGCCCGACCGCGACATCCAAGGGCTCGGGTCCGGCCAGATTGTCCATATAGGTGAACCGTTTGACAGCGGCCACGAGCTCGTGGATGCGTGTCGCCGCGTCCTCGATGTCGAGGGCCAGCGACTGTGCCGAGCAGCCCGCCGCGATCCAGCGGAGCGCGACATCGAGAGCGCCGCCCTCCGTCACGCCGGCCAGGACGTCCAGCCCCTCGACCGTGATGGCCGTGTCGGCCAGGGACGCCGCCTGACCAGGTTCGAGACCATGGCGCTCGAGCCATTCGGCGATCCTGTCCTCACGCTCCACCTGCTCGAGGGGTGACATCACCCCTTCCACCCGCCGCGCCAGGCAGCTGCCACGCACCTGCCGAATCACGTCCAGCTGCTCGTCGCTCAGGCCCGCAGTGCCGAGAGCCCGCCACGTCGCATCGACCTCGGCGAGGCCTTCGATGAGCTGCTTGGCACTCCGCACGGTCGCGGAGGCGGGGTTGTTGAGCTCGTGGGCCAGGCCGGCTGCCAATCTGCCGAGGGCGATCATCTTCTCGTCCTGCAGCGCGCTGGTGTTGAAGCTGCGCGCCCGATCCAGCATGAGATGCACCGTGTAGGCCGTGAACTTCGGGCACCGGTGGACCATCTCCGGAAAGTGCCGCTGATGGATCGTGAGAAGCTCGCTCGTCTCCTCGACGTAGTTGTCTCCCGGGGTCGCCGCCATGCGGGAGTACGGGAGCATCCCGCTCACCTCACCCGCTCGCCACTCCATGACGCGCCGGGGCCCCGCCCCACGATCCACGGAGACGGCGGTGCGGCCGGAGAGAACCAGCCAGAGCACCTCCACCGGCTTGCCCTCGGGCGCGACCACCGCGCCCGGCTCGTGCACCTCGAGCTCCCCGTGCTCCACGAGCCACTCCAGCTCCACTCGGGGTATCTCGCTCAGGTTGGAAAGGCTCGCAAGTCGGTCGACGAGGGAGGTCAATGGACAGGACTCCGGGAGCAGAGGGCCGAAGGCCGCACCGGAGCGGCCCAAGACGAACGACAAGTCTGGTCACACCTGGCTCGTCGCGCCATATAGGGAACCGGAGCACGTCACCGGAAGCCCGCGGAGGTGGGGAATGAGGACCACGACGAGGATGTTGATCGGCTCACTCATGCTTGCATGCCCGTCACACGTCGGCGCGCAGGCTCACCAGCATGGAGTCGCTTCACCGTATGCGGACCTCATGGACCGCGAGATCAAGGCTCTCTCGACGGACGAAGTGGAGAGCCTGCTGGCGGGCGAGGGAATCGGGATGGCTCTGCCCGCCGAGCTGAATCGGTACCCGGGGCCCAGGCACGTGCTCGACATGAGCGAGATGCTCGAGCTCACCAGCGACCAGGAGGAGACCGTCCGCACCATCTTCGAGGAGATGCAGGGCGAGGCCCGGGCGCTCGGGGCCGTGGTCGTCGAGCGGGAGCGGGAGCTCGATCGCGCCTTCGCCGAAGGCGCCATCGAGGAGAGCGAGCTCGAGCGCCTCGTCGGCGAGATCGCCGACGCACGCGGACGACTCCGCGCCGCCCACCTCAGGGCCCATGTGCGGCTTTACCCGGTGCTCACCGAGGAGCAGCGGGCGCATTACCAGCGTGCGCGCGGTTACATGGAGTAGTCGACCGGTGGTGGCATGACCATTGCAGCTCCCCCCGGACGGAGCGGAGTCTCCGCAGGTCGGGGACTCGAGCAGTGAGATTGTCTGCCCCCCAGAGGAGGTTGACTTCATGTACGCACCGACATCACGGGCCGGGCTTCTCGCAGCGGTTCTCGCGGTTGCGGTGGCAGGCTGCAGGAACGCCGACACAGCGGAAGCACCCGTGGACGGAACCGAGCCGGTCGCGAAGGCTCAGCCCGCGGCCCTGTTGGCAGGGACCACGTTGACGTTCGTGGTTGACGAGACCATCTCCACCGACTCCCACGTGGCCGGAGCCGAGTTCAACTCCACCTTGACGGCGGACGCAGTGGCGTCTGACGGTCGTGTGGTGCTACCCGCCGGCACCGTGGGTGGGTGGGTAGTCGAGAAGTCCGAGGCCGACAACGGTGAGGGCGAGGCGATTCTGATCGTCCGGCTTCTGGGGGTGGCGGTCGACGAGGACTGGTACCCTGTCGAGGCGACGATCATCGCTTCGGACCTCGAGACCGACGAGAAGGACTCCACCGGCAAGACCGCCGCCAAGATCGGCATAGGTGCCGCGGCAGGCGCCGTCGTCGGAGGCATTGTGGGCGACGACGCCAAGGATGCGCTCAAGGGCGCCACCGTGGGTGCGGCGGTGGGGACCGTGATCGCGTTGTCCACCCGTGACGGATCGGCCAAGCTTCCGGAGGGGGCGAGGCTCACGGTCAGGCTCGACGAGGAGCTGCGGCACGGGCGGCGTTAGCATCTCCAGGACGTCTCGGCAAGAGAGCGAGGAGGGCGCCTCGGGGCACGGACTCAGGGGCGCCCTCCCCTCACCCCCCTCTGGTACCATCTGGCCCCTCCTTCTATCATGACGTCCGCGTCCAGTCTGATACTCCTGCCCATCTCACCTCCATGATCCCTTCACTCCTTCGAGTACCCACCCTGCTCGGCATCGCTCTGTTGACCCTGGCACCGGCGGCGGCTTCCCAGGATCTCCACCCCTCCCGTCGCCCCAGCCCCGTGGGTATCGCCCGGACCTTCGTCGGAGACACCTACGTCAAGGTCACCTACGGACGCCCGTACATGCGCGGCCGGGACATCCTGGGCACGCCTTCCGAGTCCGATGACTTCCTGGTGCCGTTCGGGCAGATGTGGCGGACCGGAGCGAACGAGGCCACCGAGATCACGGTGTCCGGGCCGGTGCTGGTGGCGGGCCGACGACTCGAGGCCGGCACGTATTCGGTGTTCACCGTGCCCGGCCCCTCGGAGTGGGCGGTGCACTTCAACCGGCAGGTGGGCATGGACGGCACCGGCAGGCTCGATCCCGAGACGGGGTCGTTCTCCCAGACCTACGACGCCGCCGATGACGTGCTCGTGGTCGAGGCCTCGGCCGAAGCTCTTCCCGAGGAGGTCGAGCAACTCACGATCGAGTTTCGGCCCCGAGTGCCCGGCGCATGGGCGGATATGGTGCTCATGTGGGAGCGGACCGAAGTGAGGATCCGACTGACCGGTGCTGGTGGGGGATGAGACACCTTGGGCCGACTGCCTTCGGCTCGTTTTCCTTGCACAGGGACGGGGCGCATTTCTAGCGTAGAATATAGGGATGTTCCTTCCTCTCCCCCCACGCCCCGCGAGGACGTCACTGATATGCAGCGGGAGAACCGCATCGCCCAGTGGGCATTCGATGCTCGCAGCATCCTCGGACGCTTCCACCTGTGGCTGGAGGATGTCGACGAGCACTGGGTGAAGGGATCCCGAAGCGCCATGACATTCGCGGGCGATCACCTCGAGCGCGCCTTCGTCACAGCCAACGCCGTGACCGCCCTCGGTACCCGGCTGTTCGGTCGTTTCGGGGAGGCCAGGGACCAGGACAGCATCACGGTCAACCGGGTCAAGAAGGACGCCGACGCCACCTCGGCCTATGTGCTCTCGGAGGCCCTCTGGAACCTGACTCGCAACCTGCCCGAGAACCACGCGGTGATGGTGGGCCTGGGTGAAGGCCTCATGCCGAAGGCCGGCGAGACGCCCGAGATGGGCGCCAACCCGCAGCTGGGCTTCGGGCGCGTCTACGCACGGCCGCAGGTCGCGCGGTTCCTGGACAGGCTCGTGCACCGGATGGTCAACCATCATCAGTGCGAGTGGCCCGACTTCTGGAGGGAAGTGCAGTCGGCGGGGATCACGGTGTGGGGAGCCGCGGTGGACACGTTGGAGAACACCTCGCGATTCGCCAAGGGTAGCTCGACGGGCCCAATGGCCGTCCTGCACGTCTTCGACCAGCCTCTTCGCGTGGCGCAGTCCTACGAGGGCTATGTCGGCACACTCGCGATACCGAAGACGGTGGTCGAGCAGGCGGCCGAGCGATCCGTCCTCATCAACTACCTGACGCCACGCGAGATCGTGATGGAGGCCATCCGAGCAGCCTATCCCGGGGTTCGCCCCAGGAACGTACACGTGTGGACGCTGGGAGGGCCGTCGCGGGAGCCACGCATCGGCAGCCTGTGGCGCGAGTGGCGGGACCTAGGGGCCCACCTCGTCAAGGAAGGCTGGAAGACTCCCTGGACCGAGGGGCGGGCCTTCACCGAATCGGGTACCTACGCCCCCGCCTTCCGGGTGGGCCCCTTCACGGACGGTGACGGCGTCGAGCACCTGTTCATCTGTGACGGCTACGCCGCCTCCGCCGAGGCCATACAGGCGGCGAGTCTGGATCCCGTGGTGGGCACGGACACATCCCTGTGCCTTTTCTCCTCGCGGTTCGAGGGCGACTACGGGCGCGAGCCGAGGATCATGCGCCTCGACCCCGAGAGCGAGGGATTCAACGCCGAGCTGGCAGGCGTTCTGGGAGGGAATCCCGACACGGAAGTGGTGGAAGCCTACCGACGGAATATTCTGGACGCGCGCGCCGCCTGCATTCCGACGAGCCGGCGGACCATGACCGTCGACGACTTCTTTCCCAACAAGGAGTGGCGCGTCCTCAGCCTCGCCTCGTGCATGCTTCCGGACCCGTACACGGGCATCCCCGGGGTCGAGGAGGTCTCCGAGGACGTCTTCCGGGTCACGACGCGCTCGTCCACTCGCGCACGGATGGTGGACGTGACCCTGACGCTTCGGGTCATGGAGCCCATGGACGAGATGCGCATGGCGTTCTCGCCCCTCCTCGACCGGTTCTACGCCGGTCAGGACTACCGCACGCGTCCCGTCAGGATCTCCGACTCGGGCCGGATCCGCAACGAGCTCCAGACGCTGTGCGCCGAGGCCATCGAGTACCTGCCCGGCGAGAGGATGTTCATCCACCTGGACCGACTCGACGACGCGGTGCTGGCGCCCGACAAGAAGACACTCATCCGTGAGGTCCTGGCATGGTACCGGCAGAACCACCCCGTGTGGTTCGGCTGGCAGCAGACGGACTGA
>JBDHGI010000270.1:0-5644 GCA_039589955.1 Gemmatimonadota bacterium | reverse complement strand
TCGGACGATCTCGCAAGCCTTGGAAGCTTTCTCGCGCAGCGCTTCACCGAGGATCTCATCACCATGGTGTCACTCCTCGGTGCCGCCCCACCCGAGGTGATCGTCAACGCGACGGTGGACTTCCAGAACGGCGTGGCCGCCCGCGGCGAGGGCGAGTGGGAGGAGTCTTTGGCCCACTTCGGACACGCCATCAGGAGGCTGGAGCGGGAGGTGGCAATCAGCCCGCCCTGCCCTTAGCTCAGCTCAGCCCCCGTCAGGGTCCCGCTCACATGTCGGGCCTGATGAGATCGTAGACCTCCACGCCCTCGACGCCCAGGGCGTCCACCGACAGCCCCAGCAGTCGCCCCTCGGCGACCTGCAGCGGTGTGAACCCGTCCGGAAGGTCGACGGTGGCCATGGGCTTCCCGTCGAGATCCGCGACGAGCCATCGGCCCCCGCGGATCCTCTCCCCTCCGTCGATCCACAGGGCGTCCCACGGCACCTGGTACCGCTTCGTCCAGACGCGGCCTGCATCGTCCACCAGGAGGCCGGCGATGTGGGGAATCGAGTCCGGCCGGGACATCTCCTCCAGGAACGACAGATAATAGGGCTCCGCCTTCTCCTCCAGGGCGGGCCTCAGGGCCTCCCACGCCGCGTTCACGTCGTGCTCAGCCCGAGGGAGCGAAATCGTCCGAGCCACGCCTCCGGCTTCGAGCACCGTCACCTCCGGGCTCGCGCCGTTGGTGAAGTAGACGGCGTCACCGCGGACCGCGAAGTAGGGGAAAGGCGAGTAGGGGACCGGCGCCCTCGCTCCCCGGACCATGCCCCGGACCTCTCCCACTCGTCCGATATGCTCGCCGGTGACGCGGAAGAGCTCCACGGACATGCGATCGGCCCGGTCCCCCTCCACGTCCCCGAATCCGATGGAAGCGAGGGCCACTTCGTCCCTCGAAAGCGGGCCGACGAGCTGATCCAGCCTGCCGACACCCGAGGACTCGGTGGAGGGCCTCAGGCCGACGCTTCGGACCAGGGAGCCGTCCACGCGGAAGAAGGTCAGACGGTACGCGCCGGAATCCCAGGCGCCGATCGTGTCGGGCGGCACGATCCACAGTCCGCGGAGCGAGCGGAACTCGCCTGGACCCTCTCCCGGCCTCCCCATCTGGACCCGGAACGTCCCGTCGGAGTCGAAGACGCGGATGACCCCCAGACCGGCGTCTCCCACGACGATCTCCCCGGTTGACGTGATGCGGGCTCCGACGATCCGCTGGAACAGGGTCGCCGTGTCGCCGGAGGCAGCGCCGATGGATACCGAAGGCGACGGAGACACGGTCCAGGAAGCCACGGGATCCGACGGATCCGGCTCCGTACCGCAGGCGGTGGCCGCGGCGCAGGCCATCATCATCATCGGGACCGCACGCCGGTGCACACCCACCTCCCTAGGACGATGAGCCACTGGCGCCAGGTGATTTGCGCGCCCGCGCCTTGAAGAAGGTGTAGCAGAAGGTGCCCCGGGGATCCGAGCCCGTCGCCTTCAGATCGCGGATGCCCTCGTCCCACTCCGAGGGGGAGGCCAGCCCCAGAGCGAGCGCCTGATCCCTCACTCCCTCCACCATGGGCACGATGGTCTTCAGCACGAACTGCTCCTGCACCCAGGGGCGGCTCCCATCCGCGTAGACCTGCCGGGGTGAGACGCGCACGTCCTCGAAGCCGGCGTCACGGAGCAGCGGGTGCAGCCTTCGGCCGATCTGGGAATCGCCCCCGAGCCGTGCCTGGACCTCGATGAGGCAGCGCCACACGCGAACGGCGGCCGGCGTGCTGGGGTGGAAGTAGCAGGACCCGTGATCTCCTTCGACGACGAGCACGTCGCCGCCTGGACGCAGCAGCACGTGCAGGCTGGCTAGGGCCTTCAGGGGATCGGGCAGGTGCTCGAGGAGATAGCTGATGAACAGGCAGTCGAAGCTCTCCGCCCGGAAGGGAGGGGCGAAGAGGTCGCCGGCGAGCAGGCGCACTCCTTCGACCCCCGAAGCGCTCACCCGCCCCGCCGCCAGCGCGACCGACTCCGGCACCTTGTCGAACGAGACCAGGCGACAGCCACGGCCGCGCTCGGCCATGGCCACCGTCTGCGCTCCGACGCCGCAACCGACCTCGAGGACGGTGCTTCCGGAGGGCAGCTCCGTATCGTGGTGGATCAGCTCCCGGACCGAATCTGCCTGATCCAGGAGCCGTTGGGCCTCCCGTGCGCCGTATCCGTGGACGTACGCTTCGACGGGCTCTTCCGCACCGCCCGTTCGGAGCTCGCTCACGAACAGCCCCACCGAGGCCGCAGCCCGAGCCGGAGCGGCTAGGGCATCATACCAACGATCTCCTCGAACTCGTCGACGTCCCAGGCGCGCATGGTCACGCTCCTGACGTTGCCCTGGGATCCTGTGCTCAGGGCGAAGGCGTTGGCCACCTTCTCGTCGTCGGCCTCCGACACCACGACCATGTCGTACGGACCCACGGTGTAGTACAGGCCCACCACCTCGAGTCCGGCCGCCTGCGCCACCTCGATGGCTGCCTTGGCCCGGCTCGGGCTGTCCTTCACCGCCCGCATGCCCTGGTCAGTGAAGTTGTACAGCGTCACGTACTTGGCCATGTCACTTGCTCCTCCGGGAAGAAAACGGACAGGAATGATGGGGAGCGACGGGGAGGCGCGCAAAGAGCGCGACAGACAACCCGGGGCCTCACCGAGGCCGTCGAACCGGCATGTGCGCATCGCGGGATCAGAGCCGAGGAGGGGGGAGGACGCGGCGGCAGCGGGAGCATCGGGTGTTCGTGGCCTCCTGGATCATCTCGGCCCTCCTCCACACCCTGGTGCTGGGAGCGAAGGTGCGTGGGCCGCCCACGCGTGCCCCCCCCTCCACGCCCGCGAGGTCACCGCTCCCCGGAACGTGGGGCCTGCGCGTGATCCCTGTCGTCGAACCCGCGGTGTCGGAGGCCCTGCCTGGGCCCGGCGCTGCCACGGCGGACGAGCCCGACCTTCCGGAGCGCCACGGCGAAGGTGACCTGTCCGTCCCCGCCGCGGCGGGCCCCGCGCGACCGGACGCCGACCCGGCGACACCACCCGTTCCGGCGGAGGCGTTCAGGCCTCGAGCGGGAGATCCTCGCCTATGGAGAGAGCTACCCGCTGGCCGACCGGACGCGTCCGGAGGCAGGATCCAGCCGCTGCGGGCGATCGACGCCTACAACTCGCTACGGATCGGGCTGCAAACGGCGGACGGTTGGGCCTACGGTACCTGGGTCGATGAGGGCGACGGGGGAGCCCGCTGGGGCGCCGCTCCGGGTGTGATCTTCGTGGCAGGCGTCGCCATCCCCGTCTGTCGCGGCCGGACGGACGCCTCGGAGTGCGGGTTCGGGCTCCCCCCGATCAGACGAGAGGAGTACAAGCGTCGGCTTCAAGCCCTGGTGGAGATCCGGAGGCAACGACACTGGGGCGAGATCCGCGACCGCGCCGACAGCATCCGGAAGCGGCGGAACGCCGAGCGGGACTCCATAAGAGGCCCTGGGTCACCCACCGAAGAGGCGAGCCAGCAGCGACCTCCTCTTCCTCGGAGGAACCGTGGCCCATAGCCTCTCCGTGCCGTGCCGAACCCAGGAGGTGCGTGGTCCGTACCGCCCCCAGGAGAATCCGTCCCCCAGCTTCGCCCTACGCAGATCCGCCAGGACCGCCGCTGAATCGAGAGTCGACGCGAAGTCCTGCAGCACGGGGTCGGGAGATGCGGCGGCCTCGTCATGAGGGATCACGCCGGGATTGGTGGCCCAGATCCGGTCGGTGACGTCCTCGTGCACCTCGTCGACCGGGCTCCGCGGGTGCACAGGCCGCCACATGGCCACCGCGTCGCGCACGAACTGCTCCACCGTCTCCGACTGGAACGCGATGACCGGCGGGTCGTGGCACGCAAAGAAGACGGGGCTCCATGCGACGCTGCCCGCGTGCAGGTCCACCACCCAGTAGTTGCCGAAGCCGTCGTGCCCGATGGGGTGGGCGTGGGGGAAGACGTCCTCCATGCCGAAGCCACCGAGGTCCATCAGATCGAAGGACTCGAGGGGCCCGTTCGCCAGGCCCCGGGACACCAGGAGCGCGTCACGGATCTCGGTGGGCAGCGGCGAGGGCAGACCGGGCTCGAAGCGAGCGATCTCCTCCTCGGTCGCGGGAGGCAGAAGCTCGAGGAATTCCTCCTGTCCGTCGTCGTCGACGAGGCGCACTCGGGCCAGGTCCTGCAAGGCGTCTGCAAGCATACGATTCCGGTGCCGGTCGGGAGTCCTGCGGCTGCGCAGTGCATCCACAATCCTCCCCCGGTGCACGGGCTGCAAGATGGGCGGCCGCGGGCCCACCGCGAGACCGCTTGACAATCCAATTAATTTTGATTTGCTATTATTATAGGACGCCGACCGAACCGGGACGGGGACATGCCCAAGGGTCAGAACCTGGGAGAGGCGGAGCACCTGGTGCTCCTGGCCGCGTTCCGGCTGGGAGCCGACGCGACGGGAGCGGACATCCGGGACGAGGTGGCCCGCCGCACGGGCCGGGACCTCACGGTCTCGGCGGTCTACGTGACGTTGCTCCGTCTTCAGAAGAAAGGCCTGGTGACCTCCGAGATGGGTGACCCGACGCCGGTGCGTGGTGGCAAGGCCCGGCGGCATTTCACTGTCTCGCCCGACGGCGTGGGTCTGCTGTACGCCGCCCGGGAGCGCCTCGACAGGATGTGGGAGGGGCTGGGCCCGGCGCCGGCCGGGGAAGCGTGAGCGGGCCGGAGATCCCCCGCGTTCCGCGCTTCCTCCTGAGTTTGCTCCTGCCCGAGGAGGTCCGCGCTTCGGCGATGGAGGACATCTCCCTGGCGTATCGGCGGGACCTGAGAGAGGTGGGCCCGCTCCGTGCGCGGCTCCGCGTGTGGAAGGAGGTGGTGGCCACGAACTGGCTGGCGTTCCGGTGGGAGGGTAGCGGTAGACCCCCGCCGCCGCGGTTGGTCGAGGACCTCCGGCGAGACCTCTGGTACGGCGCCCGGCAGCTCCTGAGGTCGCCGGCGTTCAGCGTCGGTGTCGTCGCCACGTTGGGGATCGGGATCGGCGCGAGCACCGCAGCATACGGCGTGGTCCGCGGCGTGCTGCTGCGACCGCTGGGCTACCCCGGGGAGGATCGCCTGGTGATGGTACTGTCCGAGGGAGCCGACGGAGGACGGGGGCCGACATCGGGCCCCGACCTCACCGACTGGAGAGAGCTCAGCCGGTCGTTCGAGGCCCTTGCGGGCTATGCTGCCGGGCCCATGAACCTCGCCGGTGACGCCGAGCCGGCCCGCGTCGTCGGGGCCCGAGTGTCCGAGGACATGTTCCGCGTCTTCGGGGTCCAGGCAGCCATGGGGCGGGCGCTCGTGCCCGATGACCATCGGCCGCGAGCCGGGAAGGCCGTCGTCCTCAGCCACGGATTCTGGCAGCGAGGCTTCGCGGCCGATTCGGCTGTCCTCGGTCGAAGGGTGACGCTCAACGACGAGCCTCACGTGGTCGTCGGCGTCATGCCGGACGGCTTCAACGCACCGGTGCCCTGGGCCCGGTACGACGTCTGGACCGCTCTCCCTGCTGAATCACTCGCCGACAGTCGGGACTGGCGTCACCTGCAGGTCGTGGGGAG
>JBDHGI010000269.1:0-9528 GCA_039589955.1 Gemmatimonadota bacterium | reverse complement strand
CTCGGCCAGCAGGGCGTCGATCCTCGGCCGGAGCTCCTCCAGGTCGCCCGCGGCGATGGCGAGCTGCTCACGCTGCTGACCCGTGGGGGCCGACGTGGCGTTGAAGGACGAGCGGAGCGCGCTTCCCACCCGGGAGCTGATGGAGGGCGGCGTCTCGAACTGCCTCCGCGCCACGCTCTGGTCTCCGAACAGCGCGATGCGGAGGTCTTCGGCGCTCATCTGAAGCGCCCGGGCCTCGGCCTGTAGGCCGGTGGGCACGTCGGGCGAGCGCTGGATGGCGGTGCGCACGTTCACCATCCGTTCCTCGAAGTCCTGGAGCTGCCGTGACGCGGTGCGCACATGCGCCTGGAGAGCGTCGGCTTCCTGCTGGAACGCCACCAGCGCCTCCCGGTCGTCGGTGGCCAGAGTCGCGTTGTTGAGCGGCACGACCTCGAAGGACACCGGGCCGGCGAGCTCGGTGGTCACGCCCTCCACCACCCGTGACAGCGACACGCTGTAGGTGCCCGGTGCCACGAATGGCCCGTCGGGTCCGCCGTCGAGGGGATCGAAGTCACCGCTCTCGTCCACCCGTGTCAGGGACGGGTGCCGAAGACCCCACGCGATGCGGCGGATACCGGTTCCGTCACGGGCTGGAAGTCGACGCACGACGTTCCCGGCGGCGTCGACGATGGTGAAGAGGAGGTAGGGGTCCTCCTCCAGGTCCTCGGCGCGCATGTCCTCGAACGACGGGTATCGCACGGGCTCACCCGCCTCCCGGGCCTCTCGTTCGGCCTCTCGCCGGGCCTCCTCCAGGGTCTGAACGTCGTCTTTGACGTAGTAGGTGATGAGGGCCCCGAATGGCGGGTTGTCGGCGGTGTAGTAGTCGCCACCTTGCTCACCCCGCTGCCGGTCCTGCTCGATGAGGAGAAGCGCGTCCCGGATCGGGAAGATGTGGGCTTCCCGGGCGAGCACGTCGGGTGTGGCGTGCCGTAGCGGGGTGTAGTCGTCGAGGACCCAGAAGCCGCGTCCGAAGGTGGCAAGCACCAGATCGCCCTCGCGCTCCTGGATGGCCAGATCGCGCACGGCGATGGTGGGAAGCCCGCTCAGCTCGATCCACCGCTGTCCACCGTCCCGGGTTAAGAAGACGCCGAACTCGGTGCCGGCGAAGAGGAGGTCGGGATCCGCGGGGTCCTCGGCCACCGCGTACACGCTGCCCCGCTGGGGCAGGTCACCGGTGACGGACGTCCAGCTGCTCCCCCGATCCGTCGACCTCAGCACGTAGGGAAGGAAGTCGCCGTTCTTGTGGTTGTTGAAGACGGCATAGACGGTGTTGGCGTCGTGGGACGAGGCCAGCACCATGTTCACGTAGGTCCGGTCGGGCACCCCGGGGAACGACTCGTAGCGGCTCCAGGAGGCGCCCGTATCGTCGGTCACGTGAATGAGCCCGTCGTCGGTGCCGACCCAGATCAGGTCCTCCTGCACCGGGCTCTCGGTGAGCGCCACGATGGTCCCGTAGATGGTCGTGGACGCGTTCTTGCCCACGGCGTCCATGCCCCATACGCGCCCCATGACAGGGATGGTGTTCCGGTCGATCTGGCGGCTCAGGTCCCCGCTGATGGCGGTCCAGCTCGCGCCCCGATCGTCGCTCCTGTACAGCTTGTTGGCGGCGAAGTAGATGCGTGAGCTCGAGTGGGGGCTGACCAGGAGCGGCGCGTCCCAATTCCACCGCAACGCCTCGCCTTCCCCGGTGGGCTGGGGCTGAATGAAGACGGACTCACCGCTCGCCCGGTCGTAGCGCACCAGGTTCCCGTACTGACTCTGGGCGTAGACGATATCCGGATTCAGCGGGTCGACGGCGCTCTCGAAGCCGTCGCCCCCGTTGGTGACGATCCAGTCGGCGTTGCTGATGCCGTTCTCGTCGAGCGTGCGGGAGGGGCCGCCCATGGACCAGTTGTCCTGCGTGCCCCCGTAGACGTTGTAGAACGGCGTGTCGTTGTCGACCACCACCTTGTAGAACTGGATGACGGGCAGGTTGCGCTTGTAGTGCCAGGTCCGCCCTCGGCTCCAGGTCTCGTAGACCCCACCGTCGCCGCCGATGAGCATGTGACGCGTGTCGGTGGGATCGATCCAGATGGCGTGGTCGTCGACGTGGCGATTCGGGTTGGGAAAGCGCTCGAGGGTCTCGCCGCCGTCGGTGGTGACCCGCGTGTAGGTGTCGACGGCGTAGACGCGCTCGGGATCCACCGGGTCACACACGAGCTCCTGGTAGTAGTTTCCCCGGCTGGTCCAGTCGTTCACCTTTCGCCAGCTCGCACCCCGGTCGGTGGAGCGGTAGAAGCCACCGGCGTCGTACTGCGCCTCCACCACCGCGTAGACGTGGTCCGGGTTGGCCGGAGAAAGGCAGAGCCCGTAGCGGCCGGTGTCGACGCTCGGCAGACCCCGGGTGAGCTCGTTCCACGTCTCGCCTCCGTCCGTCGTCTTGTAGAGGCCCGATTCGGGGCCGCCCGCGACCAGCGTCCAGACCTTCCGCTGTCGCTGCCAGGCCGCGGCGATGAGCACGTCGGGGTCGCGAGGGTCCATGACCAGGTCGGTCACCCCGGTGTGCTCGCCGATATCCAGCACCTTCGTCCAGCTCCCGCCCCCGTCGGTGCTCTTGTAGAGTCCGCGGTCGCCGCCGGAGCTCCACAGGGGACCCTGGGCGGCGACCCATAGCACGTCCGAATCCCGGGGGTCCACCAGGATCTCGCCGATGTGCTGGGAGTCGCCCAATCCCATGTGGACCCACGACCTCCCGCCGTCCTCGGACTTGTAGACGCCGTCGCCGTAGGCCACGCTCCGTTGGGCGTTGTTCTCGCCGGCCCCCACCCACACCACGTGGGGGTTGCTCGGGTCCAGGGTCACCACGCCCAGGGAGTAGGAGTCCTGGCTGTCGAAGATGGGCCGGAAGGTCACCCCACCATCCGTCGTCTTCCAGAGGCCGCCGCTGGCCACGGCCACGTAGTACTCCGTGGGGTCCTCCGGATTGACGGCGAAGTCTGCGATTCTGCCCGAGGTGAGCGCGGGGCCGATCTCACGGAGCGACAGGCCCCGGAAGGTGGAGCGAGAGTCTTCCTGGGCGCGCGCGGACGCGGCCACGACGGCCAACGCCACGAGCGCCAGGAGGAGTCGAAGAGTCCTCATGGTCACCGTTCCGCTTGGGTGGAAATCGTTGGCTGCACACGGGGAGGCGTGTGGTTGAACCTCGCCTCGCGGTCGGGAAGATACCAGAGGTGGAAGAGCTCCCGCCGTCCGACGGGCCGGCGGTGTCAGGGGGTGGAGCCGGAGAGGCCGACGCGTACGCCGCCTCCGTCGGCTGGTCCGACTTGGTGGCACCAGTAGACGAGCACCCACTCCGTGGTTGCCGACCAGCCGAGGATCTCGTCGAACGGGACCGCTCGAGTCCTCCCAGGGGGGACGGTCTCCCAGGTGTCGCAGGGCGCGAGGTCGATGACGGCCGCGACGCTCTCGTCGATGGGAACCACCCCGATGGGGTGCACGGCGCTCAGGTTTTCGACGAGTAGGCCGCCGCCGCTCACGCGGACCGACAGGGCCCCGTCCACGAGGCCGACGGGATCCGCGTCGGCGCAGGCGAGGGCCGCGAGAACGAGCGTCGCGGGCAGGAATGCGTGAAGGCCGCGCAGGGAAGTCCTCCGATGCTCACGGTGGCGATTCATGTCTCTGGAACGACCAGAGCATCCTCTTCGTGACACGTTGGCCGACTACGTGAACCGTGCCGTCGCGGAGGCCGTGGCGGAGAACCTGGATCCTGAGGAGACGCGGCAGCGCATCGACGTTGGTGAATGGCGGCGGTCCCTCGTCGGAGACGATCCGGTGCTGGGCCGCTACTTCCGACCCCTGCCGTCGAGCGCCGCTTCGCGGAGGTGAGCCGCTCGGACAGCGTTCCACGAAACGAACGGCGTTGAGACGTTTACAGATTCCTGGACCGGTCCTGCGAGCGTCGTGAGACCGCAAGACACTGTCATAATGTCACTTACGCCGATCTGTGGCACGCCGAAATCGTGGCATGCCCCGTGCTACTGGCTGAATACCCGCGGTGATCCACGCCGCTTGTGCACAGCATTCACCGGAGGAATACGATGAGTCGCATCACTATGTTCGTTGCAGCGCTGTTCGTCATCGGATGCGCGGACGCGACGGGCCCGCAGCCGGTAGCCGACCTCGATGCCTCGGCCCAGATGACCATGGTCAGGCCCGCCAACCCGGGCGGCGGCGTGATCACGGCCAACGGATGGTACGAGGAGGAGGAGATCTACTACATCCTCGGGGGAATCGAGGAGGGCGTGACCCAGAAAGGACAGAATGACCTCTACCTGATCGGCGGGGATCGGGCCTACCAGGCCAACGTGGCCGAGTTCATACCCGGTGAGCCGGGCTACACGCCCCACTGGAACGTGAATGTCGTCAACACGGCGGATGGAGTCACCCTGGCCGACATCCTCGCCAGCCCCTACGCGTCGGACCACTATCCGGAAGCCCTCTTCGACGACGTGGAGGACATCCTCGCTGCCCAGGCCTACGGCCTGGTGACCATAGAGCGTCCGGGCGTCGTCGTGCTCTGCCCCGTCATCTCGGAGGAGGGCGCCGAGGCGCCAGGCAACACGGAGCTTCCGGAGGAGTTCCCGCCCTTCCCGGACACCTTCTAGCGAGGAGAGCAGGTCACGAAACCACGACAGGTGCCGGTTGCCCTCCCCTCGGGCCGAGGGGAGGGTCGCCGCTTAAGCTCAGGTAAGCCCCAGCTCCCGCATGCGCCTCCACAGCGTCGTCCGGCTGATTCCCAGGATCGCTGCCGCCCGGTTCTTCCTGCCGTCGGCCGCTTCGAGTGCCCTCAGGATCGTGTCGGCCTCGTCGTCGGACATGCCTCTGCGCGACCAGGTGCTCCTGACCTCCCCCGGAAGGTCCTCTTCGGTGATCGCTCCGACCGGCTTGAGGGTCGCCGAGGCCTCGAGGACCGCGAACAGCTCCCGGACGTTCCCCGGCCAGCGATACCTGCTGAGCATCTCGATCGCCAGGGGAGAGCACACGCGGGGCAGCTCGTCCCGCCCTGCCAGCCGCTCGAGGCGGCGGGTCACCAGAGCTGGGATGTCTTCCGACCGCTCACGAAGGGGTGGGAGGGGAATGTGGAGGACCCTCAGCCGGTAGAAGAGATCCTCCCGAAAGCGACCTTGCTCCACCCGGCGCCTGAGGTCTACCTGGGAAGCGGCGATGAACCGGATGTCGAGAGGACGGCTCTCGACGCTCCCGACCCTGCGGATACGTCGCTCCTCGACGGCCCTCAGCAGCCGAGACTGCACGGCGGGCGACGCGTCCACCACTTCGTCCAAGAAGACCGTACCGCCCCGGGCAGCCTCGAAGAGGCCCACCTTGTCGCGATTCGCTCCGGTGAACGAGCCTTTCACATGTCCGAAGAGCTCCGATTCGATCAGGCTCTCGGTCAGGTCCGCACAGCTGACTACGACGAAGGGGCCTTCCCGCCTGGATGACAGGTCGTGGATCGTGCCGGCCACGAGGTCCTTTCCCGTGCCGGTCTCTCCCGTTAGTAGCACCGTGGCCTCAGAACGGGCAGCCCGTAGAACCAGGCGGTAGACCTCCTGCATGGCTGCCCCGCGGCCGACGATCTCGCCGAGCCCGGACAAGGTCGCATCATGCCGTCCATTCCCGTTCGCCATCGCCTCGACGAGCCGCTGGCGGAGCGCGGCGGGGGGAAGAGGATAGCGAATCACCCGGGCGGCTCCGGGGAAGAGGACCCGGGAAGCCGCCGCCACCGGCGCGCAGCCCGCCAGGATGACGACCGGGACGCTCCCGACTTCCCGGACGAGGCGCTCGAGGCTCGTGAAGTCCGTGTCGGGCTCGACACAAGGGTTCAGCACCAGGAGAGACGTGCCGTCACGGGCGGCTCTCCGACCTTCCTCCTCGCTCACCACCCGCCGGACGCTACAACACCGATCCTGGAGGGCTTGCCTGATCTGCTCCGTGAGCCCTCCGGCCTGGTCCATGACCAGCACTCGATTCGCCACATCCCCTCCTCACAAGGTCGTCCAACGAGTGGGCGACCGACGCGGCCCTCGCCGTCCCTCTCACGAGTGCGCCACCAGATGTACCGCCGGGTGCATTCGACGGTTACAGATACCCTGCGACGTGGGTGGCGTCCGGCCGTGGCTCGACTGTCGCGCCGCAAAGAGGATGCAGAGGCCGTACCGTGGCTGCAAGTCGAGGGCCCGATGTGGTAGGACCTTGACTCACAATGGGTTAAGCAGCTCACCCTGTCTCTTTGGGAATGTGGCCCGTGTTTCAGGAAACGTCCGGCCGCCGTTTCACGTCTCACGGATGCAACAAGGACGAGCGCGATGCCCGATCCGGGTAGGTCAGGGCCCCGCAGCCCCGCATGGCCTGTCCGCGTGTCCTCTCACTCCGTGCGCAGCGTATCCATGGGATGGGCGCGCGCCACCCGTAAGCCCGGCACGAGGGAGGCCCCCATGACCGCCACCACCATCAGGATGGCCCCGGTGCCGAAGGCCACGGGGTCGAGCGGGCTGATCCCGATGAGCGCCGCCGACATGATGCGGGATGCCCCGGCCGCCGCGAGCAGCCCGGGGAGGATACCCACCATGGAGAGCAGCAGGCCCTCCCGCAGGACCATTCCGACGACGCGTCGTGGCTCCGCGCCCAGGGCGATGCGCAATCCCATCTCCCGTGTGCGATGGCTTATCGAGTAGCCCACGACGCCGTAGATGCCGAGCATGGACAGCAGCAGGGCGAGGGCACCCGCCGTGCCCAGCGTAGTCGACAGGAGCCGGTGCGGCGCTGTCGCCGCGGCGGTGAGGTCCTCCATGAGATCGGCGCGGATCACGGGCAGGTCGGGGTCCATTTCCGCGAGCAGGCTGCGCATGGGCCCGAAGAGCGCCCGTGGGTCCTCGCGAGCACGGGCGTGGAGTACGACGTCCGGCTGGTAGGCCTGGGCGAGCGGTCGCCAGATGTGGGGCCCGATCTCCGTCGCCAGATCCCGGTAGGGCACGTCCGCGACGACTCCGACGACCTCCACCGCGCCACCGTCCCCCATCCCGATCCGTCGCCCCACAGCGTCCTGTCCAGGCCAGAAGCGATCCACGAAGGCCTGGTTCACCAGGGCCACGTCCCCGGAACCGGCGTCGTCCGCCGGGCCGAGATCCCTTCCTCGGAGGAGGCGCATGCCCGAGAGGTCCACGTACCCGGGCGTGACCGCCGCGAAGGTGGCTTGCAGGTACTCCTGCGGCGCCGGCTCGTACCCCTCGGGCTCGAGCCCTCCCCAGACCGTGCTTCCTCCCGAGAGCGGAACCCAGCTGGCCAGGCCCGCTCCCTCCACGCCGGGAAGCCCGGCCGTGCGCTGCACGAGATCCTCGAGGAGTCGTCGTCCGTCCTCCTCGGCGTACCCCGCATGGGAGATATCCAGGGACAGCGTCGCCACTCCCGAAGGGTCGAATCCGAGGTCCATCGTCCGCGAGTGGGACAGACTCCGCAGGAAGAGCAAGGTCGCCAGCACCATGACGAGCGATCCCCCTACCTGGGCTCCAACCAGCAGATTCCGGACGCCGAGACGGCGGAACCGCGGTGCAGAGGTCCGACCCCTCAACGCCGGGATCACGTCGGGGCGCGAAGCGTGAAGAGCGGGGAACAGTCCGAAGGTCAGACCCGTCGCAGTGGTGATGGCGAGCGTGAAGAGGGCCACACGCCCATCCACGGAGATGTCCACCCCCGGCGGCGGGAGCGGGATCCATCCGGACCTGACCAGCCCCGCCAGCCAGCGCGTGGTCACGAGCCCGAGCCCGCCCGCCGTCGCGAAGAGGAGGAGGTGCTCGACGAGCAGCTGGCCGAGCACCCTGCGCGCGGACGCACCGAGAGCGCTCCGGATGGCGACCTCCCGGCGTCGCCGAAGCCCCCGGATGAGGAGCAGGTTGGCCACGTTGGAGCAGGCGATGAGCAGAATGAGGCCCACGAAGGCGGTCAGGGCGAAGGCGATCACTGCCCTCGGCGTGCCCTCGGGGAGGCGCGCGGCGCGGTTGGTGAGCACGCGGAGCCCTCGGGCAGAAACACCCTCGGGTGCCCACAGCTTCGGGTGGGCCTCGGCCAGCTGGCTCGCGATGACGTCCAGCTCGGCCTGCACGCCGGCGAGTTGAGCCTCGGGCCTCAGGCGTCCCACCACCTCCAGGGAAAGGCGCCCGCGAGCGTCTCTGAAGTCCGTGAGCGGAACGACGATCTCCACCAGCTGGGGGTCGGTGAGCGACACCATTCCCCGAGGAGCCACGCCCACGATGGTGTGGCTTCGGCCGTTCAGGAACAGGGATCGACCCAGGACGTCCGAGGCTCCGTGGAAGTCGCGCTGCCAGGTGTTGTAGCCGATCACCACCACCCGCCTTCCGGCGTCGACGTCCTCGGGGAGGAAGGCGCGTCCGAGGACAGGGCTCACCCCGAGCACCTGGAAGAAGTTCGACGAGACCTGAAGTCCGGGGATCTGGCGTGTGCCCTCGGAGACACGGCCGACCGCGAACCGCGCCCGGCCTACCGCTGCCATGTCCTCGAGGGTCCCGGCCATGCTCCGGTAGTCGAGGAAGTCCGGGAACGAGTTGGGCCCGCGCTGGTAGCGGGGCGACGTCGTGTAGACGTGCACCAGGCGGTCCGGCTCCCGCACGTGAGGCAGAGGGCGGAAGGCGGCGGCGTTCACGACGCTGAACACCGCGGTGGACACCGCGATCGCGGCGGTGAGGGATGCCAGGGTCACCACCAGGAAGCCCGGAGCGTGGGAGAGCGTCCGGACGGCGTAGCGCACGTCCTGCGCCAGACGGTCGAATGCCAGGGACCGCCCATCACCATCGGGACGGTGTCCCCCGCTCTTCCCGGTGTCTCCATGCCCGGCCATGCGGACGCGGGCCCCCGTGGACAGGAGGGATCGGAGCTCCCTCCAGAGAAACGCCATGTACGAGCCGTGTCCGAGGCCGCGGGCCTCCCGAGCCAACAGCCGGAAGGTCTCCTCCGCCTCCAGAGCCTCGGCCTCTTCCAGCGAGGGGACCGCGAGCCTGAGCAGCCACCGATACACACGCCTCACGAGGTGCCGTCCATCAGCGTGGTGCCCTTGACCATCTCGTGCAGTCGGCGAATCCTCTGGCCCTCGGCCCTGGCCAGTCGTCGACCATGATCGGTGAGGCCGTAGTAGGAGCGCCTGGGCCCACCGGAGGCCTCGCCCGGGGGTGCCGCCACCTTCTCCAGGATGCCATCCAGCTCCATCCGCTTCATCGCTGCGTATACGGTGCTGGTGCCCAGGACCATCTGCCCTTCGGTTCGGTGCTCGATGTCCTTGATGATGCTGTACCCGTGCCGGGGGCGGTTCAGGACCGAGAGGAGGATCTGGAAGTCGTGGGGCGCCAGGGGCACGGGATGGGGGCGGTGGATCATGGAGGATCCTGCTGGATGACGGGCCGTGGGACACTACTCCCTACGATGGAATAGTCGCTCCGGTTT
>JBDHGI010000268.1:0-5704 GCA_039589955.1 Gemmatimonadota bacterium | reverse complement strand
GGTGATGACGTCCAGCCGGCCTCCGTCCTTCACCCACTGCTTCCCATGGTCGTGCAGCCTTCGCGCCGGGGCGTTCACCTCCGGGGGGAAGTTGTGGCTGACGAAGAGGACGCGGAGGGGGTCGGACATCAGTACAGGATCTCGTAGCTGAGGTAGGCGGGAAGGCTCCCCTCGCTCCGGAGAACGACGGACCGGTTCTCTTGGACCACTCCGAACTCGGGGCAGTACACCGAATCCTCCATCGATGGCTCACCCTTCATGGGTCGAAGTCGCACGACGCACCCATCCCTCACGAGGCGAAGCTCCGGCCCGGCCTCGGTGACGGTGACGGATGGGTGGAGGTGGATACGGCTCTCCACCAGATGTTTACCGCCTCCGGTTACCTCGTCCTGCACCCGGAGGATCCCTTCCCGGGCGTCGCCCCTCACCTGACGCCGATGGAGGATCCCGTCGCCGATGAGTGCGGCGTAGCCCGGAAACTCCCCTGCGAACCGGAAGGATCCGCCGTCGCAAACAGCTTCTATACTGCAAGGAGAGTACCGTCGAGCCACCCGGAAGCTGCTCCACATCTCGGCCTGATCGACCCCGTCCACCGAGACCGTGTTGTGGGCCGCCGTGCCCCGCACCCGGTCGCGCATGGGGCCCGCCTCGTAGCCCGCTACGCCGGTGTCGACGACGAAGCGCTGACCGTGCAGCGACAGCTCGTAGCTGAAGATGTCGGCGTGGGCGTGGGCGAGCAGATACTCGGGGCCCAGGGGCCCTCCGTCCACCACCAGGTGCACCGGGTCGTGGCTCCAGACGAAGTAGCCCGAATCGGGAAGACGGGCCTTCCGCTCGGCCTCGTGATCCAGGATCCGCCGGCACCGCTCGAGCAGCGCGGAGGGGTGGGGGGCGACCTCCAGAGTGGCGTCATTGAACAGGGAAATCGCGCCATCCGGGTGGGTCAGGGACACGAGGAAGTCGGCCATGCGCCGGGCGGCGGCGGCGATCTGAGCCCGTTCCGGGACCCCGTCGTCCAGGCAGGCGAGCACGTCGAGATAGAGCTCCAGGACCAGCGCGTGGTACATGGGGCTCCGCTCGAAATGACCCCCGTCGGGGAGGATCTGCTCCGCGGTCTCCCGCCCCAGGATGCGGAGCCCCGTGGCCGTCCACTCCCTGGCCGCGGGCTCCTCCCGGAAGAGGTGTCCGGCGACGATCAGCGCCCGGGCGTTCTCCAGGAGGTGGTTGCCCAGGACGTGCCATTCCAGGTTCCGCCGGAGGTAGGCCACCTGCCGGTACAGGCTCTCCTGCACCTCGGGCGTCAGCTCCGAGTGTCGCGCCCACGCAACGATTCGCCTGGAAATGGGGTACGGATGCCACGCCGCCCCGGGCCCGGCGGGGTTGCTCCGGACCCAGTCTCCGAGCAGCTCCGCGCGGCGATTCCGGTCGAGGAGGTGGAGGTACTGGTGGTAGTGGAGGTAGAAGCGCCAGAGCAGGGACTCGCCCGGCGCCCGCCAGTCGGGCGGCCACCCGAGGTCCGCGGTGTGGCCGAGAAAGCGGAAGCGCCCGGCGGCCATCTGCTCCGCTTCGTTCCACGGGTCGTGGGCGGGGCCGTCGCGGAAGGCGTCGGCGGGCGCGTGGGCGGCGGTCGACGGGCCGCCCAGCGCCGCCGCGGTGACTCGCCGGCGCAGGGGCGCCAGGAGCCGGCCGTGCACCTGGACGGGCCGGGCGTGCCGCAGCGTACCGGCGAGGAGTCGGGCCTCGGAGAGGGAGGGCCTTTTCACGGGAGCCTCAGCCCGAGCGGGCCCGGGACGCCTCTGCCGCGGCCCGGATGGCCCAGCGGCTCACCTCCAGCAGCTCGTGGTGTGGGATGGGGGGCGGCCCCCCCGCCCTCACCGCGTCCACGAAGGCAGCGGCCAGGGCGGCGTGACCCTTGTCCTGGTGCCGCGCGACGAGCCCGCCCCGCCCGAGGGGCACGCCCCAGCCCTTGAGCCGGCGGAAGTTGTCGATCCTGAGGATCTTGCCGTCCCAGAAGAGCTCGACCCGCTCCTTGGGGAACCGCTTGCTGCCGTTGGCCAGGTAGTGGATCGACGCGGTGGAGCCGTCGGCGAAGCCCACCTGCACCAGGGCGACGTCCTCCCGGGTCCCTTCGGGCCCCCGGGCGGGCAGGACCCGGACCTCCTCGATGGACGCGCCGGCGAGGCTCCGGGCCAGGTCCAGGAAGTGGACCCCCTCGCCCAGGAGCCGCCCGCCGCCCACGGCGGGGTCCCGGGACCAATGGTCGGCCGGAATGGCCCCCGCGTTGACGGTGATGAGGGTCACCAGGGGTCCGGCCCGACCCTGGAGCGCGTCCCGGGCCCGGACGGTGGCGGGGGCGAAGCGCCGGTTGAAGCCCACGCACAGCAGGCGGTCGGACACGGCCAGCGCCGCCTCCACCGCGTCGACGTCGGCCTCGACGAGGGCCAGAGGCTTCTCAACGAACACGTGCTTGCCGGCCTGGAGGGCCTGCACCGTCAGGCCGGCGTGGGAGTCGTGCCGCGTGGCCACGATGACGGAGTCGACGTCGGGGCTCGCCATCAGGGCCTCGACGTCGGTCGTGGCGTTGCGGAACCCGTGGGCGCGTCCCGCCACCGCCGCCGACGTGCCCCCCGAGGAGGCGATGGTGTGCAGCTCGGCGCCGGCCCGGGCGAAGGCCGGGATCAGCTGACGGGAGGCGAAGCTCCCTGCGCCGACGCAGCCGAAGACCCCGGCCGATGCGCCCAGCGGCCGGGGATCGAGCATCAGCGTCCGGTCCGGCGGCGGCGAGTCGTCCCCGCGAGCCTCGTAGTCGAGCACGATCCCCAGGCTGGGCTCCCCGCCGGTGAGGAGGTCGTAGGCCTTCAGGGCGTCGGAGAAGGCGAAGCGGTGGCTGACGAGGGGCCGGGGATCCAGGGTGCCCGCGGCCATGAGGTCCAGGACGGCCGAGAAGTTCCGGGCCTCGGTCCAGCGGACGTAGGGAAGCGGATAGTCCGCGCCGCCCTCCTCGTGGAGGGGATCGTAGCGGCCCGGACCGTAGCTGCAGGATACCTGGAAAGAGAGCTCCTTCTTGAAGAAGTCGTCCCTGCGCAGATCGAGACCGGCCACGCCCACGAGCACGACGCGGCCGCGCTTGCGGCTCATGGCCGCCGCGTTGTGCACGGGCTCGTCGGAGTCGGTGGCCACGGTGAGGAGGACGATGTCGGCCCCCACGTCGCCCGTGGCCTCGAGGACGGCCCGGACCGGATCGGCACCCGGAGTCGCCTCCACGGGGGTCGCCCCCATCCGGGCGCCGAGCTCGAGCCGGTCCGCCGCCCGGTCGATGCCCAGCACCCGACAGCCCGCAGCCCGGGCGACCTGCACGGCGAGCAGCCCCACGAGGCCGAGCCCGTACACGACGACGGTCTCGCCCAGCGTGGGACGGGCCAGGCGGAGCCCCTGGAGCGCGATGGCCGCCAGCGGGGTGAAGGCCGCCGCGTCGAAGGGCACGCCGTCGGGGATGGGGGCGGCCAGGGTCCAGGGCACGCGGACCACCTCGGCGTGGGGTCCATTGGTGACCACGCGCTGGCCCTCGCGGAAGCCGGTCACGCCCCGCCCCACGTCCAGGATCACGCCGGCGCTGCAGTAGCCCAAGGGTATGGGCTGATCCAGCCGGGAGCGGACGGCGTCGACCGTGGGGCCCACCCCGTCGGTCCGGACCTTGGCCAGCACCTCCCGGACCTTGTCCGGCTGCTTCCTGGCCTTGGCCAGCAGATTCGCCCGGCCGAACTCCACCATCATGCGCTCCGTGCCGGCCGACACCACGGAGGCGCGGGCCTCCACGACGAGGTGGTGGGGCCGAGGCGCCGGGGCGGGCGCCTCCTCGAGGCCGGTCTCGCCGGAGCCGAAGGACTGGAGGATCTGGCGCATCAGCTCACCGGATCCGGGGTTCCACGAGCGCGCGGAAGAGGTCGAGGTTGGCCTGCAGGGTCGGGCCGTGCTCCGCGACCTCGTCAGCGTGGCGTCTCGTGCGCTCCCTGAGCGCCTGCCACCGCTCCGACCCGAGTCGGGCCAGCTCCTCGATGACCTTCACGAACGCCTCCTCGTCCTCCAGGGGCAGGTCCCAGCCGACACCCCGATCCTCCAGACCTCGCCACGGCGTCCGGTCGCTGACAAGGACCGGCAGGCCCGCGGCCCAGGCCTCGACGATGACGTGCCCATAGTTCTCACCGAGCGTGGGAAGGAGGAACAGGTCGTGTCGTGCGAGCGCTCCGGCGACCTCCTCGTGGGGGATCTCGCCCTCGTAGCGCACGGGCACGCGCCCCGAGAGCTGCCGGATCCGCGCCTCGCACCTCCTCCAATATTGCTCGTCCCGGACGCTTCCGTAGATGCTCATCTCCACGGGAGCCCGGACCCGCGCCAGGAGCCGAAGAGCGAAGTCCAGGTTCTTCTTGGGCGTGATCCGGGAGAGGAAGACCACCCTGAGGGGCTCGCCGGGCTGCCGGACGCGTCCGCCGACCCCGGGTCGCCCCCGGGCAGGTAGGTCGCGGGCGACGACGATCCTACCGGCGGCAGGGCCCATCGTCGCCCGGACCTCGTCGGCCTCGAACTCGCTGGACGCCTGCCAGGTCAGATCGCGGTAGATGCCGAGGAGGCGTGCGCCGTGCAGGTAAGGGACCTTCTTCCAGCGCTTCAGGGCGAGGGCGCCTTCGGAGAGCTCCCCCCGAGGCGCCAGCACCGTCGGCCTGAGGGGGAGTCGGCCGAGGCGTCTGGCCAGCAGCGGGCGTTGGGTGAACACGGGATGGAAGAAGCTGTTCAGGTAGAGGACGTCGTGGGCGGTGTCCCGGATCCAGCGGGTCAGGGACGGCAGGGATTGAGCGGCAGGGGAGAGGTAGAGCACACGCGCCTCGCCCATCCGGGTCCAGCGGTCCGCGTCGACGCCCGCGTAGGGCGCGGTGTCCTCGGCGTCCCGATCCGCGGTGATGATGCGGAAATCGAGCTCGCCGCCGAGGTGGTCCACCATGTTCGCGATGGTCCGCAGGGGCCCGCCGGACCGGTAGCCCGGCAGGTAGTGGTGCACGAGGGTGAGGACGATGGGTCGCACGTCAGCCTCCCCAGGGCTTGGCCACCGGGGCCTGATGGGCGCCGGACCGCTCCTGCCGATGGTGGATCATCACCATCAGGAGGAGGAAGACGTAGAACAGCAGGAAGCCGTTGACCAGGGGCGGCAGCAGCCCGGCGATCCCTCCGCGGTTCAGCACGAAGGCGAACATCACCGCGACGTACAGGAAGAGGAAGAGGAACTGCGGCACCTGTTCGGCCAGCCGCGCGAAGAACGCCGCCAGCAGGCCGATGAAGAGCCCGTGCAGCCAGAACAGCCACGGGCCGAAGAGGTACACCGACTCCGCCACCAGCCCGGGCAGGACCACGTACCACCCGGCGGAGCCGGCGGGCAGCCCGAGGACGATCTCCGAGATCTCGTAGTTGATCCGGGCCCCCGCGATGGGTCCGGTGATGAGCTTGGGGATGGGGAGCGTCACGATCCACAGGAGATACCGGCCGAGGTCGACGCCGGCGCCCGACTCGATGAGGGGCATCCCCACGTCCCGGGGGAACCCCCACTCCGTGCTCAGCAGGGCGGTCAGGGCCTCTCCGGCGGTGATCGCCTCCACGGCTCCACCGATGCGGACACGCCCGTACCAGTAGGCGACCATGACGAGCAGGGGCAGGG
>JBDHGI010000267.1:0-5729 GCA_039589955.1 Gemmatimonadota bacterium | reverse complement strand
CGTCGACGGCGGTGACACCTGGACGGAGATCACCCGGAATCCAGGCCTGCCCACAGGCGTCATCGGGAAGATCGGCGTGGCGGTGTCCCCAGCGGACCCCAACCGGGTGTGGGCCCAGGTGGAGGCTGCCGACGGGGGCCTGTTCCGGTCCGACGACGCGGGCGCCACGTGGGAGCTCATCAACCCCACGCGCAACCTGCGGCAGCGCGCCTTCTACTACACGCGTGTCTACGCCGACCCGGCGGACCGAAACACCATGTACGCCCTGAACACCGGCTTCTACCGCTCCACTGACGGCGGTGAGTCCTTCACCCAGATCGGCGTGCCCCACGGAGACAACCACGATCTGTGGATCGACCCCACCGACCCCCACCGGATGATCAACTCGAACGACGGCGGGGCCAACGTGTCGTGGAACGGGGGCGAGACCTGGACGGACCAGGACTTCCCTACAGCGCAGTTCTACAGGGTGACGACGACCGAGCACTTCCCCTACCACATCTGCGGCGCTCAGCAGGACAACTCCACCGCGTGCGTGCCCAGCCGGGGATGGGACCATCTCTACTCGGGGGACCAGGAGCACACCTTCCTGTACGACGCCGGCGGCGGCGAGTCGGGGTACATCGCGTCCAATCCCGATCGCCCATGGATCCTCTACGCCGGCTCCCATTCCGGGACCCTCACCCGGAAGAACCAGCGGAACGGGCAGGAGCGGGCCATCAACGTCTGGCCGGAAAACCCCATGGGGCAGTCCTCGTCCTCCCTGGTGGAGCGGGTGCAGTGGACGTTCCCCATCGTCTTCAGCCCCCACGACTCCAACGTGCTGTTCACCACCTCCCAGCACGTGTGGAAGTCCACCAACGAGGGACAGAGCTTCCAGCGCATCAGCCCGGACCTGACTCGGGCGGTGGACTCGACGATGATCGAGTCCGGCGGACCCATCACGAAAGACCAGACGGGCGTGGAGGTGTACGCCACCGTGTTCGCGCTGGCCCCGTCCTACCATGACCCCGATGTCATCTGGGCAGGGTCCGACGATGGCCTCGTGCATATTACCCACAACGGCACGGCCGCGGAGCCCCGCTGGGTGAACGTCACACCGATGGATGCGCCCTACCTTGTGCGCATGAACACCATCGAGGCCTCTCGGCACACACCGGGGAAGGCCTACCTGTCAGGAATCCGCTATCTGGTCGAGAACGACCGAAGCCCCTATGTCTGGAAGACGACCGACCACGGGATCACCTGGACCCGGATCACCAATGGCATCCCCGACGACGACTTCGTCCGCTCGGTCCGGGAGGACCCGGAGCGCCCCGGCCTCCTGTTTGCGGCCTCGGAGCGCACGGTGTACGTCTCCTGGGACGACGGCGCTCACTGGCAATCTCTGTCCCGGAACCTCCCCACCGTTCAGGTGAGCGACATCCAGGTCAAGGACAACGACCTGGTCATCGGCACTCACGGCCGCTCGTTCTGGGTCATGCGCGACATCACTCCCCTCCGGGAGATGAGCCCGGCGGTGGCCGCGGCGGACGTTCACCTCTTCGGGCCGGTGGACACCTACCGGGGCGTCGATCCCGGAGTGCAGGTACGGTACTACCTCGCCGAGGACTCCGACGTGAGGCTCGAGTTCCTGGACGGGAGCGGGACCGTCATCGAGTCCTTCGAGGGAGACGCCACCGTCGAGCAGGCTCGACCCCGGGGAGGACGTCGGCGCTTCGGAGGCGGTGAGGCCCCTCGACCGTCGGGAAAGGCCGGTGCCCACACGTTCATGTGGGATCTCCGCTATCCGGGGTTCGTGGACTTCGAGGGAATGATCTTCTGGTCCGGCTCGAATCAGGGTCCCGTGGTGCTGCCGGGCACGTACACGGTCCGCCTCACTGCGGGCGACGAGGTGCGTGAGCGTCAATTCGGCGTCAGGCTGGATCCGCGGAACGAGCCTGTGACCCTGGCTCAGCTCCAGGCGCAGCTCGACCTGGCATTGGAGGTCCGGAACCAGGTCACCGAAGCCAACGAGGCGGTCATACAGATTCGGGACATCGAAGAGCAGGTGGACGACCGTACGGCCCAGACCCGCAACACCGAGGTCCACGCCCAGGCCGGCGTGGTGCGCGGCAAGCTCGAGGAAGTGGAGGAAGAGATCTACCAGGTGAGGAACGAGAGCCGGCAGGACCCCCTGAACTTCCCCATCAAGATCAACAACAAGCTCGCCGCGCTGATGAACGGCGTGTCGCGGGGGGACTTCCCGCCCACTGAGCAGTCTCGCCAGGTGTTCGAGAGGCTGGACGGCCTCCTGCAGGAGGAGATGCTCCGCCTGCAGCTCATCATCGAGCAGGATCTGGCGCGGCTGAACGAGCTGCTGCGCAGGGAGGGGATCGATCCCGTGGAGGTCCGGAGACGGACGGTGAGCTGAGGAGACGCGCCGTGGACGTCCAGGGTCACACCCTGGCCGAGATGAGGGACCTCACCGAGGCGACGTTGGCCATCGCGTCGGCCCACGAAACGGGCCTGTTCCGGGCGCTGAAGGAGGGGCCGGCACATGCCGGGAGCCTCGCGGAGCGCCTCGACCTGGATCCGAGAGCCACGACCATCGTCTGTGAGGCCCTGGTGGAGATGGGCCTTCTGGAGAGCACGGAGCGGGGCTACCGACCCACCGAGCGCTGTCGCGAGGAGCTCTGCGATCCGGACGCCCCCGAGTACCTGGCCGGAGGGCTGACCCACTGGCTGTCCTCCATGAAGGCCTGGGTCCGCCTGGAGGAGGTCATCCGGCGGGGCGGGCCCCTGGAGGCCCGCCCCGAGCGTCGCGACGCCACCCGGGTGGGACGTTTCATGTCGGCGATGGCCGCCGCGCCTGATGAGCGGATCCAGCGCATCGTGGAGCTCAGCCTGCAGCGCAAGCCAGACGCGCGCACCATGCTCGACGTGGGAGGCGGACCGGGGCACATGAGCCGGGCCTTCGTCGATAGGGGGGTCTCGGCCACCCTCCTGGACACACCCGACGTCGTGGACCACGTGAAGGACGGCTACGGCCTGGGAGTGGTGAAGGGGCTACGGGTCGTCGCCGGTGACTTCAACCAGGCGCTCCCCCCAGGCCCCTTCGACGTGGTGCTCCTGTCCAACGTCCTCCACATCTACGCACCGCAGGCTAACCGCGCCCTCCTGGCCCGAGCGGCCGACGCCCTCGGCACGGGAGGCGTCGTGGCCGTGGCCGAGTTCCTCCGGGGCCGCAGCCCCCGTGCGGCGCGCTTCGGCATCCAGATGCTGCTCCACACCGAAGAGGGCAACGCCTATGGCCAGGAGGAAGTCACGAGCTGGCTTGCCGAGGCGGGCTTCTCCGGCATCGACGTCGCCGACCTGGACGCCCAGCGACAGCTCGTTACGGCGGTGAAGCCCTAGCGGGGCGGGGTGCCAGCGCGATGCCACGCCGTCCCGTCCAACTCCACCACACCAAGATAGTCAGTGCGCCGACGACGCCGGAGGCGCACCCGAAGCGAGGAGCTCCCATGAAGACGATGATCGTCGCATTGATCGCCGCGGTCGCGCTGCCGAGCCCGGCGCAGGCCCAGATCAGCGCCAAGCTCTTCCGCTATGCGGACGTTTCCGATACCCGGATCGCGTTCGTCTACGGCGGCGATATCTGGGTTGTCCCGAAGACGGGAGGCACCGCCGTCCAGGTGACTCACTCGCCCGGCGAGGAATCCTGGCCGCGCTTCTCTCCCGACGGCAGCGAGATCGCGTATACGGCGAGCTACAACGGCAACCAGGACGTGTATGTGGTGTCCGCCTCGGGAGGGCTACCCACACGGGTGACGTATCAGTCCCACGCCGACCGCATGGTGGAGTGGCATCCCGACGGTCGCCGCATCCTGTTCGCCTCGCGCCGAGAGAGCGGCCGGCAGTCCTTCTCACAGTTCTATCTGGTGTCCAAGGAGGGGGGCTTCCCGGAGAAGCTGAGGGTGCCCTACGGGGAGCTGGCCACCTTCTCGCCCGACGGTGGCCGGCTGGCGTACATCACCAAGATCACGGAGGACTACCCATTCAAGCGGTACCGGGGCGGCCTGGCCTCCGACGTCATCCTATACGACCTGAACGACGACACGGCGGAGAACGTCACCCTCAACCGGGCCACCGATGGGAAGCCGGCCTGGGTCGGCGACAGGGTCTACTTCGTCTCGGACCAGGGCCCGGATATCCGGCTCAATGTGTGGAGCTACGACACACGGACCGGCACGACGTCCCAGCTCACCCGGTTCACCGATTTCGACATCTCGCTGATGTCCGCGGGACCCGGCGACCTCGTTTTCGAGGCGGGAGGCACCCTGTACCTGATGGACCTGGAGACCGAGTCCTACGAGCCTGTGCCCGTGCACGTCGTCAGCGACCTGTCCGTGGAGATGCCGAGATCCGTCGACGTGAGCGGACGCATCGCCAACGTGACGGCGTCTCCCGGCGGGAAGCGAGTCGTCTTCGAGGCGCGGGGCGAGCTGTTCGACGTGCCGTCCTCCGAGGGGTACGTCCTGAACATCACGCGCTCCAGCGGCGCCTTCGACCGCGACCCGGCCTGGTCCCCGGACGGTAGATCCATCGCCTACTGGAGCGATCGGTCCGGCGAGTTCGAGGTCCACCTCCAGCCCACCGACGCGCCGGGTGAGGCGAGACAGCTGACCCGTCGCGGACGAGGATTCGGTTACCGGCTCCACTGGTCCCCCGACAGCGGCAAGCTCGCCTTCGTCGACGAGGCCAACGACATCGTGGTTGTGGACGTCGAGACGGGGGATACGCGCGTGGCCGGCAACTACGACTGGAACCTGAGCCACCCGGGTCGTCTCAACTTCCCAATCGCGTGGTCACCGGACTCCAGATGGATCGCTTTCACGCAGGGTACCAGCAACGCCAACGGCGCCATCTTCCTCTTCGACGTGGAGGAGGGCACGTCCCATCAGGCCACGAGCGGGTTCTACGAGGACAGCGATCCGGTCTTCAGCACCGACGGCAGGCACCTCTTCTACCTGACCAGCCGGAACCTCGCAGCCGTCTACTCCGACCTCGACGACGGGACTTGGATCTATCCGAACTCCACCCGGATCGCCTCCGTCAGCCTCACCCGCGATGCGCCATCGCTGCTGCGCGTGAAGAACGATGCCGTGGCGGAAGAGAGGAGCGACACGGAGGCGGATACGGCCGACGTGCCCGTTGAGATCGATCTCGACGGCCTGGAGGCCCGTATGGTCCTGCTGCCGCCGGAGGCTGGCAACCTCGCCGGTCTCGTGCCGTTCGACGGGAAGGTCGCGTACCGCAGGCTACCCAACACGGGGTCCGGGGGTGGGCCGGCCTCGCTCATGTACTACGACCTGGAGGAGCGGGAGGAAGAGACGATCATGCCCAACGTTCAGGACGTGGTTGTCACAGCCGACGGCGAGGCGCTGCTGGTGCGCAGCCAGGGGCGGTACGGCATCGTCCAGGTGGCACCCGGTCAGGAGATCGGAGATCCGATCCCCACCGACGGTCTGGTCATGGATTTGGTCCCCAAGGATGAGTGGCGACAGATCTTCTCGGACACCTGGCGCAGGCACCGCGACTTCTTCTACGACCCCGGCATGCATCAGGTCGACTGGGAGGGGCTGCGCGACCGCTACGGAGCGCTCATCGAGGATGCCAGGACCCGATGGGACGTGAGCTTCGTGCAGTCGCAGCTGGCCGCGGAGCTGAGCGCGGGCCACACCTACACC
>JBDHGI010000266.1:0-5761 GCA_039589955.1 Gemmatimonadota bacterium | reverse complement strand
CGCTCCGCCTGCCCGGGCTGAATGCCCGGGTGCTCGGGCAGCTCTTCATGCTCCTGGAGATGGCCACGGTCTTCGCCGGAGCGCTGTACGGCGTGGATCCCCTGGACCAACCAGGCGTGGAGCTGGGGAAGGTCCTCACCTACGGCCTGATGGGTCGGGATGGGCACGAGGCTCCGGAGCTCGATGCGGGGGACCCCCGCTGGGTGATCTGAACCGTCACGCGGGCCGTAGGGTAGGAGGTGGCATCGAGGCGGTTTCAGTCTGCTAGTAACGAGGGTCTACGCTCGTTACCTTCAGATGGCCCCGCACTCGCCGAGCCATGCCATCTGGAAGATCGCCGTGCGGCGGTGGAGCGGAGCAGGTCAACGGAGGCAACCATGCGTGATCAAAGCGAAGTTCCGCACATCATCATCGAGCGGGAGGGAGGTAGCGGGCTCGGCTCGTTCGTCCTCGGTGCGCTGGTGGGCGCTGGCCTGGCGCTCCTGTTCGCTCCGAAGTCGGGTGAGGAGACCCAGGAGGAGCTGAGGGAACGGGCCAAGCAGCTCAAGGCCGCCGCCGAGACCCGGATGCGCGAGGTCCAGAGGCAGTTCGACGAGCGACTGGACGCGGCGCGGGAAGGCGTCCATGCTCGGGTCGAGGGCGTGAAGGAAGCCGTCGATGCCGGGCGCAAGGCCGCCCTCGAGGCGCGGGACGACCTGGAAGAGAAGCTCGATCGGTCCAAGGCCGCCTACCGCGCCGGCGTGGAAGCGGCCAGGTCCACGGTGGCCGCCGGTGCCATCGCGGACTCCGAAGTCGAGGAGGAGGAGGCCGAGGACTGAGGGTTTCCTCCCTCCCCGCAGGCCGGAACCCCGGCCAGTCGACGCCGCGCGGGGTGATCCCGGCGCGGCGTCGTCTTGGAGGAGCGGTAGGATTCGGAAGCGGAGACGCGTCTTGAGCCCGACCGGACGATGGAGCTACCGGGCCCGCGAGTTCGCCCGGCGTCTCTGGGACAAGAGCCTCGAGGACGACATCTTCTTCATGGCGGGGGCCGTCGCCTTCAACATCCTGGTGGCGATGATCCCCCTCCTTCTCCTCGGGGTCGGGGTGGCAGGGTACGTCCTGTCGGCTCGGGTGCCAGACCCGGTCGAGGCCACGGTCGCCGTCGTGGTCGAAAACCTGCCCCAGGCTGGGGGCGGCATGGACCCCTCGGGGCTGGTGCGGGGCCTCGTGGCGGAGGCGCTGGAGCGCCGTTCGGGCTTCACCATTCTGGGGGCCCTCTTTTTCATCTGGCTCGCCACGCGCCTGGTGGGAAGCGTCAGAACGGTGCTGAGGGAGATCTTCGACATCGGCCAGGACCGCGGCATCATCCGGGGCAAGATCTTCGACGCCCAGGTGGTCGTGCTGGCCGTACTTCTTCTCACCGTGAACATGGGCGTCACCATCGTCCTGGAAGCGGCCGTACGGCTCGGAGTGGACTTCCTCGGGCTCGGTAGACCCATGGTGGGGTGGGCCGAGTGGGTCGTGGGCCAGTGCATCGCCCTGGCGTCCATCTGGACCCTCTTCTTCACCACGTACCGCTACCTTCCCGCCCGGCGCGTCCCGTGGAGGACCGCGTGGGTCGCGGCGACCTTCTCCGCCCTCCTCCACGAGATCTTGAAGCACGCGTTCTCCTGGTACGCCACGGAGATCGCCACGTACACCACCACGTGGGGTAACCTCGCCACCGTCGCGGTCCTCGTCTTCTGGATCTATTACGGGTCGCTAGTGTTTATCCTCGGCGGCGAGGTCGCCCAGGTGTACACCATGCGAAAGGCCAGGGCGGTGCAGGTACGGGACACGTTGGGGGACGGCATGATTGGCGACATCTCCTCGGTGACGAAATCGTGACGGCTCCCGATTCCGGACGGAAGGTCGTGGCGCGCAATCGGAAGGCGCGACACGAGTTCGAGATCCTCGAAACGGTAGAGGCGGGCATCGCCTTGAAGGGTCCCGAGGTGAAGTCCTTGCGTGAGGGCAAGGTCTCGTTCCAGGATGCCTTCGCCCGGGTCGACCGAGGGGAGCTCTGGCTCCACAGCCTCCACGTCAGCCCCTACGAGCAGGCGAACCGCTTCAACGTCGATCCCGTGCGCCCGCGCAAGCTCCTGCTCCATCGCCACGAGATCCGCAGGCTCGCGTCGAAAGTGGACGAAAAGGGCCTCACGCTGGTCCCCCTAGAGATCTACTTCGCCAGGGGGTACGCCAAGGTCCTGTTGGCGCTCGCCCGGGGGAAGAAGCTGTACGACAAGAGGGAGACTCTGAAGCGCAAGACGCAGGACCGGGAGGCCCGCAGAGCCATGGGGGGCGCATGAGGCCGGGCGCCTTCGCTCTCCTGGCAGCGATCTCCACGTGGGTCGGGTGTCCGCCGGCCGTGATGGGGCAGGGCCGACCCACGCTGCGTCTGGAAGCCGCCCGAGGCGAGGCGCAGGCGATCCAGATCGAGACAGACCGTGGCTTCGCCGCCATCAGCATCGACGAGCTGGGCAGCCTGGGGTGGTCCCTGTCGGTGCAGGGCGCCGTGGCCCTCGCGACGAGCCCCGAGGGCGTCCGGGCGGAGATTCGCGCCGGGACCCCCTTCTTCCGCTGGGAAGAGGATGTGCTGCAGCTGTCGGCGGCTCCCTATCTGGACGGAGAGCGCCTCCTGATCCCCCTCCAGCTCGTGTCGGATTTCCTTCCTCGTCGCGTTCCCGAGCGATACCGGTTCGACGGGCCGAGCATGACCCTACGGATCTTGGACGGGCGTGACCCGGTCCGCCCGGTGCCCGGCGGCCAGGCGGGCTCCGACCAGGGAGGCGAGGCCGGCGATACGTGGAGGTCGGATCCCGATCCCGCCAGCGCCGTGCGGGTCGTGATCATCGATGCGGGGCACGGCGGGAATGACCCGGGGGCCATGGGTGTCGGCCGGGTCCGGGAGAAGACAGTGGCCCTCGGCATCGCCCGCGCGCTGGCCGAGGAGCTCGCCTCCGACGAGGCCCTCGAGGTGCACCTCATCCGGTCCGGCGACGTGCTCGTCGACCTATGGCAGCGAGGGGCGATGGCCACCGATCTCAAGGGTGAGCGACCTGGTCTGTTCATCTCGATTCACGCCAACTCGTTCCCTGCTCGACGCTCGGTGCGCGGATTTGAGACGTACTTTCTGGCCGAGGCCCGCACCGACGACGAGCGTCGGCTGACGGCGATCGAGAATGCCCCGCTTCGTGTGGAGAACAGCGAGCTCGTTCCCGCCGAGGACCTGGACTTCATCCTCAGGGACCTGGGCAGCCTCGATCACCAGCACTGGTCGTCCCTGTTGGCGGAGATGGTCCAGGGCGAGCTCGCCACGTTCCATCCCGGCCCGAATCGGGGTGTGAAGCAGGGTCCTCTGGCGGTGATCACGAATGCCCTCATGCCGGCGGTGCTCGTCGAGGTGGGCTACCTGTCGCATCGCGAGGAAGGACCCCTGCTGGGAACCGAAGACTTCCAGCGACAATCGGCGCGAGCGATGGCACGGGCCATCCGGAGGTTCTTCGCCCGGTATCCACCGGGGACCGGGGGCGCGGGAGGAGGGGGAGGGTGATGCGCTGCGGCGTCGCCTGGACGGGCGTCGTCGCGCTCCTCGGAGGGTGCGTCTACTACAACGCGCTATACAACGCCGAGCGACGGTACGAGGAAGCCGAGCGGCACCGACAGGCCGGCAGGGACTCCCTGGCGAGCGCCAGCTACGAGGACGTCATCCGCAAGGCGGCGAGGGGATATCGGGAGGAGCCCGAGGGCCCCTGGGCCGACGACGCCCTCCTGCTCCTGGGCCGCGCGCGGTTCCGCCTGGGTGAGCTGAGGGGCGCGAGGGCGGCGCTGGCGGAGGCCGCGGCCGTGACCGAGGACGAGAGCGTGCGGTTGAGTGCGCGCCTCCTCCTCGGCGCAACGCATGTCGCCTCGGGGGATCACAGGACGGGAGCGCCCTTGCTCAACGAGGGGCTGCAGGGACTCCGATCGGGAGTGGCCCTGGCCGAGGGACACTACTGGCGGGCGCAGGTGCTCCTGACGGCCGGCGAGGTCGATGGCGGTTGGTGGGACCTGGACCGGGCGGCGGAGCTGCACCGTTCGCTGCGCATTCCCTCTGCCTTGGAGCGTCTACGATGGGCCATCGCTCTCGACGAGCCGGGTCGGGCGCGGGAGGGGGTGAACCGACTCCTGGCGGAGGGCGACGCTGGCCAGAACCCCGACACCCTGGCCGCCTTGATCCGACGAGCCGCGGATCGGTGGGGTCACGAGGTGGCGGCGGAACTCCTCGTCGGCGCCGACTCGGCCGCGTGGAGTCGGACCGCCAGAGGAATGATCAGGCTCACACGCGCGGCGATGGATCGGCAAGCCGGTGACACCGCTCGAGCCGAGCGGGAGATCCGCCGGATCGCCGATGGATTCGGCGAGGCGGCCGCCGAGGCCCGCATCGAGCTGGCCCGCTGGCAGCTGGCCCAAGCCAGGGATCTGGTGGATGCTCTCGGAGCCGAGCGCGTTCTCCTGCCGGTCCAGCAGGACAGCACCGCCGCGCGGCTGTTGGGGGACCTCCGCCGACTGGGCTCGCTGGCCCAGGTGGGGCTCACCGAGCCCCTCGGGTGGTTCGCCGCCGGCGAGGTGGCCAGGGAGCGACTCGAAGCGCACGGTCTCGCTCGGGGTCTCTACCTGGCCTACGCGGATTCGGGTTCCGAAGACCCCTGGGTCTCCAAGGCCCTGCTGGCCGCCCTCGAGCTGACCCCGGACGAGGGCGGTAGGGCGTGGCTGCGGGGACGGCTGGAGGCCCGGGCAGAGAGCCCTTACGTTTTGGCCTCGCGCGGGGAGCCGGCCCCGGGCATCGAGGCCCTGGAGGAGGAGCTGGCACGGCGCCTCCTGCTCATGGTACGGATACCCTGACAGTCCGAGGCACGCATGGCACTCAAGGTGCACAACACGCTGACACGCTCGAGAGAGACCTTCAAGCCTCTGGAGAAGGGAAAGGTCCGGGTCTACGCGTGCGGGCCCACCATCTACGACTACGCCCACATCGGCAACTACCGCTCCTTCCTGGCCTACGACCTCATCCACCGGTACCTGGAGTGGTCGGGCTACGAGGTCCGCTTCGTCATGAACATCACGGACCTCGATGACAAGACGATCGCCCGGGCGTCCGAGCAGGGCGTGGACGTCCGGGAGTACACGAAGCCGTTCGGAGAGGCCATGCTGGCCGACGCCCGCACCCTCGGGGTCCGGCCGGCGGACGTCTATCCGACGGCCACGGGGTACGTGCCCGCCATGGTGGCGTTCACCGAGCGCCTGGTGGCGTCCGGCCATGCCTACCAGGCGGACGACGGGGCGGTGTACTTCTCCATCGCGAAGTTCCCCGGCTACGGGAAGCTGAAGGGCATCGACCCCTCCTCGGTGCGGGTGGGAGCCCGCGTGGCGCACGACGACTACGAGAAAGAGGACGCCCGGGACTTCGCCCTGTGGAAGGCGGCGAGCCAAATCGACGAGGCCACGGGCGCCGCCTGGGACTCGCCGTGGGGGCGGGGCCGGCCCGGATGGCACCTGGAGTGCTCGGTCATGAGCGTGAGCGAGCTGGGAGACACTCTCGACGTCCACCTCGGCGGAGAGGACCTGGTCTTTCCCCACCACGAGAACGAGATCGCCCAGGCGGAAGCCGCGACCGGCAAGCCGTTCGTCCGCTACTGGCTGCACGTCAAACACCTCGTGGTGGACGGACGGAAGATGTCCAAGTCCCTGGGCAATTTCGTCA
>JBDHGI010000265.1:0-5791 GCA_039589955.1 Gemmatimonadota bacterium | reverse complement strand
GTCCATCCTTCAGGGAAGGAGCATCTCCTTATGCCATCCCTCCAACGTCGGCTCTTGGCGCTGGGGGCGTGCTTCGTCCTCGCGCCATGCGTCCTAGCCGCTCAGGAGCCCACCACCCTCACCGGTCGGGTGACCAGTGAGATGGGCGGGCCCCTCGAGTCGGCCAGTGTCTACATCGAGTCGATGAACATCGGGGTCCTGACCAACGCTCAGGGCCGGTACCTGATGATCATCCCTGCGTCTCGCGTCACCGGTCAGACGGTCACGGTGCGCGCGAGCCTCATCGGGAGAACCTCTCAAGACCAGACTGTCACCCTCACGCCGGGAACCACGATCCTGGACTTCGTCCTCGCGGAGGACCCCCTGAACCTCGAGGAGCTCGTCGTCACCGGAGTCGGGCTTTCTACCCGGCGCCAGAAGCTGGGCGTGACCATCAACTCCGTGAAGTCCGACGAGATCGCCATGAGCCAGGAGGTGAACATCGTCTCCGCGCTGGCGGCGAAGGCACCCAATGTCGAGGTGGTCTCGTCCTCGGGCGATCCCGGGGCGGGCAGCTACATCCGCATCCGGGGCGCCAACTCCCTCCAGGGTAGCAACCAGCCCCTCTTCGTCGTGGACGGCGTGCCCATCGACAACAGTACCACCAGCATCGAAAGCACCGTGGCTGGGACGTCGCTGACGAACCGGGCCCTGGACCTCAACCCCAACGACATCGAGAGCGTCGAGATCCTCAAGGGCGCGGCCGCCGCGGCCATCTACGGCTCACGGGCGGCCAACGGCGTCGTGCTGGTAACCACCAAGTCGGGGCGGCCGGGCACCAACCGCATCGAGTACCGGAGCTCGTTTTCCTTCGACGAGGTGAACCAGGTCGTACCGCTCCAGCGTGGATACGGGCAGGGGCTGGCCGGCGTGAGCGGTATCAACGAGGCCTTCGGCGAGGACCCGGGCACCATCCCCGAGTCGGGCGAAGTCTGCATCGACATCTACGGGACCCCCCGGGACCGGTGCCCGGTGAGCTGGGGGCTGCCGGTGATCGGCCCCACCTGGGACCACGCCGGTGAGCTCTACCAGACCGCGCTGCGCAGCGACCAGTTCATCACCTGGTCCGGCGGCAGCGAGACCACCGACTACTATCTGTCGGCGGGACGCCTGGATCAGGACGGCATCATCAAGGGCAACCACGCGTACAACCGCACCACGGTGCGCCTCAAGGCGAGCCACGCTTTCCGTGACGACCTGCGCGTCGGGGGGAACTTCGCGTACACGGAGGGTCGCGGGGACTTCATCCAGCAGGGCTCGAACATCTCGGGAATCCAGCTGGGCGCCCTACGGACGCCTCCGGACTTCAACAACCTCCCGTACCTCACCGAGGACGGCCTGCACCGGTCGTACCGTAGGCCGAGCCCCACCTCGGTGCTCCAGGGCCGGGGATACGACAACCCGTTCTGGATCGCCAACGAGATCCTGAACGACGCGACCGTGTCCCGCAGCTTCGGGAACGTGAACGCCCACTACACGCCGTTCCAGTGGCTCCGGGTGGACTACACCCTCGGCGCCGACTACTCGGCTGACGAGCGCCGCACGACTTTCCCCAAGAGCTCCTCGGACTTCCCCCAGGGCCGGATCGTGCGGGCGGACATCATGAACCTGGAGGTCGACCACAACATCGTGGCCACGGCCTCCCACTACTTCACCGACGACATCTCCGGTGAGTTCTCCTTCGGGCAGAACCTCAATCACCGGGAGTTCCGGCGGTACCAGGTGAACGGCTCCAACCTCATCCTGGGCACGGACCAGCTCGACTTCACCGTCGACCGGGTGCCCGACGAGTACGACGAGACCGTCCGGACGGACGGTTATTTCGGGCAAGCGAGCTTCGACCTGTGGAACCAGCTGTACATCACGGGGGCGTTGCGCTATGACGGATCGTCCACCTTCGGCGGTCAGGATCAGCGCTTCGCGTATCCGAAGTTCAGCACGGCGTGGGATTTCTCCCAGTACGTGGAGAATACGCCCTTGTCGTTCGGGAAGGTACGCTTCGCGTACGGCGTGGCCGGCAAGCAGCCGCCGGTGTTCAGCAACGTGAACGCCTTCGAGACGGCGACGATCACCGACGGATGGCTCTTCCCCAACGGGCTGCAGACCATCTACCGCGGCAACGAGGGCGTGGTGAGCGAGACCACGCTGGGCAACAAGGACATCAAGCCCGAGCGCACGGCCGAGTATGAGGTCGGGACCGACCTGGCGTTCCTCGACAACCGGCTCTCGCTGGGATTCACGTACTACCACCAGAAGACCACCGACGCGATTCTGGCCGTGAGCACCGCTCCGAGCACCGGCTTCTTCAGCAAGTACGCCAACGCGGCGGAGTTCGAGAACGAGGGCTTCGAGGTCACCGCCAACCTGAACGTCGTCAACACCACCGACGTGCAGTGGGACATCCTGACCCAGTGGGCCACCAACGAAAGCTGCGTGCTCGACCTGGCCGGCACCGAGGAGTTCAGCCTCACCGGCTTCACGGGCAGCACCAACTCGGTGGTGGCGCCCGAGCGGGACGCCGACGGGAACATCACCAAGTGCTATCCCATCGGCGTGTTCTACGGCAACGACTTCGTCCGCTTCGGCAACGGCTCGACGGTGGGCGGCGTGGACATCGACGCCACCTACAGCGGGTGGAGCCCCGGCGACATGTTCATCGCCGCCGACGGCTACCCGCGGCAGGACCCCCAGAGCCGCGTGATCGGGGACGCCAACCCCGACTGGACGGCGAGCATCCGCAACAACCTGCAGATCGGGGACCACCTGCGGATCTCGGCCCTGGTGGACATCAAGAAGGGCGGAGAGGCCTGGAACGGCACAAAGGGCGCGCTCTACTTCTTCGGCACCCACGAGGGCACCGGGCCGTACCACGGCGAGGGCAGGAGCGAGGTCTTCGGAGAGACGTACCTCGAGCAGAACGGCGTAGCCGGCCCCGGCGCGGGCACGTCCGTGCCCATCAACTGGCTGACCTGGTTCTGGAACGGCATCGGCTCGGGCTTCACCGGCCCCGCCAGCCAGTTCGTCGAGGACGCCGGCTTCGTGAAGATCCGGGACGTCTCGGTCGCGTACACCTTCCGCGACCAGGACTGGCTGAACCGCCTTGGATTCAGCTCGCTGGATCTCATGCTCAGCGCCCGCAACGTGAAGACGTGGACGGACTACACGGGCATGGATCCCGAGCGGAACCTGAACGGTCAGACCCTGGGTCGCGGGATCGACTACTTCAACAACCCGCAGACCCGTGGCCTCGTCGTCAACGTCACCCTGGTCCGTTAGGAGGAGATCATGAACACGACGACCCATCGAGGGCGCGTGCTCGCCACGCTCCTCACGGCGGCGCTCCTGGGAGGCTGTGACTTCATCAGCCCCACGGAAACCAACCCCAACGCGGTGCCCACGGCCTCCGTGGATCAGCTGTTCACCGGCATCCAGGTCAACTCGTTCTTCCTGTCCGAGGGCCAGATGTCCCGCATCTCGTCCCTGTGGACGCAGCAGATGGCCGGGACGGATCGGCAGTTCGCCATCATCGACGGCTACGTCATCGACGAGGAGTCCGCGGACGACGAGTTCGAGGCCATCTATACGGGTGGCGGACTCATCGATCTCAAAGAGGCCATCGCCCAGGCCGAGGACGGAGGCCGGCGGGTGTACGCCGGCATCCTGAAGGTCCACCAGGCCTTCATGTTTGGCATGGCCGCCAGCGTGTTCGGAGACATTCCGTACTCCGAGGCGGCGAACGCGGAGATCGCGGAGCCGGCTCTGGATGAGCAGGCCGACGTGTACGCCTCCGTGCAGTCCCTGCTGGATGAGGCCATCGGCGACCTGGCCAGCGGCCAGGGCACCGGACCGGGCTCCGTCGACCTGAACTTCGGCGGCGATCCGGCGAAGTGGACGGCGGTGGCGCGCACGCTGAAGGCCCGGTACCACCTGCACTGGGCCGAGGTGAACAGCTCGGCGTACCAGTCGGCTCTGGCCGAGGCCCAGCAGGGCGTCATGACCGTGGACGAGAACTGGAAGGCAATCCACAGCACCTCCGCCACGGAGAACAACCTGTGGTACCAGTTCATGCGTGACCGGTCGGGATACATCTCCGCCGGGGACTACCTGGTTCCAAAGATGGTGGCGGACGGCGACCCGAGGCTACCGCTGTACTACAGCGAGGCCAGCGGGGGCGGATACGCTCCCCGCGACTCCGAGCTGGGCACGGCCTACGGAGCGTCGGACTTCGACTTCCCCATCGTGACGTGCTCCGAGAACGCCTTCATCATGGCCGAGGCTCACTTCCACCTCGGCAACGAAGGCTCCGCGAGGAGCGCGGCTCTGGCGGGCCTGGCCTGCCAGGAAGCGACCTGGGGCGTGGATCTGTCGGCGCAGGCCGCCGTGCTGGAAGCGGCGACCGGCGACGCGCTCTTCGAGGCCATCATGGGGGAGAAGTACACGGCCCTCTTCCTGAACCTCGAGGCGTGGAACGACTACAAGCGCACCTGCCTGCCGGCCATCACGGAGCGCCCCGGCGGCATGCCCGCCCGGCTCTACTACGGCCAGCAGGAGCGGCAGTCGAACCAGAACATTCCGGAAGCCGGGCAGCAGCCCCTCCGGAACGACAACGACCCCAACCCCTGTGGCTGAGCCACGGGGCCTGAGCCGTGTCGGCCGACCCGCCTGCGGGCGGGTCGGCCGACACGTCCCTTCGTGATGCTGCCATGAGACGTTTGTCGCTCGCCGCCGTCGCGCTCCTCCTGTCGGGGTGCTACCACTACGTGCCCGCCGGCTCGTCGACGGTGGCGCGGGGGACGCCGGTGCGCATGGAGCTTCGTCGACCCATGAGCTTCGAGATCCCCGCCATGACGCTGCACAACATCGGCCGCATCACCGGCGAGATGATCCGTGATGACGACGGTGCCATCGTGGTGTCGGCCCTCTGGCTGGACGCCGTGACGGGAGAGGGGTACCCGGGGCAGAAGTGGACCGTCGACGTCCCGGAAGCCAACGTGTCGAGCTTCCGTGTGCGGCGCGTCAGCGCCTGGCGGACCGCCGGCATCCTCGTTGCCGGGGCTCTGGCGACCTACCTCGGGTTCGAGGCCCTGGGCGGCGGCAGTGACGGTGGTCAGTCGGGGAACGGCGGGGACGTGCACTGAGGCCCGCCCCCCGAGCCCTCCTCAGCGTTCCGTGGTGACCAGGATCGCTCCGTTCACGTAGCCCGTGCCCCACCGCGTCGACGCATCGGGGCCGCTCACGAACCGCATCTCCCGGATCTCGTCGGCACGGATGTCCTCGAGCTGACGGATGTCCTGGAGGGGCACGCCGTTCAGGTGGACCCGCGGATAGCCGGAGCCTCCCCCTGCGGCGATGGCGGGCCGTGTCCCGGTCCGGAGCCAGTTGGGCCGGAGACGGCGGATGGCCTCGAGGGCGTTGTAGTCGGGCAGCTCCTGGAGCTCCCAGTTGCCGATGACGTCGGGACTCGCTCCGGATCCGGCAGCTGCCCTGCCCGGCCCGCACGCGGCGACGGCCAGGACGGAAGAGAGAAAGAGCGCGCCGACCAGCTGACGTCGCATCGTGTCCTCCTCGTGTGAGGTTCGATCAATCCCCTCCGATGCCCACCCGGCCTCTCGACCGGGTGGGCATCCCCATTGCCCTGTCTACCGCTGCCCCGAATCCGGTGGCGCGGCCGGAGCCGCGCCACCGGCCCGAAGCAGCCTGGGGGCTCAACCTCCCACCGCGGGGCAGCTGAGGGAGGGGTTCGCGTCGCACT
>JBDHGI010000264.1:0-6297 GCA_039589955.1 Gemmatimonadota bacterium | reverse complement strand
TCCTCGACTACCTTCAGCATGGTGGCGTGTCCTTCCCCGGGCTTCTCTCCCGGGACTTCGTGTGATTGCTGTCACACCGAAGGATACGCCGCCTTTTTCGTTCCCCTCAACTCACTCCCGTCTCGGGGGCCATTCCACAACTTTCGAGGATAACTCACCCGCGAATCCTCGATGACAACAAACTGTAAAGGATCAGCTGAACACGCCGGCATGGATGAGCGCACGGATGTGGAAGAGGAATAGGACGGTCAGAGTGCCATCGGAGTCGATGCATGAGCTGGGGAAAGCAGTGTCGCCGCCGGTTCACAGTCGCTGAGACGTTCTCGGCCATTGCGGCGGCGTGCGGGGACCAGCTAAGGCAATTCAGGATGGAAGATGTTGCAGGCCTAAGAGATGTGATCGCCATTCGTACGACCGACGGGCATCGGATCCGATCTGGGCCCCGAATCGGAGGAGGTTAGGTGGCGGTGCGACGAGACCAAGTGAGGTTGCCGGCTGCCCGCGAGCGGCGGTGGCCCGGATGGTCCGACGTCGAAGCAGAGGCAATCTGAGCTTGGAGGATTTCGATGGAACGAGTTAAAGGATTGGGCGGAGTGTTCTTCAAGGCTCGTGATCCGAACGCCCTGGCGGAGTGGTACCGCGTTCACCTCGGGATTCCGGTGGAGGATGGCCAAACGTATGCGGCCTTCGAGTCAGCGGGCAGTGGAGAGCAGACGGTGTGGTCCTCGTTCCCAACGGACACCGAGTACTTTGGCCCGGGGGACTCTTCGTTGATGATCAACTATCGGGTCGATGATCTCGACGCGATGCTCGCGCAGCTACGAGATGCCGGTGTCGAGGTAGACGACCGGGTGGAAGAGTATGACTACGGGCGCTTCGGGTGGGCCAAGGATCCGGAGGGGAACCGCTTCGAGCTTTGGGAACCCAAGCCGTCGACGTGAGGCAGAGGGGTCGGCGGGACGGCAACGGCCGAGAACCAGAGGTTGCCGCCTGCGCGACGTTGCGGCCGCTCCGGAGACGACCAGCACAGGCCGTTCTGAGCAGCGGGGCGGACGAGGATAGGCGGCCCTCGACCAAACCGGCCCGCAGCCTGAGTGGACTTCGGTGGACGAGCACAGGTTAGTCGCAGGAAAGGGACCATCGCCTAGACGGCCGTACTGTCGACTACATCGAAGGGCTCGCCGAGGACTCGGGCATTCCGTACCAGACCTTGATCAACCTGCATCTGCGGGACTGCGCTGAACCATGCGATTTGCGCAAAGGCAACTGCTTGGCAGCGCCTCGGCCCTGCTCCTCCTCTTCCTCCCCAATCCTGCTCAAGCCCAACACTTCCCCTCTGATGAGGATGTGGAGCTCGTGCTCCGGTACCTTGTCGAAGACGGGAAGGCTGAAGGAATCGTCGTCGGGTTTTTGGAGGCGAACGACTCGACAAGGGTCGTCAGCTATGGAACCCCCGGGCCCGGCGCTCGACCCCTTGGGCCACGATCGGTCTTCGAGGCAGGGTCCATCGGCAAGACCTTCACCGCGACCCTCCTCTCCCACATGGTGCTCAGCGGTGAAGTGGCACTGGACGATCCCGTATTGGACTACCTCCCGGAGGGAGTGACGGCACCCGCTCTTGGAGGAAGGGAGATCACCCTACTCGACCTGGCGACGCACCGGTCCGGGCTGCCGAAGAACCCGGGCAACCACCAGCCCGCCGATCCCGATAATCCCTACGCCGAGTACACGGTCGAAACGATCTACGACTTCTTGTCGAGCCACGAGCTCCGTCGGCAGCCAGGAGCCGAGTTCGAATACAGCAATCTCGGCTTCCAGGTACTCGGCCAGGGCTTGGCCAGGGCTGCAGGGATGAGCTACGACGAGCTTCACAGAGAGAGGATTCTGGTTCCCCTGGGCATGACCGGAGCGGGGTTCACCCTGAGCGGTGAGCTGGCGCAATGGGCAGTCCGGGGATACCGAAACGGCTCCCCGGTGCCGCATTGGGAAGGAACGGACGCCCGTCGCGGCGCCGGCGGGATGTACGCGAACGTGGAGGACATGCTCAAGTACCTGAAGGCAAACGTTGGCCCTCCAGAGACCGAGTTGGAGGAGGCCATGCGAGCGGCCCACGAGCCCAGGTTCAACTGGGGGAATACTCAGGATTCGATCGGACTCGCTTGGACGGTGCGTACCGTCCAGGGACGCCGGATCCTGCAGCACGGAGGAAACACAGGGGGTTTCAGCGCGTTGATTGCCTTCGACCCTGGAAGAGAGGTCGGGATCGTCTGGCTGACAAACACCTATGCCTTCTCCGATCCCACTCCAACCGAGCTCCTGCTCTTCGGGAAACGCACCCCCCAAGAGGAAGCCGAGATCGCGCACGAGGTGCTGGCTTCCTACGCAGGCCGCTACCAGGCACCTTCCGGCACCTCCCTCCATGTCCGGAGGGAAGCCGAAGGACACCTGACGCTCCAGCGCCCACGTCAAGCGCGAGCTCGCCTGTTCGCGGAGTCGGATTCCTCCTTCGCCCTCACCCTTGGCCCCACGAGACTCATCTTTGAGAAGTCCGAGGCCGGCGACGTCCGGGCCGTTCGAAAGGAGGGGAACGCCCTACCGGAGACGTTCCGAAGAGTGAGTGACGAGAGCCCTCCCCCGCGGGCTGTCGTCGCGGGAACCGGATGGCACGAGCTAGCCTTCCAGTGGAAGCCGGTGGTCTGGGTGCTCCTCGGAGCACTCATGATCCTGATCTTGTTGACCTTGGGGGCAGAGATTCGCCGCCGATCCCGAAGGGGGATCGGGACTCAACCGTAGGCAGATCTCGGTTCCTTCGCCGAACACCCTTCGAAAGGAGAGCAAACGATGGGCTCGATATGGGAGTCGATCGGCTTCACACGCTGGCCTATTTCATTCTGTCTTGCTGTGCTGGTCCTCCTCGGGCTCTGGTCGGTCTTCAAGCTCTTCCGGACCGGTGCCTCGCCGGATCTGAGAACCAAGGCATGGCTCGACGGGGTTCTGGTATGGGGTTTCCTCGGCTTCCTCTTCGGACTCTTGGGAGCGGTGGTGGGGATCATTGTCACTCTGCAAGCCATCGAGGCAGCGGGAGCCGTCAGGGCCACCGTCATGGCACCGGGCATCAAAAGCACATTGCTGAGTTCGGGATTCGGAACGGTAACCCTGGGGATCGCCTTGTTCCTCTGGTACGTGCTCCAGCTTCGTTGGCGGCTGCTGGAGGCTGCGTCGGCCACAACTCACGACTGAGTGTTTCGGCGGCCGAAGCAAGTGATCCACTGTGACCAGCCGGCATCGATTGAGCTCTCTTGCTCTTGAAGGGCTAGTAATCGTCGTGTCGATCCTGCTGGCCTTCGCTCTCGACGCATGGTGGGTCGGTGTGCAGGAGAGGAAGGAGGAGAACCAGCTGCTCGTGAGTCTACACGAGGAGTTTCTCGAAACGAGGGAGATCGTCAACCAGGCCGTGGCCTTTCACGAGAGGCGAATGGGTGCCTCGCTTCGCCTGCTGGATCCAGACTACTTGACCGACACCTCGGCCTCTCCGGATCTACTCGGTGACGTAGTCTACACCTACCTGCACTTGGGGTCCTACTATCCGAAGTCTGGCGTGCTCGATGGAGCTCTCGCCTCCGGTCACCTCGATCTGATCTCTGACGACGTGCTACGGTCGAGATTGGCGGGCTGGCCACGAGTGTGGAGAGAGTAGAAGAGAGAGCCGCATCGGGAGGTAATTGACCGCATGTCGATTGAGGTCGGAAGCCGGCGGGCAGGATGGGTGCGGAAGGCAGCGGTTGAGGGCCCAATCATCGTGGTGAGCATTCTGCTGGCCTTTGCGATTGACGCTGGCTGGGACCGGTGGACCACACGCGGAGAAGTCCGCGACATCCTTCAAGGGCTCGAAGCGGAGTACCTCGAGCACGTCGAGCGGTATGAGTGGCGGGTCGGGAATCACCGTGAGAAGCTGGATGCCCTGACTCTACTGATGTCTGGACCTCCCGCGCTTGCCTCCGGTGTGCAGGCATTGGACAACTCTATCTACCGCCTCCTCATCGTCGGCACGGTCGACCCGGGCCGGGGCGTCCGGGACGCACTCGTCAGTTCAGGCCGGCTGGAGCTGATCCCGAACACTGAATTGCGGCTCCGCCTGGCTACGTGGGAGAGCTTCGTGGATGAGGTCCACGAGAATCAGGAGCTGATGAGGCGGCAGGTCGAGTCGAGCATCGTTCCTTACTTGGTTTCCCAGGAGGTGGCGCTTGCGCGGCCACTCGCGGAGGGGGCACCGACCTCGCAGCTCTGGCCGTCTGACCTCACGTGGCCCGAACAGGCGATCTCGGAAGAAGGAGTCGAGACCACCTACCGGCGCATTCTCGGCGATTCTCAGTTCCAGTCCTACTTGGCCCTGAATTACACCTGGCTCGCGTGGACCGTAGACGAGCTGCAACTCGCGCTCGATGAGGCGATCTGGATCCTGGAGGCAGTGCGAAGCGACATGGAGAGGATGTAGGATGCTACGGTGAGGGGCTATGGATTTGGATAGCGAAGGCTCGGCGGCGGCGTTGGAGGCGCCGAGCGTTCTCGGTTCCGTCCGTGCCTCGATTGTCGATGTGACTGGATCGTCGCTTGTCGGTCTCTACGTCTACGGCTCCCTCGTGGCGGGTGGCTTTGAGCCCGAGATAAGCGACATCGACTTGATCGCGGTGCTAGCGGATGACCCAAGCGACGAACTGAGCACCAGGCTCGAATTGATGCACGATTCGTTCGCCGTTCAGCATCCGGATTGGGCCGGCCGGATCGACGTGGTCTACGTCGCCCAGGCCCGGCTGCGGAAACCACTCGAAGAGATTCCGCGGATTGCCGTGATAAGTCCCGGAGAGCCATTTCACGTTGTGAGCGGAGGGCGAGAGTGGTTGCTGACGTGGTATCCGGCCCGGGAGGAAGGAGTGGCGCTGGTCGGCCCTGCCATTTCGAAGACCATTCCGGAACTCCCGGAAGACGAGTTCCTCGAGACCGTGCGAGGACGCTTGAGGGAGTTTCGCACTGAGCTCGAGGACGATGCGGCGCGTGGCTCATGTGCGTACACCGTATTCACGGTGTGCCGTGGGCTCTACACCCTCGAGTTCGGAATTCGGCCTTCCAAGACCCGAGCAGCCGAATGGGTGGCGGATAGGTTCCCTGAGTGGGCGAGTCTCGTGGAGTCCGCCACGGCCTGGCGCAGGCAACGTTGGACGGCCCACGGCCCTGACCGACATGCTGTAGCCGTCACCCGGAGGTTCGTTGAGGTGATGACAGAAGGGATCGATGGCCAGCCCATGAACCCATGAATCAAGAAGAGCTCAATCGAGAGTGGATCCACCTAGCTCCTGCGTGGATTCGGGAAGCTCGTGAGGGAGTCAATCCAACGCGTACCGGTCTTCTTGACGAGCCGATGCTCCAGGCATGCGGAGATGTCAGGGGGCTTCGCGTCTTGGAGTGCGGGTGTGGCGAGGGCCGGTTTTGCCGGATGTTGATCCGGCGAGGGGCGGAGTATGTACTGGGTCTTGACCTGTGCGCTCCCATGGTGGAGGCGGCCCGCGAGCTCGAGTCGGAGCGCGATGAGTACCGTGTTGAGGACGTACAGGACCTAGGATTCCTGGATTCGGAGTCGTTTGACCTGCATGGCGGGAGGTTTGTCGTGGCGAACCTTCATCCGATGCGGTCCGCGGTCGGAGCCTGGCACAGGGCTGAGAACGGCGAGAAGCTCCATGTGATTCTCGACCGCTACTTCGAGGAAGACGAGCGTCAGTGGAAGGTGATGGGCCACTACCTCACGAACTTCCACCGCTCGATTTCGACATACGTGCGCGGCTTCCTCACGGCAGGATTCAGCGTTGTTGATGTGATTGAGCCAACCGTGACGGAGGAGCAACTGGATGATCACCCGGATCTCGATGATGAACTAAGGGTCCCGAACTTCATCATCTACGTGCTGAAGAAGCCATGACTGCGGCCGATCGAGGAAGCGGCGCTGAGAACAGGAGTGAGCCGAAATGCTGAAGAAGGGGATGGTGATCGCGGCGGCATTGCTGATATCAACCGCGTCTTGCGACCGAACGCTGCCTCCCCTCGAGCATGCAAGCCTGGATTTCACCACGACGGTCGACGGTCAGGAGGTTGTGCTGACCTACGAGGGCACGCACGACGTGGTCTGGGCCGAGGACCCAGACATCCGTCTCCTCGTCATCCTTCACCACGACGGTCGGTTGAACTCGGTGGGCTCGTTCAACTACGTGATGGCCGCTCTGGACTCCGCTGCCGGCGGCCGACCAG
>JBDHGI010000263.1:0-5842 GCA_039589955.1 Gemmatimonadota bacterium | reverse complement strand
GGTGGCGTCCAGTGCCATCCGCCTGTTCGGTCAAGACTCCGTCGTCTATCTGCTCGAGGACCGCCTGTACGCGGCGCAACTTGCCTCCGACTCGACCTCCGTCGCCGAAGGACGGCTACTCACCGGAGACGCCGCTCTCAACCCCGCCGTTGCACACGACGGCAGAGTGCTATACGTGTCCACTGATGGGTTACGATTGCGGCGATTGGAAGGGTCGACCGTCAGATTGGGATGGCCAATCCGCTTCCGTACGCCGACCCCCTCGGATGTTGTCATCCGCAATGTACGAGTGGTCGGACGACAGGGTGGCCCCGGCGAGGTATCGGACATCTTCATCGCGAACGGGCGGATTGAGCGTATCACGCCCGCCGGCACGACCCACCTCGCGCGCGGCGATGACGTTGTCGATGCCGAGGGCCGGTTCGTCATTCCCGGCTTGATCGATCTGCACCAGCATCCACGGAGCGAAACCCAGCTGAGGGGCATGCTCTACTTCGGGGTCACCACCGTGCGCGACATGGGCAACCCGATCGCCAACGTGGCAGCCTTGCGGGACGCGGTGACGGCTGGGGCAATCCCGGGGCCCCGCATCGTTGTGGCTGGCCTGCTGTTCTATCCAGGGTGCGTCGCCTTCGGGGGCGCGTGGTGCCAGTTCACCGAGTTCGAGCAGAGCCCATCCGACGACACGGCGGCGGCCCGCGGGCTTGCGCTCGCGCAGGCGTTCGGGGTCGGAGCCGTCAAGTTGTACTCTCCAGGCTCGCTTCCGGCAGCGCGTCGGTTCGTCCAGATGGCGCACCGACTTGGGCTACCCGTGACAGGACACGCCGCAGACAACCTCCCGATGCTGGCGTCCGGCATGGACGGAGAGGAACACTCGGGCACCCGTACCGGCATTCCCGCGCCGGACTCCGGCGCTGTCGCGGCGTTGGCGAACGCCGCCGGCCTGGTGATCACTCCAACCCTTGCGCTAGTCTCGAGCTCCAGGGCCTTCGCGTCCGATACCACCATCTTCGCGGACCCAGAACTGGCGCAATTCATAGACCCGGCGGACCGCCGGTGGTACAGCGGCCCTCCCTTCGTGGCCTCGATGATTCCGGAGATGGAGCGGGCCATCCGCGACGGTCGGGCCAATGCTCGCCGACTCCACGACGCCGGTGTGATTCTGGGAGCGGGCACCGACATCCAGGCACCATCTTGGGCCTTGCATACGGAGATGGAGGAGCTGGTGGCGTCCGGCCTGACGGCGGCTGAGGCCCTCGCCGCGGCAACATCCATCGCCGCTTCCGTTCTCAGGGCTGAGCAAGAAATCGGCACGATCGAGCCGGGCCGGATTGCGGACCTCGTCATTCTCGACGCAGACCCGCTCACGGACATCCGCAACACGCGGAGGATATGGAAGGTGATTCAAGGCGGCCACGTGGTGGATAGAGATGCATTGCTGCGCGGCAGCTGGAACTGAGCGCGACGTGGGTAAGTGGACGCCCACGGAGCGCCGCCCGATAACAACCAGTCTCAGCACGCGCCCCATTCGGGGCGCGGCCCTGCGGGGCATGCCATTCACTCGGGGCGTCGCTTCGCTCGGCCCCTCGCTGGAACGGCACGCCTGAGACTTTGACCGTTAGATGAAATCGGTATGACAATTGGGTGACAATCGAGTACTGGGTTAGGGCGTTTCAGTTGGGGGCAGGCGCATACCTTAGACTTGGGGCGGTGCGTCCTCCCTCGAAATCGTAGGCTCTTGGCGGTATCTCCTGACCGGAGACTGTCTCGGGTGCGGGTTTCACTTGGAGGAGACATGGCCGAATACAAGGTAGTTCAGTTGAAAGAGACGAAGGCGTTGCCCGAGGAGATGGAGAACGCCCTCAACGAGCATGCCAGGCAGGGGTGGAGTCTTGTCGAGATGGAGAGGGCTCACAGAGCCACAAGCCTCTTCTTTCTGCTCGTCCTTCGGAAGGATTGAGGCTGTAGGGAATCGCCTCCGCGTGGGTCCATCTCTAGGGGGCCGGCTGCGTTTTGGAATTGAGAGTATTGGGGATTGTTGAGCGCACGTTGTTGGTCCAGACTGTCGGTGACGAAGCGAGCTGGCATTTACTCAGAAACGCACCGGAGGTCGGCATCGAGTAAGTAGAGCACGGACGGAGGGGCGCAATCGGGTGCGTGTGGGTGATGTTGGTGACCGCCTGTAGAATGGACTGATGGTCACCGACTTCTGCTAACAAACGAGTTGCGCCTACGCCGCTGACGCGGCTCCGGAGAACACCGGCGCAAGGGTTGCAGAGTCTGGGAGCGGCGCTAGGTAGGATTGACGGGAGTAGCCTCGTCGGGCAGTGAGGACGCGCCGGCGTCGCAACTCTAGAACGTTATCGCAAATGCAGGATGGAAATCTGGTGTATGGGATGAGGACGCAGGATATCGGGTTGGCTCTTGCGGCTCCGTGGACGTCATGCCAGGGCAAAGGAGCAGGGTGAGATGAAGGAGCAAATGCCTTGGAAGCGGTTCTTAATAGAGGGCATGGTGATCGTCGCGTCCATTCTGCTGGCCTTTGGAATCGACGCCTGGTGGGATGTCATGCGTGACCGGAATGAGGCACGCGGGCTGCTGGACATGCTTGAGGCCGAATTCCAACAGAACGTGGAGGATCTCAAGCAACAGGAAAGGAACCATCTTCGCTTTGCCCGCTCGGCCCATCTTCTTCTTGAGGTGAGCCGAGGGAGTGCTCCCTGGCCTCCCATGGCCAGCGTCGACTCCCTACTGGTCGACGCCTTCCTGATCGCATCCACCTTCAACCCAGCCTCAGGCGCAGCTACCGCCTTCCAGTCTGCGGGTCGTGCTGACCTGGTCCGGAGCCATGAGCTGCAGAGCCTTCTCGGGGCCTGGCCCGGGCTTGTGGAAGAGAATGCGGAGGATGAGCGCCGAATCGTCAAACTCGTTGATGAACGCCTTAGACCGTACTTGAGTCGTCATGCGTCCTTCGCGGACGCCTTTGCCGCCACGACCCCCGGCCTGGCTCAAGTCTACGGCTCCTATGGTGGAGAGCCGGGGAGGAGCGATCATCGAGCGCTAGTGTCATCGCTAGAGTTCAGGAATCACATGGTGATCCGGGCGGCGATGGAGCAGCTCGTTCTTCGAGAGAATGCGAAGCTACGCGTTGCTGCGGAGAGGATCCTCGAACTGGCGAGAGAGCAGAAGAGCCATTGATCGACAAGGTCGGAGGGATCGCGGGCTACTGGAGGTCGACCTAGATGGGAGCCATCTGATAACACGGCGACTCCGGCTCGGGCCGCTATAGGCGGCCCTCGGCCCAACCGGCCGACCTGACGTGAGCTGGGGACGATAGATGAGAACGGATGCGGAGCGTGAGCTGGCGACAGCAGTGTATGCGCCGGTTCGGAGTCGCTGGAACGTTATCTGAAACAAACTGGGCGCAGGAATTCCAGACACGAGCGAGATCAGATGTCCGTCACCCGTCCGCCGCATAGCAGTTGCGGTCGCCGTTCGCGGAGTCGAAGCCGCCACACAAGCAGGCGGTAGCCCTACCAATAAGGAGGCTCCGACTCCGGCAATCCAGATTTGAGGATGCAATGAGAACTATGCGACATGGGTCGCCACCCAAAAGGCTGGCGAATGGAGGTGTAGGATGATCTGCAAGTCCTTCACCAGGATCTCAATCGGCCTTCTCCTTGGCTGTTGCGTTGCGGCGCCCGGCGCCGCGCAACAGAGCGGTGTGCGTTTCGCATCGACCGCGGTGAGGGTGCTGACCTCGGACACAGCATACGATGATCAATACCCTTCCTATTCGCCGGACAGCAGATTCGTGGTCTTCTCACGGCGTCCGGTGAACGGGTCTGGCAACTCGCGTCTATGGATCATACCAGCATCGGGAGGAGAGGCTCGGCCTTTGACACCCGCTGAGTTTCCACTGCAGTCCACCCGCCCCGCGTGGTCCCCTGACGGAAAGCTCATCGCTTTTCGGGCAGCGCGAGCAGATGAGAGCGCAGGAGGAGTATGGATCATCGGGGCTGATGGCAGCGGGCTGCGGCGACTGACCGACGAAGAAAAGGCTGACGATGTCTACCCTGCCTGGGCACCCGACGGTAGCTGGATCGTGTTCTCGAGGGGGCTGATCACCCAAGAGCCCAGTAATGATCTTTGGGGAGTGAGGCTGGATGGCTGGCAGAAACAACTCACGAGGGGCCAGAAGTTCGACGGCAAGGCGACGGTCTCACCGGACGGTACGAGAATCGCATTCTCGACCGACCGTCCAGACCAGCATTATCCCGACACGAAGATCTGGATAATGTCGATCGGAGACGGTGACCGGAGCGCAAAACCACTCACTATGGATCACTGGGCCGGACCTGCGTGGTCTCCTGACGGGCGCTGGATTGCGTTCTCCTCGAAACGCGACGGCGGTGTGTACATCGAGTCCGTGGAAGGCGGCACAATCATCGGTGCAGGGCAATCCTCTGGGATTGTAGTAGAGAACGCGCTGCCGGCTTGGTCGCCAGATGGGCGCTGGATAGTATTCCAAAAGGCGGATTCGCACGCGCATCATCACCTTGAGATACTGTCCGTTACCGGCCTCCTGGAAGCTGCGAAATGACAGCTCATGACCGACGCGTCTCAAGCGAGGGCGCGAGCGATTGGTCACTAGGGAAGCTCTGCACAAGGTATGCAGAAGGTGCGATATTGAGTAGTTGCGGATAAGGCGTTCCTACTCTGGGGGTCGGATGAGGAATCAGCAGACGTTTGCGGGACTGGCGTGGGACCGGAAGGGCAAGGTGACGCGGCGTGAACAGTTCCTTGCCGAGATGGATGCGGTGGTGCCGTGGAAACGTCTTCTGAGACTCATCGGGCCGCACTATCCGAGGTGGGAAGGCAAGGGCCGCAAGCCGATGGGCCTGGAACGGATGCTGCGGATCTACTTCGTACAGCAGTGGTTTGACCTTTCGGACCCGGCGGCGGAAGACGCGATCTACGACAGTGAGTCGATCCGGCGGTTCGTGGGCGTGGAACTGGGCGAGGACCGTGTGCCGGATGAGTCGACGATCTTGAGGTTCCGGCATCTGCTGGAGGAACACGATCTGACGGATGGGATCTTTGCCGAGGTGCGAAGCCTGCTGGAGGAGAAGCAGTTGCTGTTGAAGGCGGGCACGATCGTGGACGCGTCGATCATCCATGCGCCGAGCTCGACGAAGAACAAGCGTGGCGAGCGCGATCCGGAGATGCGGCAGACGAAGAAGGGCAATCAGTGGTACTTCGGGATGAAGGTGCACGTGGGCACGGACAAGCGGGGCGTGACGCACAGCCTGGAGGTGACGGACGCGGCTCAAGCCGACATCGGGCAGCTGCCGCACCTGCTACACGGAGAGGAACGCGAGCTGTACGGCGACAAGGCGTATTGGAAGGAAGACGACCGTCAGGCCTTCACAAACAGCGGTGTGCGCTATCGGGTCAACCGTCGGCCGACATCGAAGAACCCGCTGAGCGAACGATGGAAGGAGATCAATCGAAGTCGATCCAGGGTGCGAGCCCGAGGCGAGCACGCGTTCCACGTGGTCAAACGACTGTGGGGCTTCAACAAGGTGCGGTACCGAGGCTTGGCGAAGAACCGAGCGCGAGCGCTCACGATGTTCGCGCTCGCCAACCTCTATCTGGTTCGCCGGCAGTTGATGCCACCGGGGGCGAAGTGCGCCCTGTAGTCTCGGTAGGGCAGGAAATCAGCATCCCGCGACACCGCCGCGGGGGCAAGGCCCCCAGCCTCGGCACCTCCTGCGCACCGTGAACTACCCTATACCCGCTACTATCGCCCGCTCTGACGCCAGTTCAGAGCTTCCCTAGA
>JBDHGI010000262.1:0-5926 GCA_039589955.1 Gemmatimonadota bacterium | reverse complement strand
GCACCGACCCTCGACGCTCTTTCCCTGGGAGCGCCTTGGATATATTATGCATTCTGCATAGAATAGCGCCGCCGACTGGCTCACTGACGGTAGAGCACCCGAGGAGGACCCTTTTGGACACCGAGAAGCACCTGCCCCTCAAGGCCGCGCATCACCTGGCGCTCCTCCTCCTGGCTCAGGAGCCGACGTACGGCGTTTCCCTCATGCAGCGGCTGGAGGAGAGGTCGGGTGGATCCATCCGACTCAACGCCGGCTCCCTCTACCGGATCATCGCGAGTCTGGTGGACGACGGGTTGGTCGAGCCCCTGGAGGAGGTAGCCAACCCCGCCGGCGTGGGCGCGCCCCGGAAGCTGTACGCCGTGACCGACCTCGGACGGTCGGTGCTCCGGGCCGAGGCCGAGCGTCAGGAAGGGCTGCTGGAGATGGCGCGCGCCCTCGATCTCCTGGGGGAGAAGCGGTGACCGTGCCGCCCCGCATTCTACGCGCGCTTCTGAGGCTGTACCCCCCTCGTCATCGTCGCGCCTACGGTGAGGAGATGTGGGGGGCGGTCCGCTACCGAAGCAGGCAGGCAGGACGAGGATTCGCTCGGCGAGCCCGCTTCACCCTCGTGGCCGGGCTCGACCTGGCATGGAACGGGATGCGGGCGTGGGTCGCGTACACTGGAGGAGTGATGATGCAAGGGTGGGCCGGTATCCGACTGGACGGGCTGTTCGTGCTCCGCACCCTTCGAAAAAGCCCATGGTACGCCGTGACGGCCGTCGTCGTGCTGGCGGGAGCGGTGGCGGTGAACGCCGTGGTGCTGGGCTTCGTCCGTGGCACTCTTCTGCACGAGGCGCCCTATGAGGATCCGGCCAGCGTCATGGTCGTCTGGGGGAGCAACACGCGGGACGGTCAGCTCCGGGACGTCATCTCGGGACCCAACTACATCGAGATGGTCCGCGAGGCGCGCACGCTCAGCGCCATGGCGGCGTTCCACCACGACGACACCTACCTCACCGGCGGAGCGTCTCCCGAGGTGACGCAGTCCCTGGAGGTGACGGCAGACTTCTTCGACGTCCTGGGTGTGAGACCCCTTCTGGGACGGGAGTTCCAGGTAGCCGACCGCACCTCGTCGGCCCCGGCCACGGTCCTGTTGTCTTACGCCTTCTGGCGCGATCGATTCGACTCCGATCCGGAGGCCCTGGGGCGGAGCCTCAGCATCGAGGGTGAGCCCCGTACCATCATCGGCGTCCTCCCCGAGGCCTTCGAGTTCATCGCCCCGGCCACTCTGTATACGCCCCTCCGCGACGACATCCTGGAGGCGGACGAGCGCTCCAGGATCCACTACCACGTCATCGGTCGCCTCGCCCCTGGTGCCTCCCCCGACGACGTCACCCTCGAGCTCTCCGGCATCATGACGCGAAGCGCCCGGGAGCACACGGGCTACGAAGGCTGGAGCGTCCTGGCCGAGCCCCTGCACCGCGTGGCGGTCTCGGCGGTCCGGCCCGCCATCTGGACCCTCGGCGCCGTCGTGGGGCTCGTCCTCCTCATCGCCCTCGTGAACCTGGCGACGCTCTTCCGCATGCGCACCGTCTCGCGGGCGGGCGAGATCTCGGTGCGCATGGCGCTGGGGGCAGGCTGGACACGGGTGGCCCGGGTCCTGTCCCTGGAGACGCTTGGCCTGGCGCTGGCCGGTGCGCTCGCGGGCCTCGCCGCGGCCCCGTTCCTCCTGGAGCGCGTCACGCGGATGATTCCCGTATGGGTGGCCATCCCGGACTCGGCCGTCCGGGTGCCCGTGCTCCGGGCGGACCTGGACCCGGTGGTGGGCGCCTTCGCGGTGGGCGTCGTCCTCCTCGGAGCCGTTGCCCTCTCGCTTCCCGGATTCGCGTCGGCGATCCGCGGGGGCGCACGGGCACGGTCGGGCAGAACGCACCGCGCCCTGCAGGGCACCCGTGTGCTCGTGGGCCTCGAGCTGGCGCTCGCCACGGTGCTCTGTCTGGGTGCGGCGCTCACGGCCCGGAGCGCCGTCCGCCTTCTGGACACCGAGGTGGGCCTGGAGGATCGGGGCCTGCTGACGCTCTGGGTGGGAGATGTGTGGGGCCTGGAATACGACGAGCAGGCGACCTACTTCCGGGAGATCGTCCGCGAGGTGGAGTCGATCCCGGGGGTGACGTCCGCCGGGGTGATCGACTATGTGGACTTCCTCGCCGAGGACGACTACGCCCGCGTGTACTTCCTGGACCGCTCGTTCCAGCCGACCTCGAGCCAGCGCGAGGAGTGGCGCAGGGTGGGCGAGGGCCTGTTCGAGACCGCGGGCATTAGGGTGCTGGAGGGGCGGAGCTTCACGCGTCGGGACCTGGACGGAGCTCCCCGGACGGCGGTGGTGAATGAGGCCTTCGCCCGCAAGCACTACCCAGACGGCGGCGCGCTGGGACGCTTCATCAGCACCCACGACCAGGCCTATCGCGACCTGGAGATCGTGGGTGTGGTGGCCGATGTCCGCTCCCTGGGGCCCGCCGCCCCTCCGCCTCCCATGCTGTACGTGCCGCTCCAGGGGAGCCCCCGGGGCACCAACGGCATGTACGTGCGCGTGGAGGGCGAGCCCATGGCGTACGCGGACGCCGTCAGGACCGCCCTCTGGTCCGTGGATCCGACCCAGCCCATCACCGGCATCCAACCCATGTCCGACCTCGTGGGCTCGTGGGTCGCCATCCCCCGGGCCACGTCGACGTTGATCTCCACTCTCGCGGGGCTCGCCCTGCTTCTCGCAACAGTGGGCGTCTTCGGCGTGGTGGCCTACGCCGTGCGTAGCCGGACCTCCGAGCTGGGGATCCGGCTGGCGCTGGGAGCGTCTCCCCGCCGCCTCAGGCGGGACATCCTAGCGGGTACCCTGCCCCTCGTGCTCCTGGGTATCTCGGTGGGGATGGCATCCGGGGTGGTGGCGGCCCGCGCCGCCCGAGCGGTTCTCTTCGGGGTGGGACCTGCCGACCCCGTTTCCATGACCATGGCCGTGGCGGCCATGACGGGAGCGGCTCTTCTGGCCACGTACCTCCCCTCCCGTCGTGTGGAGCGCATCGACCCGACGGAGGCCATCCGCTCAGAGTGACGGAGCCAGGCGGCTCACCACAGCGGTGTCAGGCCTGGCATCAATGGCGTCAGGTCGGCCCCGACGGAATCGTGTGGCAGAGTATCCGCCGCGCTTTCTCCGGTCGGGTCCGCGGGAAGGAGCTGAGGCTCCCCGATGTCGATCTCCGGTAGCGGCAGGGGCGCCGGCGGCACCCCGGGTAACGGGCTCAGCCGTTGCAGGATCAGGTCCCTCCTCCAGAGCATTCGCCGAGGACTCCGGACCGGGTTGGACGTCAGAGGGTGGGGGAGCGTCCCGGCCAGGGCCGCCGCCTCCTCCAGCGTGAGGGTCGATGCCGGACGCCCGAAGTACGTACGCGCCGCGGCCTCGGCCCCGAAGAGCCCGGGGCCCCATTCCACCACGTTGAGGTACAGCTCGAGGATCCGGTCCTTGCTCAGCTCACGCTCGAGCCGCCGGGCCACGACGAGCTCCATGGCCTTCCGCATCAGGCTCCGATCCGTCCCGAAGTAGAGGTTCTTGGCCAGCTGCTGCGTAATCGTGCTCCGCCCTCGCAGCTCGTGGCGGTGGGACCACACGTACGCGACGGCCCCCGCCAGAGCCCTCAGGTCCGACGGGCTCAGCCAAGAGAACCCGTCGGCCCCGGTCCAGCGGACCTCCTCGGCGAGGGAGCGCCAGTCGATGCCCCCGTGCTCTCGAAAGCGGTGGTCCTCGGCCACGATCACCGCACGGACGAGGCTCCCCGAGATCTCGGTCAGGGGCGCCCACTGCTGCACGATCTCCAGGGTGTCCCCCTCCACGAGGGCTTCGCTCATACGCTGCTCCATGAGCGCGGTACGCCCCGGATTCCGGACGTACAGGCCCCAGGGATAGGGCACCACGACGCACCCGATCAGGAGCACGGCGACGAGAGCCGCGCCGGGGACCGCGAAGTCGACGGGTCGCTGCCGCATCAGCCTCCAGGTCTCGGCAACCTCCCGAGCCAGGTTCGCGGCGCGCACCGGGTGCCTCCTCAGCCCCCGGATCCGCCTCGACGCCCGAACTCCGCCCGGAAGAGCGCCCAAGTGTTCGGATCGAGACGCACATCCGAGGGCTCGGTCGGCACGGGGATGACGAACCGAAGGGAATCGCTCCCGATCTCAACCGTCTCGACGAGTGCAGGCACGCTTCCTCCTTCCGAATAGACGCCGATCTCGAGGGGCAGCTCGAAGGAGCCGACGGCCTGGACCTGACGCAGCACGACCTCCACGGCTCCAGCCGCCGGGTCGTACTCCCACCAGCCCCTCAGCTCGGGATTGCCGCCCTGCCGGAGCCACTGATCGAAGAAGGCTGCATGCTCCATGCCCGAGGCCTCCTCCATGGCTCGCATGAAGTCGTCGGTGGAGGCCGTTCCATTCACGTGACGGGCGTAGTAGGCGCGGATCCCATCCCAGAAGGCGCTGTCCCCCATACGCTTACGGAGCATGTGGAGCACCCATGCACCCTTCTGGTACGTCGCTACGCTCGTCACCCTGGCCATCTCGTCGAGGTCCTCGTGGACGATGCGGTACTCGGGATTTCGGTCGTACCAGGGCCAGACGCGCTCCGCGGCCTCCCTCAGGCCCGAGACGAAGTCATCCCGACCATACGCGTGCTCGCGGAAGAGCAACGTGAAGTACGTCGCGAACCCCTCGCTCAGCCAGACATCGTCCCAGTCCGACTCGGTGACCGCGTTTCCGAACCACTGGTGGGCGATCTCATGGATGATCACGTTGCGCCAACGCACGCTGCGCTCGCCCGTCACGGACCGCTCACTGTACATGATGGCGGTGGCGGCCTCCATGCCGCCGCCCGTGGCCGGCGAGGTGACGTTGGCCAGCTTCTCGTAGGCGAACGGTCCGACATGATCGTCGTAGAACTCGAGAACCTGCCGCGTGGGCACGGCAAAGTCGTGGAACCCGGCCTCGCGATCACGGGCGTACACCCACGTCTGGATCGGCTTGCCCTCGAACTCGTCCACGTGCTGGACGGCGAACCGAGCCACTCCGAGGACGAAAAGCCAGGGAGAGATCGGCACCGACTGACGCCAGTGTGTCCTGCGGGCGTCGCCGTCCAGGTCGGTCTCCTCCAGCAGCAATCCGTTGGACACCACCTGGTAGTGGGCGGGTGCCGTGACGATGAACTCGCAGGTGGCCTTTTCCGCCACGTGGTCGACGGTCGGCAGCCAGTTGCGGGCACGGTCGGGCCAGTTGTCGCTGAAGAACGTTCGCTCGCCATACCTGTTGGGTCCGATGCGGAGCCCGGCGGCGGGGATCCCCTCGTACTCGACGGTCACCGCGAGGCGATCGCCGACCTCACCGCCGTCCGGCAGACGGATGGTGAGCAGCCCGGCCTCGTGCCTGTACGGCAATGACGTCCCGTCCGCCGTCACGGAGCGCACGACCATTCCCAGCCCCTCGGCCCCCTTGCTCGTGAGGTCGAGCGGCAGCTCCACGACGTCTCCGCGTGTAAGCCGTACGGTCACCGTCGCAAGGCCGCCGATCTCGTCCGACTCGTCGCTCAGAGCGAGCTCGAAGCGATAGGCCTCGACGTCGATCCCGATACGGCGCGGGTAGTCATCGACGGACGGAGCAGCGAGGGACGCGACCGCGTACGGAAGGACGAGAACGACGCTTCGGAAGCCCATGACGCCTATCCCCTACCCGCCGTGGATCAGCTTCGTCAGCGCCGGAACCTGGCCGATGAGCCGAGCAACCAGGGCGATCTGACCACCGTGGTAGTACTCGTGAGCCACGCCGTGATGGAACCACGCCAGGCGCGTCCCCAGCAATCCATCGAAGCGGCGGACGTGCTGGAGCATGTGCAACTCCCCCGCCGCACGGAATG
>JBDHGI010000261.1:0-9411 GCA_039589955.1 Gemmatimonadota bacterium | reverse complement strand
GTCTCGGAGGTGCCCATGGTGATCCCTCCCGGCTCGCGGGTGGGGCACGAGGCACCGAGCGCACACGATCCGACGCGCTACAAGATCGTATTCACACGCGCCCATTTCGGGGCGCCTGGGCCGGCGGCGGGGCGAGCTATCCTCCTGCACGCGATCAACAAGTCACCGGTAATCGAGGTTTGGGTCGATCGGACCGCCGGCACCGTCGAGCGCGTGTTGCGCCCTCCGAGGGAAGAGCGATATCACGGGCTACCCGTACCGGTGTTCTAACAGACAGGTACGTCCCGGAAGCCGGCGTGGGGGGCTCTCTCCCGTTAAACTGGGATGGTCCAGAGTGTTCGGCCTGGAACTCACACTGTAGGCATCGTGGTCCGGCAGCAGAGACGCAGAGCCGTCAAGAGGCCACGGCACCGTCCGCATCTCCGAATGTTCGGCACATCCCTGATTGGCCAGACACTCAGTTGGTGTCCAATCCCCGACCCGATCGACGCCTGGGGCTTCTTTCTGGATGACAACCCGGTGGCGGAAGTCCATCGACCCTCCTCTCGTGGTGTAGTCCGGATCGAGACCGGAACCGAGGTTCTGCGCATACACTTCCACGGCGTCTCAATCCTGCGCGCCGTGCTCCAGGCTCAGACCGACGAGCCCCTCTTGCTGTTCGCGGGGTCCTTCCGCCGTGGACGCGCCCGCCTCTATGAGGGCAGCGAATTCGTGTTCTTCTCAAAGATCGATCGTAAGAACGGACCCTGGGTCGGGTTTGACGATCTCGGGGGTGCTGGCGTCCTTCGCGTCCGGGGTCGTTCGAGTCGGGGCGAGATCTGGTCCGAAATCACCACAACCCCCGATGGCGCCCACAGCCGCTCGGTGGGCCCCCTCATTCTGCTGTGGGGCGCCCTCTACCTTTTGCGACTCCGTCGTCCCTGGCTCTCCCTTTCGACCCTCGCCGTCTCTGCCCGATCGACGCGACGCAGCCTTGCTCTACTCTCGTCGGGAATGGCTTCCTAGAACGCGTTTCCTGCTGACGGCGTACACCTGCCGGAGGCGCCTCGCCGTGTCTTGGAGCCTCACCACCAGCTTGCGCCTCGTGGTGCCGATGGGCCATTTGGATTCACGGCATGGTGCCTCGACGTTCCATGCGACCAGCTGCCGCAGAAGAAGAAGATGCCAACCGTTACAGGGCGCAGCAGCAATCCTGGAGAGGTCATGGCAGGATCAGGGACCGTAAACCGAATGGCGATTGTCGCAATCGTTGCGGCCGTGGTACACGCTGCCCTCTTCATCGGACTTCATGTGCTCGAGCCTGGCATCAGTCCGTTTGCGAGTATCATCAGCGACTACTCGCAAACCCCGCATGCTGGGTGGGCTATGGCCGCGTTCGTAGCGTTCGGGATCATCTGGGGCGCCATGGCCGTTGCCTTTTCAGACGCCGCTGAGAGCAACAGCGTCCAGGTCGGCCGAGTCCTCTTCGCTCTTGCGATGGTCGCGATCCTTGTTGCGGCTATCTTCCCGGCGACTGCAGATCCAAGAACTGGCTCGCTGGTGGCGAGAATTCAGAACCTCATGGCAAGACCAGGTCTATTTCTGGCTGTCTTGCTTGTGTCCTTGGGCGTGCGTCGAGTTGCCGGTTGGGAGGTGGTGGCTGGGAGGCTCGTAGGGTTGGCCATGGCAGCGATCGTTCTCCTCGTAGCGACGATCGGTCTTCTCTTGGAGGCGGGATTCGGGGGTTTAGGACAGCGCATCCTCTTCCTGGTCCTGTATGCTTGGGTATGGACGGCCGCCCGCAACGCGATCGACGTGTCGAATCGATCGAAAGCGATGCCGGGGTAGTCTCGGGGAGCGCTGCGGTAGTGGGGAGCCCTGCGCCCGTCGATCCGCGACGACGTCTTTCGGCATATCATGCTTAGGGATGTGGCCCAAGCCAGCCTTCTCGTGGTTGGCGGCATACTCGGCGCTTACGCACTCACCATGTTCGACCTGGGTCCGGAGGTCGTCTGGCGTGTCTCTAGCGGAGGCACAGTGGCTGGTGCCCTCGCATCTCGTCACAGCACGGTTTCCAAGGTCCGAGTTGTGGCGCCGGGAGAGACTCGCGAGCTTCGTTAGGACGCACCTGAACCACTGGCGATTCCGATCGTGGACCTCTTCGAGTTCTTGATGGTGTTGGTATCGATCATCGTCGGGCTAGGTCTGGCCGAGATTCTCACCGGCGTAGCCCGCCTTCTCAGAGTCCGCGACACGTTGCGCTACTACTGGGTCCACGGTGTCCTCACGGCCACCATCTTCGTCGCCCTTCTGCAGCAGTGGTGGGAGACCTGGGGCCTGCGGGACGTGGCTGAGTGGGGGTTCGCAGCTCTGATCCTCATGTTGGTTGCCCCCATCTGCCTGTTCCTCATCTCCCATCTCCTGTTCCCGGAGGCGGCGCAGAAGACCGATGTCGAGACGTACTACTATGGGCCGATGCGCCCGGTCTGGGTTCTGGGCGCCCTCGCGATCATCGGTTCAACATCGCTTCGTCCCATCATCTTCGGCGCTCAGTTCTTCGTGCTGCAAAACGCCACATCACTACTTGGTCTCGTCGTCTTCGCGGTACTCCTCTGGTCATCGCGACGCATCGCGCACGCGATCATAGTCCCCGTGATGTTGGCGTCGCTGCTCTGGGACGTTCTTCGATGGTCGCCAGTAATCGGCGGATAACGCCCTGCCAGTGGGCGCTCAGGTCAGACGCCCTTGGCTTGCAGCCTACGCTTTTGGTCGGCATCGTGCCCCGGCACGAATCGGTTACGGAGCGTTGGAGGACATGGCTGACTGGGAAGGTCTTGGACTTGAAAGCGGCACGGTGGAAGTCGTCCCCTATGATCCACGGTGGGTGACGCTCTTCCGACAGGCTGAGCTCGAGCTGCGTCAATCCCTCGGCGGGGCCATCTCTGACGTCCACCACGTCGGCAGCACCTCGGTTCCGGGACTCTGCGCAAAGCCAATCCTCGACATGCTCGTGTCGATATCCGATTTCGAGCGTGGTGTCTCTCTGGTCCCCACGCTGGAGCGACTCGGCTACGAACACCGGCCCGAGAACGATATCCTCGACCGGCATTTCTTTCGCCGTCGTCGCGGCGCTGCCAGGACTCACCATCTCTCTCTGGCCGAGCCCGACTCCAGTCACCATCGGGATACCCTGGCGTTTCGCGATGCCTTGCGGCAGGACCCGGGCCTCGCTGCGGAATACGGGGAGCTCAAGCTCCGCCTCGCCGAGCGCTTTCCCCGGGACCGTGAAGCCTACATCAATGGCAAGACTTCGTTCGTTGTCGGTGTTCTGGCTCGGCAGCCGAGGATGCGGATTCGAATCCGCGACGCGACGGCCCAGGACGCGACGCGCCTCTCCGGGATCGCGCACGCTGCGAAGGCCAGCTGGGGGTACCCTCCCGAGTGGCTCGAAGAGTGGCGTCCCCAACTCCAGTTCACGGCCGACTCAATCGAGGCGAGCCACGTTCGCGTGGCTGAGGACGCGGGCCAACCGGTGGCCGTGATTGCCTTGGACGAACCCGACGGGCCGGTGGCGGAGATCGATCACCTCTGGGTCCTGCCCGAGTACCAGGGGCAAGGGATAGGCCGTGCGCTGGTGGATGACATCGTTAGAAGGGCCCAAACGCTTGGCTACTCGTCGATCAAGATCCTCTCTGACCCGGGCGCTCGCTCCTTCTACGAACGCCTTGGTGCCGTCTTCGTAGGGGAAGAACCGGCCCCTGTCGCTGGCACGGCGCGGGCGTTGCCGGTCCTGAGCTTCAGCATCAGAGGAGACGAGCCGAACGCTGCCACCTGACAGGTATCATGCCCCCCGGATCCAGAGAGCGGAGCGCCCATTGCGTCACATCAACACAGGCCTGAATGCCCTGGCTTTCCTCTGGGCTTCGGTGGCGACCCTCTACCTTCTGGTCGTTTCCGACGTCGCTGGTGGCCATACCGCCTCCGCGCTGGGTGACGGCGGAGACGTTGTCGGAGATCTCGGGCTATCGCTGGCCTCAGCCGATGGAGTATGGGTTGTTGGACTGCTCATCCTCGTCACTGTTCTTGCGGGCCTTCCCTTGGGCGTGTCCCTCACGCACCACGAAAGGCACCGGCTCGTGACCGGGATCGCGGCTTGGCTTCTTCTGGCATTCTCACTCATCTCCGGGTTCTCATTGGGTATGGTGTACCTGCCGGTCCCGCTCTTGATGTTCGCGTCGGTCGCGACTGGCCGAGTTCAGGCTCGGGGAGTCACGTCACCCGAGCTCCGGGGAGGTACAGAGTAAGTCGCTGCTGCAGGCCGTAGCCTTGCAGCCCCCGCTGCGGACGGGCATGGTGGTGTGCAGCAGCACTACAGGTCCGCTGGACAGACCCGGCCCTTTCGGGCCAGCTCAGAGGGAGCGCCGTGGGAAGCGAGAGGCGACGCGAGAAGCCTGGCGAGCGTCCCTTCAGGCCTTGGTACGTCTTCGCGGCTGCTGCACTGTTCGCCTCCTTCCTTTGGATAGTCGTTCCGCTTCCCTTCGTCCGTGGCCTCGTGGCGGGCGTTGTGCTGGCCCTCGCCGTGCTCGCCGGTGTGCTCTTCCTGGTCAGCCGGAGGTTGAAGCGCAATCTCGGCGATCGTCTCAGTCCGCCGCCTTTACCTGTCTCTCAGTGGGACTACCAGCTCCACGCCCGCGACCTGGATGGCCATGAGGTGGATTCTGCCCGCTTCAAGGGGCGAGTCCTCGTCCTCAACGTGTGGGCCACCTGGTGTGCCCCGTGCGTGGCTGAGATGCCAAGCCTGGGCCGCCTGGCCTCCGCCACGGCCGACGTTGATGTCTCACTTGCCTGCCTCACCAAGGAACCGGCCCAGAAGGTCAGAGACTTCCTCGCCAAGCGTGACTTCAGTGTTCCCGTCTACCTCGTCGACGGCGACATTCCGGCTTGTTTTCAGACTCGTGCCATTCCAGCGACGTTCGTAGTCGACAGATCCGGATGGATCTCGCTTCGTCACCTGGGCGCTGCGGCCTGGGACGATGACGCCGTCATCCGGTTCGTCAGGACCCTGGCCGCAGCTCCTCGACTTCCTTCCTGACGATGTCTATCGCATACGCATCGGGCTGTCTGTTGCAGCAGGCGTGAGGGGTCGCGCCTTGGCCTCGCTCGAGCTCTTGGCGAGGTCAAGCGTCGTCACCATGGCGCGGCCTCAGCACGAGGTGCACTGTGGGTGCACAGCTGACGCGCGGACCGCACCAACGCTCGCTTCGGATCGCGGCCTGACCAGCCAACCACCGCAAGGAGGCAGTCAAGAGATGAGGCCCCGGCCGGTTCTGGCACTCATGGCGGCATCCGTGATGGCATCTCGGCGCCGAGCCGCTCGCCACAGTGCTCCTGCTACCGGGAGCCGACTTCGATCCCACGGACGTCCTGGACATGGGCGCGCTCCTTTCGGCCCGGGACGTCAATGTCGTCACCTTCGCCGCCAGGGGCACTCGGGGAAGCGAGGGCATCATGACCCTCTCCAACGCCCTCGACGATGTCGCCGCTGCGCTCCAGTGGCTCCGGGGGGCCGGTGGGCGTGCCTACCGGGTCGACCCTGACCGTATCGTCACCGGAGGGCTCAGTCTGGGCGGAGGGATCGCGGTGGCCCACGCGGCTCGCGACTCCACGATCCGTCATGTCATCTCGATCGCGGGCAACGACCTTGGTGAGTACGCTCGCAGACTCCGCGGCGACCCGGTGCGCGGGCGCGCCCGGAGGCTTCGCTCGCTTGGAGCCCGACGCGCTGATCCAGGAGATGCTGGACAACGAGACTCTGTACGGGCACACGGAGAATGTATCGCGCTTGGCGAATCGGTCCATTCTGCTGGTGGGCGGCTGGGATGACCTCACTGCCCCAATCGAGACGGTACTGCTCCCCTTCTACCGGGCTCTCAGGGAGCAGCCCGGGTCCGATGTGACGATCATCGCCTACCCCGACAGCCATTCCTTCCGACAGTCACGCCAGGAGATGGCCTCTGACATCCGAGCCTGGCTGGTGCGTCGGTTTCAGCGCTAGATGGGCCCGGGACTGCGGCGCGCGGTGGCAAGGGCCAGCGAAATCCTCTCGTCATGGACGGCCGAGCGACGATCTGCCAACCAGCTCCGGTCCGCCGCTCTAGCCGGCTACTTGCCCGCACCGGACCTGGCCGCCAGCCCGTAGGACTCCTCGAGCCACTTCTCCCAGACATTCTCGGGGAGCGGTTCCTCCGCCGTGAAGCGAGTCGTCACCCATCCTGTGGATCCGATCTCGAATCGGTCTGGACGTGTCTTCGCGAGCTCTCTTGCCTGCCGCATGGACTGGTCGAGCTTGAACATGGCCTTGGAGCCGCGGCCCTTCGCCCCCGGTCCGATGTAGAGGAACGCGCGCTTGCCAACTTTGAACGCGCTCTGATTGCATGAGGTCCCCGGGGCGACAACCGGAAACGCCGCAGCCTGGACGCGAATCGCTTCTGTGGGGTCGGAGTCTATAGACATGGGATGCGTTGCCTCCGAGTTCGTGCGAGCTCCTCACCGAGGGTATGCTCGGCAGCATCACGTATCAAGCTCGTGATGTCTCCCTCGAGCCGCGGGTACGTTCATGTTCGCCTTGCACCCAGTGCTCTGGGTGGACATCCTGCTCCGGCAGCAGAAACGCGAGTCGCTGAGCTTCGGCGGCGGTCTGGTACCAGCAGGCAGACACCCGAGTCTATCCCCACGTTGGCTCGCCGAGAGCAAGCATGAGAGACTCTTCCTCGCGCATCTCGCGGACTCGAAGTGACGGAGCGGCAATCTTGGCGGCCTGCTTCGCCGCAGTTGCCGCAGCTCTCCTGCTGACGTGGTTGGGGAGCGACGCCTACGAGTCCGTCCTCGGGGTCACCCACCCGACCGCCGCCACCTCGGCCGTGGTGGTTCTCGGTTACCTGGCGTGGCGGATCACCGTGCAACGTCGCTGGATCCCTTCCGGGACCGGGGGCCGCAAGGGCTACGGTATGGCCGTGTCCATCGGATTCGCCCTCACGGTCCCCGTGATGGTCGTGGACTATCTGGGAGGATTTCGGCCGGACATCAACGCTTCGGCACCGGACTCTCTCCTCTTCTATCCGTCGGTCGCGCTGCTCGCGGAGTTCGCCTTCCACATGACGCCTCTGGCCCTGGCGGCCGTGACAGTGCGCCTATGGGCTTCCGCAGCCCGTCCCCTGGAGGGCATCGCCCTCGTGGTGGCAGCCACGCTCGAGCCGGTCCTTCAGGTAGTGTGGGGTCAGGAGTACTCGCCTAACTGGGCCAACATCTACACCGGGATCCATCTGCTCGTGTTCAACGTGGTCGGGTTGTACCTGCTGCGTCGCTACGGCTTCCTTCGCGTCTACTTGTACCGGGTGTCCTACTACGCGGTGTGGCACATCGCCTGGGGGTATGTTCGGGTAGAGCTGCTCTTCTCGGCGTAGGTCCTGACAGGCGTTTGCCGCCGAGGGGCGCTGTGGATGGGTCGGGAGCAGTTGGCTTGCACCTCATGCTCCGGGTCGGCAAAGTGATACTCAGCGGAATGCCAGCCGTCAGAAGGTTGCCCGGGGTGGCGAATGGCCGAGAAGTCTCTGAATGAGGCCATCGAAGCGTCCGACAACCACGCCGTCTAGTCGACAGTCGCCGCTGCCGAGTCCCGGACGGCTCGTAGGGGCCTACACGAAGAGGTGAGGACAGGCCAGTGTCTCCACTCCCATACCTGATGTCCGCGACGCTCGTCCTGACGTGCGCCGTCCTGGTCTTTCGCGGTGTGGTTAGAAGACAGTATCAGCGACATGGCCGCCTGCGGTGGTGGGCGACCCTCACCCAGCCCCTCGTATTCTCTCTGTGGGCCGCCTTCGGCTACCTCCAGCTACCTGCCACCTGGCCTGACAGTGACGCCAACCGGGTCCTTGGGGCTATCGGCTGGGTTCTCTTCGCCGGGGGCGTAACGGTCACGTTGCTGGCGGGGATCCGCTTGGGAGCTGGGCCGTCATTCGGCGTGGAGCAGCCCTCGCTCAGGACCTCGGGCCTGTACCGAGTCGTCAGGAATCCCCAGGCAAGCGCGTTCGGCGTGGCGCTGATGGGACACACACTCATCTGGCCGACGTGGAAGCTCGCCGGCGCGTTGCTCCTCTATTTCCCCATCGTGCACCTGATGGTCCTGGCCGAGGAGGAGCACCTGGCGCGCGCCCTGGGGGACACATACCGAGAGTATCAGAAGGCGGTCCCCCGGTACCTGCCGTGGAGGGGTGGTAGGAAGGGGATCACTCCCTGAACCGGTACGTCCCGCCTGTGGTCGGGCTTCGCGTTCTTGATGCGCGCAGGACCCCGCGGCATCTTGGCGCTACGGCAAAACGGCCAACGACCAGGCGGCTCCTCCGCCGACGCCGGTCGGCTCGAAGGACGCGCCGCCACACGAAGGGAGGTCGCACCAGATGGGACTCCGGAAGCTGGCAACGGCAGCGATGCTCCTTCCGGGATTGGCCTGTGGCGGAGAAGAAGCTCCTTCTCCCGGTTCATCGTCCGGAAGCTGGGAATCGCCCATCGTCCGGCTGGAGCCGGACTTCATCTTGGGCGGCGCGGCTCCCGACTTCGCGCTACCCGTCCTCCCTGCCGACGGATCCACACGGTCGCCGGGAGACACCGTGCGCCTATCCGACCATCTCGGCCACGTCATCGTCCTCGATTTCTGGAACACGGGCTGCAAGCCGTGCGTTGCCGAGCACGCCACCTTGGGGGAGATCGCGGAGGCCTTCCGATCTCGGGGGGTGAGGTTCTTCGGGATTACCGACTTCGACACGCCTGCTTCCCTCGATCGATTCGCCGACCTCCATGGTCCTTCTTCGTATCCCAACCTCTCCGATCGACCGCAGAGCGCGAAGCGCGCCTACCGAATCCTTGGTTGGCCCACGAAGGTCGTCATCGATTCCGCCGGTAATGTCGCGTGGTGGCGCCCGGGTGGCCCGATAGAGAGACATGTCTTGACCGGTGTGATCGAGGACGTCCTGGCGGACCGCCGTCCGGACGCGCCGACGAGCGCCGCCTATCCATCCTCCTGAGCTCCGGCAGTCCTCTCACGCTCACCGCTGGCCGTGCTTCCCCGCCATCACGCTGAAATACACGTCCTTCAGGTCCGGCCGGACCGCCTCGAACTCGGTGCCGGGACTCGTGTCGGCGAAGACGTGGGCGATCGTGCGGCCCGCGAGCAGGCGGGTAGAGATGACCGTGTGCTCCCGGTCCAGACGTTCAAGCTCTTCGGTCGAGACGACGCGCTGCCATACTCGCCCCTCCAGCTCCTCCACCGCCCGCGGCGGCTCCGCTTCCAGCAGGATCCGGCCCTCGTGGATGATCGCCATCCGAGTGCAAAGCTCTGACACGTCCTCGACGATGTGCGTGGACAGCACGACCACG
>JBDHGI010000260.1:0-5946 GCA_039589955.1 Gemmatimonadota bacterium | reverse complement strand
TTTCAAACTCCCTGCTCTTCAGGAGTTCATCGAAGCCACTCGAGTGTCTACTAGGGCTGGGCCCGTGGCTGCCCGAAGTACTTGTCGCGCCAGTTCGTCTCAGGGGGACACATTACCTCGTGGCTGCGTTACTATCGAGGCCAATCCCAGGAACAATCAGAGGCCACAAATGACCGATTCCGTCAGGGCAGAGGACGAAGGGCTGGTTCGTGCGGTCGGCACCGGCGCCCTCGGCGTAGGCATCATCAACATGGTTGTGGGCGGGGGCATCTTCGTACTTCCGGGCCTGGTCGCGGCGGAGCTCGGCTCGGCTGCACTGATCGCCTATCTCGTCTGTTCCGTCGCGGTCGGCCTGGTGTTCCTGTGCTTCGCCGAGATCGGTTCGCGAATCACCTCCAGCGGCGGCTCGTACGCCTATGTCGAGGATGCGTTCGGTCCGTTCGCCGGCTTTATCGCCTCTACCCTGCTGTGGTTTGGCTGGGCGGTTCTGTCCGACGCGGCGATCACGATCGCCATGACGGAGACCATTGGGATCGCATTCCCGCTCCTGACCCAGCCCGTGCCCCGCGCCATCTTCATCATTGCGCTGCTGACATTCTTGGCGGGCGTCAACGTGACGGGCGTCCGGTCGGGAGTCCGACTGTACGTATTCAATACGATGGCCAAGCTGGTTCCGCTCATGCTGTTGCTCACCGTCGGCGTGTTCGCGATCAGTGCCGACAATCTCGTGTTTCGCGAATGGCCGTCGCTCGGCAGCATCGGGACCGCATCCGTGATCCTGTTCTTCGCTTTCGCCGGCGCCGAAACGGGCCTGAGTGCCAGCGGGGAGATCAGGAACCCGACACGTACGGTTCCCTTGGGTTTGCTTGTCGGGCTGACCGGGATTCTGGCGATTTACGTCGGCCTTCAGACCGTTGCTCAGGGCGTGCTCGGAACCGAGCTTGCGAACAACACAGAAGCACCGCTTGCGGCGGCGGCCAAGGTGGTATTTGGCGACTGGGGTTCGAAGATGCTCCTCGTTGGCGGCGTGATCTCGATCTACAGCACCGTGAGCGGCGACCTCTTGTGCACGCCCCGGGTGATCTTTGCAGCGGCGCGGGACAATAACCTGCCTAGATTCCTCGCCAAAGTGCATCCGAAGTACCGGACGCCGCATGTGTCGATCATTGCCTTCGGTACCATGATCTGCGCGTTTGCGTTGAGCGGGACTTTCAAGCCGCTGGCGGTCGTCGCGTCTGGATCGATACTGACGGTCTACGCCGGCGTCTGCCTGGCCGTGCTGCAGGTACGCAAGAGGGACGGCATGCCGGCGGCTGGCCAGTTCCGACTGCCGTTCGGGCCATTGATCCCGATCCTTGCCTGTCTCGTCGTCGGCTGGTTGCTGCTACAGCTGACTGCGGAGGAAGCGACCAGTCTTGCCCTCCTCGTCGGTGCTGCAGCCGGGTTCTACGGCATCCGCGCGATATACCGCAGAAGGTGATTTCGGGCCGGGCCATGGGATTCCCAACCGGCCCATGGGGGCTGGCTTCGGCGAGCGGACCTGAACATCTCGCTGAGCGTGCTGCCCAGTTCCAGGCTTGGTCCGGCGCTCCGTCCCGGCTGAGGCCACGGCGTAGGTTCATGCCGGGTGACCCGCCGCGTCGCGCATGACGGCGCGCGCGAAGCGAGGATGGACTCGGTCGAACGCTTCGATCGCCTTCAAGGCCGGGGCCTCATGGATGCTCACGTACGGGTCCTCGCGGTCGGCTTCGGAGTGCGCTGATGAGTGAACGACGGTGATGGCCAGCCGACCACGTATCAGCGGATACAGGACGTTCGCCTCGGCCTCCGAGAGCGAGCGCTGGGTCAGGTAGCCTCGGACGACTGCGGCACACCCGCCCAAGAGGTCATGGGTCTCCAGGCATCCATACGCTGCAGCGATCGCGAGGTCTGCTACAAGCGGTCCGAACACGAGGTGGAAGTCCAGAATTCCCGAGACCCGGCGGCCCTCCTTCGTCGGAGGTGAAACGAGAACGTTGTGATCGTTCATGTCTCCGTGGATGACGCCGCTGGGCAGGTCGGCCAGGTGCCCACACGCATCCACCGAGAAGCACTCTTTGATCCGACCCACCATCGTGCGGTGCTCAGCTGTGGCGACAGAGTCGATCCGAGCCGATACGACCTCGACCGTTCGCGTGATGTCCCAGTCGTCATCCACTCGTTGCGCCGCCGGATGCTCGAATCCGTCGAGCGCTCGATGCAGACAGCCCACGGCGGCACCGAGACTCGCCAGGAGCCGACATGAACGTGGCTTGGCAGAGGCCAGGACTTCGCCCGGAAGGTACGCTAGCAACCTCAGTGCGTGCGGACTCCCCTCCTCGCCGTCGGCCCAGGCGAAGGGCTCTCCGGTGACAGTGACCACCGGGACCGGTGTACCGATCTCAAGCGCCGCACGCGCGATGTGGTTGAGCGCCTCGGTGTGCATCTCCAGGACATCGCTTGGGGCGTCGGCGGGCGTGATCTTGAGTACCCATCCCGGCCCCTCGGGGACCTGGATGCGGTAGTTCTGATCGTGGTATCCAGGGAGGCGCGTGAGCGTCCCAACCACACCGAAGTGCTCCGCGAGGAGCGCTCGGGCTTGGTCGTCGCTGAAATAGGAGATCCGCTCGTGTGCGGGGCTGGGGCTGAGCATGAAGCCGAACCTACCTGCCAGGGCTATCGAGGGCCATGCGCCGCGTCGGAAGTAAGAAGAACGGCTACTCGTACCTCAACGCGTCGATCGGATCCAGGGTCGAAGCCCGCCGCGCCGGCCACAGCCCGAAAAAGAGCCCAACTGCAGCCGAAAAGCCGAGCGCGCTCCTCGTCTCGTAACCCACGCACGTGACCCTTGGCTTCTACGTCCGCTGCTCTGCAGCGTACGCTTCCGACTCCCTCGGCTGGAGGACCTTCAACTCACCTTCTTCACTCCCACGACTGTCACCCATGTCTCTTCACCGGGTGTCACCCATGTTGTTACCTGCTCAGATCGCACGGGAGGTCGGCGAGGTGCTTGGCTGCCCGCTCGACGTTTAGGTCCAGCCGCGACTCCACGGATCGAAGGGAATCGACGTACTCAGGTGGGAGGCCCTGGGCCGCGGCACCGGCGACCACGAGACGCTTGTACCAGGAGTAGGGCTGTAACGAGTCATCGATGTGATTCAGGGAGGCGACATAAGTCAGGGCCTCCGAGACAGACGCCTCGCCGTAGACTTGAACCGTTTCCTCGATGTAGCCGACACCTAGGCCCTCGACTTGGTCGAGTTGCGGCTTCGAGGTCAGAGGTAGCCGATAAAGGACGCCGTGAACGACCGACCCTGAGGCGGAAGATCGGAGAATGCTGCACTTGCCGGAGCCGTCGACGCTGCGCTTGTGCCAACGCAATTCGAATCCGGGCAGCCGGGCAGGCCAGAGCGCAGCAGCACCAGGAGCTCTGCTTCCAAGCCGAGTACCGCACAAGTTCGACCCGTATGCGAAGTAAAGGATGCTCACGGCGGATGGGCAGGTCTGTTCAACTCGTTTTCGACTGCTCTGTCTCGCGCGAAGTCTTGCCCCGTGCGCAGCAAAGCGCCAGGGGTTGTTTGGGCAGGGCGCTACCATGGGCCACGGCCACTGGGAATTCGGTGCGGGCGTCGAGTCGGGGCTGGCTCAGGCTGACGCATTTGCCGCGTTCTCGGCTGCCATCGCTCCAGGCCAGGCTGGCGCCCCTGGCGCCTCGGTCCGTGAGCCGATCGAGAGGCCACCCCCTCGAGCTCTCCCGACTCCCGCCCAGTTTCCACCAGCTCCCCTGAGCCAACCCGAATTTTTCGGGCCCTATTTGGGGTCCCATCGGCCCTTTTCAGCCCGAATCCCAAAAAATATGAAGAAGCCGGAAGCCCTTGCCGTACAAGGACTCCCGGCCAATGACCCGGCTGGGGATCGAACCCAGGAGTCAGAGCCGACCACGACCGACGCTCACTCGACCGTCGCGCCGCCCCGCGGCGCCCGGGCACATATGCGCGCTCTTGATTCCGGGGGCCTGATACGTGTTAGACCGCGCACTGCCAGGACATACCGAGGTTCCAGTTATCCAGTGAGCCGAGAAGATGAATCAAGCCCATCTCCCTTGCTCTCCGCCCGCTGCTTGATCCCCCGTAGCATCTTCGCCTCCATGATCCCGTGGCCAAAGCCTGCCACAGCGAGCATGAATGGCTTGGGAATGACAGCGAGAAGCCGGTACGCCAGTTCGATCCCGCGTGTCCCCGATGGACGTCCCGGCCACCCTAGCGCCACCCTTCCCCGCACTACGAGGCGGGTCTGATCTGACCCCAACGGGTTGAGAACGAAGTCCCAGGTCACCATGACCTCACCATCAGGGAACGGAACCGTCAACAGAAGCTCCCGCTCCGGATCGAGACTGTCGACCACAAAGGCGTCTTCAGCTCCTGGGAGAGCGGGAAGAATGTCTCCGACTGCGACGGACTGATGCTCCGGAAGAACACGCCAGGCGCTAGGTTCGCCCCCGTTATCAACACGATCATAGCTGTACCAACCAGCTCGGCCTGCGCCCATCTGCAGCAGCCACGGCCAAACCCGTTTCGGCGGGACAGCAACCGTTACCGCCCGCGTGAACGATGCCATGGGATCTGGGATCATGGAGTCCCCGGGCATCCGGCCTGTGCGCTCAGCACTCCCTGCGCGAGTCTTGATTGGCAACGGATTCCTCTCGGCTACCAACGGGTCCTCAACTGATAATGCCCAGCCGGCACGGTCTGGGGGGCATGTGCCACCCCGCCACGGCCTTCCTCGATGTCGGGGACGCGTCCTAACGGATATTGAGAGCAAGCCCCCTGTGGGTGGTACCATGAAGTCGACCAAGACAGATGGCACCGCACAAGGGGCGGCTCTCATGAGACCTACGGCAAAGTATGTGGGGCTGGATGTGCATCAAGCAACGACGCTGGCCTCGGTTCGGGACGGGCGCGGGCGGGTGATGGCGCGGAGCATCCTGGCGACCGAAGAGTCAGCGATCTTGGAGTGGTTCTCGGGGATGCGCAGCCCGGCTCCGGTGGCCCGAGCCGCATACCGGGAATTCGCAGCCCCCTACCGAGCGGATGACCTCCCCGCGAGTCCTGCCCATTTCCCCCCCAGCTCCCCTGACCCAACCTGAGTTTTTCGGGCCCCAGTTGGGGTCCCCATATCGGCCAGGGCCCCGGCCACATCCAGGGGTTACCGATGCCCGACGTAGTGATGACGGCGCCGGCCCCAGTGGATTGGGGCCGGAGCTCCGCCGGGTTCGAGAGCCTTTCTCTTCGTTCACGGCGCAAGCGCCAGTCCCCCCGCACCCCAGATCAGCGGATCGGAGTAGCGAATCGGGGAAGGGACGAGATCCCACGCGTTCACCGTGCCCGACAGACCGACAAGAGATGCACTCGGGAAGACGACCAAGTCGGTTGGCACATCGGCATAATTGGAGCACCCAACCACAAGGTCGCCGGCGTCCGTGAACAGGAGCTGTCCAGTGCTCCAGGTCATATGGTCACAGATGTTCTGAATGGTGGCGACAACGGTAGCCCGATCGGACGCTTCGACGATCTTGATGAAGTTGAAGTTGGTCGGTGACAAGAATAGCCGGTCGGTGGCGGGCTCGATGGCTATTTGCTGGCCACCCACCGGATAGGAGTCCCAGTTGTTCGGGTCCAGGTACCCTGCGGCATCGAAGGCCATTCTGGTGACCCCACCCCCTCCATGGTCCGTTCCGGAGACCCACACATCCCCGTTCGAGTCGAACGTGGGACTCGTGCACACGTTGCCGGAGCTCCCTACGGGTCCTGGGATGTCCTCGATGTTCAGCAGCACCGGGTTCGTCGGGTCAGTGATAATGTCGAACACGAAGATGCGTGCCTGTGGGGCTCGTGCAGAGTTGCACACGAAGAGTAGTCCCGACGGTCC
>JBDHGI010000259.1:0-5962 GCA_039589955.1 Gemmatimonadota bacterium | reverse complement strand
GAAATGGCCCAGAGCCTTCATGCCCACTCGTTGTCGTGGTCTTCCCGGGGACGACCCACCACGTGAAGGTAGAGGCTGTAGAACCCCGCCGCGGCGCCGATCAAGCCACCGAGAAGCGTCAACACCTCTTCCGCCCCCACTCGTTTCCCGATCCAGTGACCCAGGAATCCGAAGAGGAGGGCGGCGACGACGACGTTGAGTCCAAGCCCGATCACCTCAGCGGGCACACGCGCTGGGTCCCGCTTGGGATTCTCGTTCACAGGCACTGGCACACCATCGTGACGGCCCCTTTCCGGCTGAGCCTGCAAAGGATATACGGTTGTGAAAAAACGCGCAAGCTGGTCTTGGAATGATTATCGGTTCGTGCCGGCGGCTTGACGCTCGAATTCGGCCTCGGGTATCTTCGCGCCGCCCGAATCGATCGGGCGGGCCTCTGCAATCGGGCAGTTAGCCGGGACCCGCTCCCGCTTTGCCGGGTATCGCCTCCACAGTGCTTCCGAGGCCCGTGGCCACACGGGAATCGATGAGCCCGACGGCGGGGGAAGGCCCCGGGGAACGAACACGAGAGGACATGATCACCACCGGAGACACCGCCGCTGACAGGGACATCGAGCTGCTCGAGCGTGTGGCGCTCGTCAGCTCGGAGGTGCGCGCCCAGGTGGGAAAGAAGATCGTAGGGCAGACCGAGGTGGTGGAGGGCTTGCTGACGGCGCTGCTGGCCAACGGCCACGCGCTCCTGGTAGGCGTCCCCGGCCTGGCCAAGACGCTTCTCATTCAGACGCTGGCGGAAGCGCTGGATCTGGACTTCAGCCGGATCCAATTCACACCGGACCTCATGCCCACCGACATCACGGGTACCGAGGTCATCGAGGAAGACCGGACCACCGGCAAGAGGGTCTTCCGGTTCGTGCGTGGCCCCATCTTCGCGAACATCGTGCTCGCCGACGAGATAAACCGCACGCCGCCGAAGACCCAGGCGGCCCTTCTCCAGGCCATGCAAGAGCGGGCCGTGACCGCCGCCGGCGAGACCTTGGCCCTGGAGCCACCGTTCTTCGTCCTCGCCACCCAGAACCCCATCGAGCAGGAAGGCACCTATCCCCTTCCGGAGGCCCAGCTAGACCGGTTCATGCTGGAGCTGCCCATCGGCTACCCCTCCCGTGCCGAGGAGGAGGAGGTGGCCATGCGAACCACCGGCGAGAGCGGCGAGCGGATCGACGGAGTCGTCTCCGCATCGGAGCTGATCGAGCTTCAACGCCTCGTGCGTCGGATTCCGGCGCCGCCGTCGCTGGTCACGTTCGCCGTTCGACTGGCCCGCGCGACCCGCCCTGGAGACGAGGCGTCTGCGGTCACGCGCAAGTACGTCTCCTGGGGTGCCGGGCCACGGGCGTCGCAGTTCCTGGTCCTGGGCGCCAAGGCCATGGCCGCCGCCAGGGGCTCCGCAATGCCCTCGCTGGACGACGTCCGGGCCGTGGCGCCGGCCGTGCTCGCCCACAGGCTGGTGTTGAACTTCGAGGCCGAGGCCGACCGACGGGGCACCCGCGACGTCATTCAGGAGCTGCTCCAGGAGAGCCAGGGGTGGACGTAGGGCCGAGTAGGGGGTCGTCGGATCGTCCTCCGAGTACGGAGGGACCGTGACCAGCGTCGGCATAGCCACCATCACCTTGATGCTTCTTCTCTCCGCCGGGCTCACCGCGGCCCGAACGGCGATCTTCCGCATCGGTGAGTCGCGGCTGCGCACCCTCCTGGATGAGGGCTTTCAGGGTGCCGAGGCCCTCTCCCTCGTCCGGGGCGACGCCGGTCGGATCCAGTTCGGTCTGAGGGTTCTCGGCAGCACCTTGAACCTGGCCATCGTAGGAATCGCCACCATGGCCAGCGGGCTGGCCTGGGGGAGCGCTGCGGCGCTAGGGACCCTCGCCGGTGGAATCGCGGTGGTGCTCTTCGTGACGGATGCCCTTCCCCGGACCCTCGCGTGGCGACATCCCGTGCGGCTCGCCCTGGTCTCGGCACCTGTCCTGCTGTCGCTTTCACGGTGGCTGCGACCTGTGACCGCACCTCTCGCCCGCATCCAGGACGCCCTCTCCGGATCATCGAACGGAGACGTCAGCGACGGCGAGAGGGAGTTCCGGGAGATCCAGGAGATCGGCCAGGTCGAGGGAATGGTGGAGGAGCACGAGAACCTCCTCGTGGAACGTGCGTTCCGGCTGGATGAGCTGACGGCGTGGGACGCCATGACTCCACGCGTGGACGTGTTCGCCTGGAGGGACAGCCTCACCCTGGAGGAGATCGCGCCGGAGCTGGGCGAGGTTCCGTACAGCCGCATCCCCGTCTACGGGGAGTCCGTCGACGACATCACCGGTGTCCTGCACGTTCGGGAAGCCTACCAGGCGCTGGTGGACCAGCGGGACGACACGACCCTCGGCAGCCTCTCGAGGGCACCTTTCTTCGTACCCCGCTCGCTCTCCCTATCGCGTCTCCTGCAGGACTTCCAGGCTCGCAGGATCCACATGGGTATCGTGGCGGACGAGTTCGGCGGGATCGACGGCCTCGTGACCCTCGAGGACGTGCTGGAGGAGCTGGTGGGTGAGATCGTCGACGAGACGGACCTCGACGAGGAGGAGCTGGTCCGGGTGTCGCCCTCCGAGGTGCTCGCCGACGCAGGAGCCGATCTCCGGGACATCAACCGCGTCTTCGACACCTCGCTCTCCACAGCCGAGCACCGATCCCTGAATGGGTACATCCTCGAGGAGCTGGGTCATGTCCCCGAATCCGGCGAAGTCCTCGAACGGGGAGGGGTTCGGATCGAGGTCCTGGAGGCCTCCGAGACGCAGGTGATCCGGGCTCGGCTGACCCTCATGCCCGATGACGACGCCCCCGGTGGCAAGGCCCAGGACTGAGGGGGCAGACGCCGATCATGGCCTTGATCCTGCCCTTCGGCGGAAGGAGGCCCGAGGTCCATCCCACCGCGTTCATCGCCCCGAGTGCCGTCCTCATCGGCAATGTCACGGTGGAGGCCGAAGCGAGCGTGTGGTTCGGAGCCGTCATCCGGGGTGACGACCCCGACCACGGCGTCGTCGTCGGCGCCCGGAGCAGCGTCCAGGAGAACTGCGTCGTCCATGTAGGGACGTGGGGCCCCACCCTCATCGGTCGCGACGTTACCGTGGGGCATGGAGCGAAGTTCGAGAGCTGCGTCATCGGGGATCGTAGCGTCATCGGCATGAACGCCGTGATCCTCCAGAAGGCCACCGTCGGCCAGGAGTGCGTCATCGCCGCGAACACGGTGGTGCTGGAGGGAGTCGACATACCGCCCCGCTCCGTCGTAGCCGGTGTGCCCGGCGAGGTGAAGAAGACCCTCGAGGGCTCCGCCGCCGAGTGGATCGCACGGGGAGGAAAGCACTACGTCGAGCTGTCCCGAGCCTATCTCGACATGGGTCTCGGACAGCCGGAGCAGAGTGGCCTGCGTTGCGACCTGTGCGGCGGCCCGGTCCTGGACCGTCACTGCAAACTGGTGTGCCTGAGCTGCGGGTACCAGCGCGACTGCTCGGATCCCTGACCAAACACGTCCGACGGGTGGTGGCGATCCCTGCTCGCCCGTGCGGCCTGGCGGCCCGGACCCGCGGCCCCCTACCCGGGAATGCCGACAACCCGCGTCAGGTACCAGGAGAGCATGGCCTCACCCCACACGTAGGTGACGGCTCCGGCGGCGGCCAGGAAGACCCCCAGGGGAATCAACCGCCTCGAGAACGCGGCCAGGGGACCGAAGACGATGAGCGCGAGAATGCACCCGAGGAAGACGGTCTCGGCGATGCCCCAGAGGCCGACGAACGAGCCGACCATCATCATCATCTTGACGTCTCCACCACCCAGAGCCTGATCCACACCGGCTTTCTCGAGACGGCCCGGCGCCACGCGCCTGATGATCCAGGTGCCTCCCACGGCCACCAGCCAGAGTGAGCCATACCCTACGACGGCCCCGATCAGCGACCCGACCCAGTCGATGCCGCCGGGGAGAAAGGAAAGCCCCAGGCCGAGCACCGTGCCCCCCACCGAGAACTCGTCGGGGATGATGTAGAAGCGGGCGTCGCTCAGAGAGATCCCGAACAGGATGGTCAGGAAGAGGCTGCCCCTCAGCGCCTCCCAGGAGGGTCCGTACACCCAGAAGATGCCGGCCCAGACCAGACCCGTGGCCAGCTCCACGAGGGGATACTGCACGGAGATGCCCTCGCCACACCACCGACAGCGCCCACGCAGGAGCACCCAGCTCAGCACGGGCACGTTGTCGTACCAGCGCACCCTCTCTCCGCAGTGGGGGCACCGAGAGGGGGGAGACACCACCGACTCCTCCGCGGGCCATCGGAGGGAGCACACGTTCAAGAACGAGCCGAGGATCAATCCGAACAGCCCGGCCAGCGCCGGTACCAGCCAACTTTCAGTCAAGCCCGTCCTCCCGGGTCAAGGTGTACATGAGAATCGCCGCTGCCACTCCCACATTGAGTGACTCGGCAGGGCCGGTCAGGGGAACGGCGAGCACTCCGTCCGCCGAGCCCCGGACGGCCCTCCGGGGGCCCGCGCCCTCGCTCCCGACCACGAGGGCCCAGGCAGGTCGTCTGGCCACGGACCCGGCATCGCGCCCCATTGCATCCGCCACAAGCACGGGGATTCCGAGCCGGTCCATATCTTCCCTGGCGTCCCCCCAGGAAGACTGCATCACCGGAATCCGGAACACCATCCCCGCCGACGCCCGGACCGCCTTGGCTCCCCAGGGGTCCGCGGTCCCCTCCAGGGCCAGGACACCGTCCAGGCCGAACCCCACCGCGGTGCGCACGAGCGTGCCCACGTTCCCCGGGTCCTGGACGCCGTCCAGGACCAGGTAGCGGCCCGGCTTCGTCAAGCCCGGGCTGGCAGGCTGGGCGAACACCGCCAGAACGCCCTGCGGGCGTTCCGTATCCGCCAGCTCCTGGAGCTCCCCGTCCTCGATCACGACGACGGATGTCCGACCCTCCAGACGCTCGTGAAGGCTCGCCCCCGCGTCCAGCTTCTCGAGACGCGGAGAGACAATCGCAAACCGCGGGACGGCGGAAGCGTCCAGGGCTTCTCCTACGGCTCGGATGCCCTCCACCAGAACGAGGGACTCCCTCTCGCGCAGCCGGCGGCGGCGCAGCCTGCCGACGAGCTGCCTCCGCCGCTGGCTCAGCGGCACGGAAGCCTCCACCTTTCCTTCCGCACGCGAACACCTCCCGGGGGTACTTCTTCATGACCCAGACCCACCCCATCTCCCTCACCATCGCGGGGAGCGACAGCGGAGGTGGCGCCGGCATCCAGGCGGACCTCAAGACCTTCAGCGCCTTCCGGTGCTTCGGTACCAGCGTGGTGACGGCCATCACCGCCCAGAACACCCTGGGCGTATCGGCCGTGCACGCGATTCCCCTCGACATCGTGCAGGCACAGCTTGCCGCGGTCTTCGAGGACCTCCCACCCGCATCCGTGAAGACCGGCATGTTGGCCACGGCTCCCCTGGTGCGGGTCGTTGCCGAGGCGCTGCGGGATTCCGAGGCGGAGAACTACGTCCTCGACCCGGTGATGGTGGCCACCAGCGGCGACCGGCTCCTCGACCAGGAGGCGGAGCAGACGCTCGCGGACTCGCTCCTCCCGCTGTGCGTCCTGGTGACGCCAAACCTCCACGAGGCCCGCATTCTCACGGGCGGCCACGAGGTGGGGACGCTGGAGGAGATGCGAGCGGCGTCGAGGACGTTGGTGCAGATGGGAGCGGGAGCGGCCCTGGTGAAGGGCGGTCACATGGCCGGAGAGGCCGTCGACCTCCTCTGGGACGGCAAGGAGGAGCACGTGTGGCGCAAGCCCAGGATCGAGTCCCGGCACACCCACGGCACCGGATGCACGCTCTCCGCCGCGGTGGCGGCCTGTCTGGCCCATGGAATGCCCCTCGCGGCCGCTGCCGAACGGGCCG
>JBDHGI010000258.1:0-5971 GCA_039589955.1 Gemmatimonadota bacterium | reverse complement strand
CCACGGCCGTGACCCTTCCGGCCGTGGCCGCGAAGGTGATCGGGCCCGTGGCCGAGATTCCGTAGAGTTGCGAAGACAGTACCCGGCTGAGCGCGTACGCTCCCACGAGCTCAATGGCCACGCCGATGCCGGCGCGCTTCATCCCGTCGCCCACCGCGCCACCCCAAAGCAGGTGCGCTACCACACCAGGACAACTGTCGCCCGCGAAGCCGGAAACGCTCCGATCCGGAATGCCTGGTCCAGCGTTGACGTCGGAACCGCGACCAGGCGCCGGATCGAATGTTCGTCGCCAGTCGGCGCGGCACGGTTTCGCGCGAGGGTCCCGTCGGCACGTGCGGGCTTGACCCCGTACCTGAGTCCGGGGTTAGACTCGATCATGCCTGACTCCACGTTGACGATCGGACAGCTCGCCGACTCCGCAGCGGTGGGCCGTGAGACGGTCCGCTTCTACGAGCGAAGAGGGCTCTTGCCCGATCCTGGCCGTTCTCAATCGGGGTACCGCAGATACCCGCCGGACGCGGTCGAACGACTTCGCTTCATTCGCCGAGCCCAGGGCCTGGGATTCACGCTCGAGGAGATCGGCGAATTCCTGGAGTTACGCGTCGACGAGGTGGCCGCTTGCGGGACCGTCGAGGCTCGCGCGCGTCGGAAGTTGGAGAGCGTCGGGAAGAAGCTGGCCGAGTTGAGACGCATGCAACGGATCCTCCGACGGCTTGTCGAGGCGTGCGCCGCGCGAGAACCCACGAGCGACTGTCCGATTCTCGAGGAGATCGAGCAGCGGTAACGGCTGTTCACGATCCCGCGATCGAAGCCACGTCGGTGCGGAACCCCTGGCGTTCCCTTGGACTTGACTCACTGTGCGCTCGTCTCGGGGCGGACCACATGACAGCCTGCCCCTTGACCCTGTACCGAAGTCCCGGGTTCATCTTGGACGTGCATGCACCCGATTGGGGCTCCAGCAGCCGCGTGCGTTGCGACGCCGAGGGGAAGGAGGGAGCGTTGAAATGAGGAACTCGATGAAGGCCGCTGCGCCCGGCATCGGAGGTGTGTTCGCGGCTGCGGGGTCGGCACTCTGCTGTGCCGGGGAAGCCGTGCGCGGACCCCGCCGTGAGACGCAGGATGAAGATCACGCTATGGACAGCCACGATCGTCGCGGTCGTGTTCGCAACGTTCCCCAGCTGGCAGGGGCTCTTCTTGTGAGGACAGAAGGTCGATGACGTCGAATGAATGGGCAGCGGTCGCCGTGGTGGTCGGCGGAGGCATTCTGCTACAGATCCCGGGACACAATGAGATCGAGATGGATCATGCCGCGATGGAGAGCGGCGAAACACCCGCCGACATGGCCGTGGCAGCGGGTCCCTACGAGCAGGTGGCGCTGGACGTCAAAGGCATGACCTGAGACGGTTGCGCTGCGGCGGCCCGTGTGGCCGTGGAGAGGGTCGAAGGCGTCCAGGAGGCGAGCTTCTCCTACGCGCGGGCCAAGGGCTTCGTCACCTACGACTCATCGCTGACCTCGCCGGAGGAGTTCCTGGCCGAGTTGGCCCGCATGACGGACTTCCGAGGGACTGTTCGAGGTCTTGAGCCCGCTCGTGAGGAAGAAAAGGAGGGAAGGGCAAATGACGACCACTAGAATCGAGTTGGTCTACTTCGAGGGGTGTCCGAACGCGGAGAGTGCTCGCAACAGCATCCGAGAAGCGGTCGTGGCCTCGGGCGCGGACATGGAGTGGAAGGAGTGGAACCTCACGGCACCTGAGACGCCGGAGAGTTTCAGAGTATTCGGTTCGCCCACGGTGCTGGTCGACGGCGTCGACGTGACCGGCGCCTCCGGAGGCGCAGATGCGATGTCATGCCGGGTGGACGGGGCACCTCCAGCGGCCCTGATCGCAAGTAAGCTCGGATAGGCTTTTCGCGTGGTCAGCTCGCCAAAGGAGACCCGATGGCAGATCTCCAGGGGATTTCCGATTACCTCGTTTGGAGCGACGAGCGGATTGCCGCACTGCTCGACCGGCTTACGGGCGAAGAATTTGCCCACGACCTCGGAGAGCTCACCGGCAGCCTACATTCGAAGACGGCGCACATCGTCAGTATCTATGATTCCTCCCCTTCGATCCTGGACGGTGAGCCCTGCGACGAGTTCCCGGATCGAAGTCACTTGTCGCGAGCGGAACTGCTGAAGCGCGGGCGGGAGATTCTCTCGATGCGGCCCGGATCCGTATCGGGACGTGAGGCCGGTTTGGGGGCGCTTCCGCTGGCGGGCAAATGGAGTGGCGAACACGCCTCAGCGCGCCCCGGAGCCAGCCGTCCGTACCGGAGAGCTAGCCGACTGGGTGTGCACAACCTTCCACGTGCCGTCGACCCACCGGAAGAGGTATGTTCCATGACCCCGGTTGTGGATGTCACGCCCTTCGGAGGTAGTCAGCTGAATGTCCGTGTCGACCACTGCCCACGCGAAGTTCCCTTCGAAGTGCGCTTGGACGTTCGAGAAGCCCAGGCGTAGGCCCAACTCCGCCTCAGGTTCGACGTGGTTCTCTACGAGATCCTGCAAGCCCACATTCTCTCCGCCCCCCTCGAAATAGCGAGCGCTTTCCCAATCGAGGAAATGCGTGTAGAAGGGGTCACCGTCACCCTCCTCCCACCCAACTCTTATGTCCTCCAACACTGCCTCGAGAAGGGCCGGGTCGTGGCGGGGCGTGTCCGACTCCGGGGCAGCGCACCCGCCCAGGGCGAGGGTCACCAAGACGGCTCGAATAGAACGTCTCTTCATCGGTCCTCGACTCTCAAGGTCTTCAGGAATGGCGGTCAACGAGGCGGTCGCCGACAACGGTCCTCGGTGCGCGGCGCAGCAATCCGCCAGGGAGGCTCTCAGTACGTCCTAGGGATCGGGCATGGCACCTCACGAAGCGAGGAACCGTGCCTTCAGAACAAGGTGCAGACCGGCCGCACGCACGGGTTTTCGGCGCGACCAACCCCCGAATCGGCCACATAGTCCGAAGAAGTGCCCCGCTCCTCGGAGCACCCCCCCAGAAGCCTCTCAAGAAGCCGATTCCTGTGTGCCGCCTTGTGTCCCAACTCGGTCGCAAAGGGGCCGAGCTATCCGCTGTCCTAGGTGAGACCAGCCAGGCCCAGGGGCGTTTCACCCGACTCGATGTCCACTCAGGCTCCCAGATCGGAGAAGACGAACCGATACGCGTCAAGGGCCTCGTCGAACTGGGCTTCGAACCGGCCAGGAATCGTGACACCGGCCGGCGTACCGGGAACGGAGGGCATGGCCAGGGAGAACGTTTGCCGCTCCATGAGCAACTCCCTCGTGATCATCGGCTCGAAGAAGATCGGTCGGGAGGCATAGTAGCCGATGACCATCGTCCCGCTGAAGAGCTCCTCGCTCTCCAGCTCCTCTTGAAGCAGCGCGTGCATCCCCATCTCCGGGACACACAGCCCGGTCAGATAGCCTATCCCCGGAATATCTACATCGGGCAAGGCATAGCCTGCCGGAACCTCGGCTGGCTTCGTCTCGTCCGAGCAGTCGATCGCGTCCGTTTCTTCCGCACTGATCGTGTAGAAGTGGAAGTCGAAGTGCGGGACCAGATAAGGCCCCGGTGGGTGGCCGTGGGCCTCCCAGTAGAGCTTGAGGCTGTGCGCACCGACCTGCTCCCGAACCGGCTCCGGGAGCGGAACGAGCGCGGTAACGAACGGAGGCCACATCATCTCGGCATCGGGTGGCGCGTTCTCCACAGACGTCATCGGGACGGTGACGCCGAAGCTCGAGACACGACCATCCGTGACCTCTGCCCAGGTACACACCTCGGCACCGTAGGCGTCGCCGCAGGCACCGTCGACGGTCGCGACGGCGGTCTCCATTGCGGCTGATTCAGCGGGGCGGTCTGCCGGGGCATCGGCACGACAGGCAGCCGATCCGGCCAGCAGTATGGTGACGAGAGTGGCGATCGAGGGACGCTTCGAGATCATGGGGCACCTCCGGGAGGGTGGTCGACCAGATCGACCGGGAACAGTGCCTCGAACGGCTGGGAATCTTGGGCCCCTCGCATCGGAGGTCAAGTCGGGGCCACCTCCTCGAGGACGGCTGCATCGGGTGATGGGTGCGCCCGCGGCTGCGGCGAACAGGCGATCGAGGGGATCGGCCATGGGCGCCTCACCGACGGAGGGCGCAACCTCGCTATCGGAATAAGGTGCTAGGGCAACGGACGCGCGGGGATTGTACGTCCGCGCCGCCCGAACCAGACACATCGACCGAAAAAGTGTGCCGCTCCTCCGAGCCTCCTCCCAGAGTCCCCTCACTAAGGCCGTTTCTGTGTGCCGCTTTGTGTGCCAACTCAGCCGCACGCGGCGAAACTCAGCAGAACTCAGCCGAACAATAGAGGGGCGTAAGCCCTTGCCACAGAAGGTCCTAGCCTAATTCAGGCGAACTCAGCCGAACCTAGGAAAACACCCCGAAGAACGAATGGGGTGGACCTTGTGGGGGATTCAGGGGCGTCGGCGCCGAAGGTGCTGCGTAATTTCGATCCTCGGCTGCACTTCGAACATGGGCCTCCTCGCCTAGGGTCTCGCGTCGACGGGTCCGAGCTTCGCTCCGTCGGCCCGCGACTCTAGTCTAGCAGAGGGGTGTGACAGCCTCCGAGCCCACCCTCGCCATCCCTTCCTCACCCAACCTCGTAGACCCGCACACCCGGGCACCCCGCCCAGACCACGTAGCGCCCATCGGGACTGATGTCCCCGAAGTCGATGCAGCAGGGATCGGGAACGGTGCTCCAGATCTCCCGACCGGACGGCACGTCCCAAGCCCGCAGAGCCGAATCCACGCCGACGGTCAGCGCCCGTTGGCCGGATGCGGAGAACCCCACGTGCCGGATCCGCGGCGCGCCTCCGTAGGGTCCGAGGATGGGATGCATCGCCCCGTGGCCCACGAAGGTTCCCGTTTGCCGGCCGGTCCCCGCGGACCACAGGCGGATCACCTCCCCGTCACCGGCAGCCAGATGCCTCGAGTCCCGGGTGAAGGCGATGGCGCCGATACCTCCGGCGAACGAGAGCGCCGCCGGCATGTCATCGGGGCGATCTCCTCCTGAGGGCCGCGGATCGTGCGGGGTCGCGACGGACAGGCGCTCGTCTCGGGTCTCGACGTCCCACAGCGTGATCGTGCCTTGGTCATCGCGGGTCATCACCGAGCGGCCATCCGACGACCAGGCCACGCGGTAGATACGCGTGGGCCGTTCCGCGGCCTCGTCCCTGCCCAGGAGGGCACGCAGCCGCCCGGTCCCCAGGTCCCACACCAGGGCGTACGCCTGGCCATGCGCCGCCGCGCACAACCCTCCGCACGGCGAGAGGGCGACGTCGCAGATCGCCCGATAGGCGGGACATCGCTCGGACCGGTCCTCGTACGTCCCGTCCGGGTAGAGGATGCCCAGGAAGGAGGCCAGCCCCGGGGACTCGAAAGACAGATACCCCTCGGCATCCGCCCGTAGCGCGAGTCAGGTCGCGCCCGTTGGCGTCGAGGAGGTGAAGGCCCGATCGCGAGGACGCCCACAGCACCCGGTTCCCCGTGGGAGACATCGCCAGGGCCTGAGGAGGACCGAAGCCGTCGGGCACGGTGAGCTCGTGCATCTTGGTGCCCGACCACACGCTGCGGAACTCCACCGTCGTGAAGCCCCCCAGGGCAACGAGATCGCCGGAAGACAGGAACCGCACGCCGTGGACACACACCGGCAGGTCGTCGAAGCGAACGAGCTCGCCCGTCGACGGACTGGATGGGGTGAAGATCGAGACGCTCATGGGACATCGGCCTCCTTCGGGAAATGACAAGGAAGCCGAAAGGCCCCACGGCGCAGACGGCAGTGGAGTCTTCCGACGCTTTAGCAACTGTGTTGGAGACGCAGTTGCTCGAGCGGGAGGGAGGGATCCCAGCGGCGTCCGTCACGGACCATGGCATTGAGGATGGTCAGGAGCTTTCTCATGCACG
>JBDHGI010000257.1:0-6052 GCA_039589955.1 Gemmatimonadota bacterium | reverse complement strand
GTGAAGAACGACGCGAGGATGGTGCTGGTGGCGAACGCCGTGGCCCCGAAGATGAGGGTGAGCATCCGCATCCAGACGACCTCGTAGACCAGGCCGCAGGCACCGGAAAGGAAGAACAGCCCAAGGACGGTCCAGCGGACGCCCGCGCCGTGGGACGCGGGAGAACGAGGGGCAGCAGGCAGGCCGTCGTGTGCGCTCATCGACTTCTTCCCCGTTCGATCCGGGCTGGGCGATTCGGTTCGGCGGCGGGCTATGGTGGTCCCCACACCGGCGTGATCCGGGACGGGAGCGTCACCGGTGGGGGATGGCATGCCGGAGGGTCGGCTGGAACGTGGTGGGGAGGAGGGGGCAAGTCAAACAGGCGCAGAGCCCCCGGTTCCGTCAGCGCATCTCGGCGGGCCGCGCCGGTGGAATCGTCACCCGGTAGCCCAGAATGTCGTCCTCTGCGCCCACGCCCGGTCCTACCCAGACCTCCAGGGGCACACCAGAATGATGGTCGTATCTCACGGTGACATCACGTCCCTCGACGAGGCTTCGGCGAGCGATGTCGAACAGCCCTTCGACGCTGGGGAATACCTCGCCGAGATGCTCCGGCACGGGCTCGCTCGAGTCCTTGTAGAACCGGGCGACCACCATACGCCCGTCCACCGTCACTCTCACCGGTCCCGTCCCACCGGGCTGGCACGCGCACGAACGGAGGACGGTGTACACGTAGATGTCGGGGCGCGTGCGGGCCCACAGCGTCCCGTGGGCCTCCAGCTCCTCCAGCGGCGTCGCTGCAGGCCCGACGGTGTCGTCGCACCCGGAAAGGAGCGGGCCGAGCGCCACCACCAGAACCAAGACCTCCCTCCGTCGTCTTCCGCGCATCCCCACAGCCCTCGTCGCCTTCACGGCTCGCTCTGCGTACCGGTCGTGACACAGCTTCAACGAGCGGGTCGAGGGCTGTGTGACAGGCGGGGCATCGAGCCGCCGCTACTCGGAAGCGAGGACCTCCGCGGGATCGCGGGAAGCGGCCCTCATCGCCGGGATCACGGCGGCCAGGAGGGCCACCGCCACCATCGCTCCCCCGACGGACACGAAGGTGACGGGGTCCGTCGGAGGCACGGCGAAGAGGAAGCCCTCGAGCACCGGCGCGCCGAGCATCGCCCCGACTCCTCCGACGGCGAGGCCGACCACCACGAGCCGGAGGCTGTCGCCGAGGACCCCTCGGGCAACCCGGGAGGCGTTCGCGCCGATGGCTCGGCGGATGGCGATCTCCTGAGCCCGCTGGCCCACCGTGAAGGCCAGGACGCCGTAGATGCCCACGCACGCCAGGATCAAGGCGAGGGTGCCGAGCAGGCCCATGAGGAACGCAGCGAGGCGGGGCGTGGCCGTCTCGGCGCGATAGGCGTCGGCGAGGGGCTGTGCCTGGAACACCGGGAGGTCGGGGTCGAGGGTCGCGGCCAGCGACCGGAGCTGGGAGATGTACGCTCCCGGGTCGCCACGGACACGGGCCGCGACCTCGATGGTGGATGACGGGATCTGGTAGTAGGAGAGGAAGATGTCCGGGCTGTTCCGATCTGCCATGAGGGACGTCGTCAGGTCGCGGTAGCGCACGTCCTCGACGATCCCCACGACCTCGAACGCCATGTCGGGATCGCCGCCGGGCCGGAGATACATGGTCTGCCCGATGGGGCTCTCGTCGGGGAAGACCCTCCGAGCCATGGCCTCGGTGATCACCCCGACACCAGGCGCGTCCCCCCGGTCGTCCTCGCTGATGAGCCGGCCGGCCACGAGGTCGATTCCGAGCGTCTCGAAGTACCCGGGGGTCACCATATGCCGGTGGAAGCGGATGCGCTCGTCCAGCCCGTCCTGCCTGAAGACGTAGGCCCCGTACGACCCACCTCGGAACGGTAGATCCAGGGAGACCGACGCACTCGCCACCCCGGGGAGCTCGCCCGCGAGCCTCTCCATCTCGGCGACGAAGCGGCGCCTTCCGTCGGCGTCGTATCGGTGGCTCGGGAGAGACAGGCGCATGGCGACCACCCCCTCGAGCTCCGTGCCCGTGTCCACCGCCAGCTGAGCACGGAAGCTGCGGGTCAGCAGCCCTGCCCCGACCATGAGCACCAGGGCCATGGCCACCTGAGCGACCACGAACCCGTGCTGTGCCCGGAGTCGCCGCCGAGATCCGGTGGCGCCGTGCCCACCGTCCCGCAGGGTCGACGCGATCTCCACCCGCGCAGTCGACGCCGCCGGAGCGAGCCCCATAAAGGTCCCGACGACTCCGAGAATCGCTAGCGAGAACAGGAAGGTCGTGGTGCTGAGGTGCGGCTCCACGTACCCGGGAAGGACGCCCCCTGGGATCATCGGCGTAAGCACCTCCAGGCCCAGGACCGCGAGGGCCATCCCGACGACGCCTCCCAGCGTCGCCAGGACCATTCCCTCCGTGAGCAGCTGTCCGGCGAGCCGACCGCTCCCGGCACCGAGGGCTCGGCGAAGGACGATCTCCCGGGTGCGGGCGTGGGATCGCACGAGCAGGAGGTTCGAGACGTTGGCGGCCGCAATGAGGAGGAGCACGACCCCTGCGCCCAGGAGCACCCAGAGGAGGCCCCCCGTCCCTGCGAGGTACGCGTCGCGGAAGCTCTGGATCTGCGCGTACCGATCGTCGTGGGCCTCCGGCCATTCGGCCTGGAGATCCCGAGCGATGACGTCCAGCTCGGCCTGCGCCTCCCGAGGGTGGGTGGTGAGCCGCCCGATGACGCTCAGGAAGCGGGTGCCTCGGGCTTCGAGGACTTCGGGGCTGGTGACCATCGACTCCGGAATCCACAGATCCGTGTCGAGTGCCGTGCCGCCGAACCCCGGCGGCATGACCCCCACGATGGTCCACGGACGGTCGTCGAGGACGATGTCCCTGCCCACGACGCCGGGATCGCGTCCGTACCGGCGCTCCCAGAAGCCGTGGGAGATGAGGACGACCGTGGCCGCACCGATCCGCTCGTGCTCCTCCGGGGTGAAGGGGCGGCCGAGGGACGGCTCGGCTCGCAGGACGCGGAAGTAGTCCGCGGTGACGATCTCCGTGGCGACGGACTCGGCCGCCCCCTCGCCGGTGATGGTGGAGGCCCCCCCCGCCACGGCCGCCATGGGCGACACCCCCCGTGAGCGCCGCTGCCAGTCGTAGAACTCGGGGTAGGACGCGCCGCGGATGGCCACCTCTCCGTCGGAGAGGTGGTACCCGTTCACGTACACCAACTCTTCGGCGTCTGCGAAGGGCATCGCCCGGATGAGGGCGGCGTCCACCACCGAGAATATTGCCGTGTTCCCTCCCAGCGTGAGGGCGAGTGTGAGCACCGCCACCAGCGTGAATACCGGACTCCGTCCAAAAGTCCGTAGCGCGTAGCCCAGATCCTGCCTCAGTCCACTCATCGTCATCAACGTCCCCCTTCGGGCTCTGCGCCTGCGTGCCTGCCTGCGTAGCCTTCGCTCCACACCGCTGGTGTCGCCGAATCGCTCCTCGGCGATGCGGCGGGCGTCCGCCACTGGGACCCCCTCCCGGACCAGCTCCTCCGTGCGGAGGTCCAGGTAGAGCTCGATCTCCTGGCGGATATCCTCGGCATCGTCCAGGCGCACCTGGCCCGGGCGGAACGTGCGCGAGAAGAACCTGCGACTCACGTCGGGCCGCCTACTCCGAGCGGCCCAGGATCGCGGCCACGGCGTCGGAGTACTGCGCCCAGCGTGCGGACTCGGCCGCCAGGTGGCGCGCGCCCCCGGCGGTCAGCCGGTAGAACTTGGCTCGCCGGCCCGTGTCGGTTCTTCCCCATTCGCTCTCGAGGAGGCTGCGGCCCTCGAGCCGGTGGAGCGCCGGGTAGAGCGCGCCCTCCTCGACGGCGAGCACGCCTGCGGATCGGTCGCGGAGCGCCTTCCCGATGGCGTACCCGTGCAGGGGTTCCGCCTCGAGAGTGCGGAGGATCAGGATGTCCAATGTCCCGGTGAACAGGTCCGAGCCGCTCATGAAAGTCCCTCGTGATGTATGGGCACGGCGCCGGGTACCTGACGCCTAACCGATCGATACCTCGTCCACTTATGTATCACCTCATACCTATCTGGTCAAGGGGTAAGCGGGTCGGGGCATCAACCCCACGGTTAGTCCCTCGACCGCATGAGTGCCTGGAAGGGCGGGTGCTCGCGGAGGGGATCCCACTCTGGGTCCTGATGAGACCAGAGGCCGAACGGAAGGCCTCGATCGAAGCCTTGCTGGAGTAGGAGAACCGCTCGGTCCAGGTCCCCCAGGGCGGCGGTGACGGCTGCCCTCCATCGCTCTGGCTGGCCCCATCCGCCCGGGGGTGGCCGTCCGGGGCCGGCGTCGGGGCGCCCTTCGCCGGCGACGTCGAGCTCCTGCAAAGCTCGGACGGCCGCCGCCGCCTCCCCGGTGCGCCCGAGATGCGCAAGCGCCATCCCCCGGTAGCCGGTGCAGGCGACGGGGCAGGCGCCGGCTGCCACCAACCCGGACAACAGGGTGTCGGCGTCGACCCAACGCTCCGCGTCGATGAGGACACGTCCGTGGTCGAGGCGTGTCTCCGTCGAGGGTCTGGCTCCGTACCAGGCGAGCGCCCGGTCCGTCATCACCTCATGGGCGCTGGCGTGTCCGTGCACCCGAAGCTCCCGCGCCGCCTGGCCAAGCTGGCGGCCGAGGGGATAGCCGGGATGAACGGGCAGATCGGCCATGACGGTGAGAAGGGAGTCCACGGCGTCGAGACGTCCCAGGCCCACCATGGCGCGGAGCTCGGCGCCGAGCAGGGCCGGGTGGTCGGGGAAATCGAGGAGTCCCCTCCGGGCGGCAGCCAGCTCCTCCTCATACCGCTCCAGGAGGTGGAAGACCTCCGCCGGGAGGGTGACTCCCGCCAGCCACCGGCGCCCGCACCGATCCTTGGCATCGGCATTCAGCAGCCTCGTCAGGGCCGCCTCCAGCCGATTCGCCCGGTAGGCGGTGGAGCCTGCCGAGAAGCCGAAGTATGCCGAATCGATCTGGTAGAGCTCCTCCGCGGCCTGGGTGCTCCACCTGCGGTCGCCGCGCCAGCCCGCCTCGATCCAGTCCTCGTAGGCCAGCTCCATCCGATTGAGACGGGGGCGTAAGGGCGCGATGCGCGCATGCACGCTGTCCGCCGCCGCGAACCGACCCTGACGTCTGAGGAGCATACGCACGAGGGCCAGGAGCGGATGGTACCCGGCGCACTCGGGAAACACCTCGTGTGCTCGCTCGAGGGCCTCATCCCACTCGCCCCGGCAGAAGAGGTCGTACGCCGACGCGAAGCCCCGGTACGCCTCGAGCGAAGGGGGCATGGAGGACCTCACCGCCCACCCGATGGGGTCCGGGTCCAAGAGGACGGCCACCGCCGCGGCGACCCGGTCGGCCACTCGGGTCAGGGTGACCTCGAGGGAGTCCACGGGACCCGTGATCGGGGGCAGGGCGCGTAGCAGGCTACCGGCCGAAACGTCGGCAAGCTCGACGTCGAAGCGCGCCTGGCCTCCAGAAAAGGAGTAGCTGCCGGACACGAGATATCCGGCACCCGTCGACGTCGCGATGGCGACTGCCGATCGTCCGCCGGAGCCGTCCCTGTCGTCGAGGTGCTCCAGGACGCGGCTCGGCGCGACCAACTCCACGACGTGAGCTCTCTCGATAGCCCTCGAAACGAACGCCATCGCCGTGAGACCCCACGGATCCAGCTCCGGGCTCCCGGTTCGATTCGCGAAGGGGGCCACGACCATTCGGCGGGGGGCGTCGGAGGTCCTCCCGACGATACCGGGGATGACCGTCCCCCACAGCGCCACCAGTCCCACCACCGCGACGGGCACGGCCACCGCGAGCCCACCGGCGATCGCCATCCTAAGGCGGAGAGGCAGGCGGCCGGGGCGCTCCCGCGGAGTGCTCGGCGATGCGGTGAGTGCCCCGGACAGCGGGGGTGGCCGGTCGGCGGCTCCCGGCTCGACGTGACCCGAGGAGCCAGGGTGACGCCGCGGGGTTCGAGCCGATCGCAGCCCGTCGGCGAGTTCACGCGTCGCCCGGGAAGGCGGCACA
>JBDHGI010000256.1:0-6078 GCA_039589955.1 Gemmatimonadota bacterium | reverse complement strand
GGTATACGCGAGAAGGGGAGACGCGTCCAAGGCCATCAGGACCCGGGCCCAGACGCTTCGCGAAGGTCGCCGACGGGACGTTTCAGCTGAAACGCCATCTGGCAGCCGGCTCCCATCGGGAACCGAATGTTCGTTTCATCAGGACCTGAGCCAGATGAGATCGTGATCCGCGCGGCATCACTCGATCTGCGAGCACGCTTCAGGCGTCAACGCCCTTCATGGAGATGGAGAGGCTGGAGACCAGGGACTAGGCGCCGGCGGCTGGTGGGATGTCCCCATCATGCGCCACCATCGGCCCTGCTCTGGTAATCCAATACACGGAAGATCTCCGCGAACTCTTCTTCCTCCCGCACGACGTCGTACAACGGGTCGAGCATGAGGTCGCGTAGGAGAACCGACCCGGGACGCGTGGTCAGCGTTCGCAGGTGCACCATCGTCGAATCGACATTGCCGAGCAGGGCGTGGATCTGCGCAAGGTCGTGGATTCGGTTCGGCGCGAACAGGGCATCCTTGTCGAAGGACATCAACTCGAGCGAGCGTCGCCCGGCCGCCAAGGCTTCGTCCGATCGGCCCAGCCCTGCGTAGGCCACGCCCAGGGCGCCCATCAAACGGAAGTCCTCCCCCCGAGTCGCCGACTCGGTGTGCACCCCGTCCACTCCGGCGGCAAAGGCGGCCTGCGCTTCCTCCACCCGTCCGGCGGCGCGGAGGATCATTCCCTCCATGACGTCCCTGGAGAAGCAGCTGCGGTCGTGAATCCGGATGGTCTCTGCCTCCGCGACTGCGCTCAGGGCGCCGTCGAAGTCCCGTCTCAGATACGGAACCCAGATCTCGCCCCTGTCCACACCGGCCCGGCTCCCCCAATCCTCGTGGAGCTCCCACCGGGTCTGGGCAAGTCCTGTCCGGGCTCGAGGATAGTCGGGCTCCAACTCGAGGGCACGCTCGAACAAGGGCAGCGCCTCCGCATAGCGGTGCATGAGCTGGTATGTACGGGCGGTCTCCATGGCAACACCCGCCACTCCGGGGGCCGTGGCGAGGGCTGCGAGGTGCGAGCGAAGGGCGGCCTCCCACCGGTCGGCTCTCCGCTCGATATAGCCCGAGAAGATTGTGAAGCCTCCGACAGTCTCCCTCCCTGCCAGCTCCACCTCCCGGAGAGCTTCCCGGTAGTCCGTGGCGATCCGGTAGTGGTACATCGCCATGGCGTAGTGGCCTTCTGGGCTGCCCGGAGCCCACTCCATTGCCCGCTGGGCCCAGGTCAGGGCCGCCATGGCTCTCTCCTCCGTGCGGTCCCCAAGCCCGAATAGCGACGAGTGCATTGAGCTCAGATCGGCGGCGGCGAGGGCGAAGTCGGGATCCACCTGGAGGGCACGCTCGAAGTACGGAATCGCCTCCCTTTGGCGCCGCCCCTGGCCGAGTCCGACATCCGAGGCCACCGCCACTCCCTGCAGATACAGGGAGTAGGCCTCCTTGTTGTCCGTGGACTGCCCGGCGACGCGCAGGAACTCTTCTCCGCGTATCACGACCCGGAGGTGTCCGGCCACCTCGGTGGTGATCCGGGACTGGATCTCGAAGAGGTTGTCCTCGCTCACGGTCTGGTCGAACACGTCACCCCAGACGGGTGCGTCGGCCCTGGCTTCGATGAGCTGGACATTCAAGCGGATTCCGTCGCCGGCGCGCTGGAGGCCGCCATCCAGGACGTACTGCACGCCCAGCTCTCGCCCGATCTCCGGGACCGGCTTCGGCGCGTCGCGGTAGCCCATCACCGACGTGCGCGAGATGACCCTCAGGCCGGAGACCTCACTGAGGCGAGTCAGCAGCTCGTGGTGGAGTCCGTCCGCCAGGTATCTGTCATCGTCAGCGCTCCCCCGGACCTCGAATGGAAGCACGGCGATGGAGGGCCGGTCGTCCCGTTCGACGTCGGGATCCGTCACGCCCGACTCGTTGCCGGCCGTGGGCCCGGCGTCCGGAGAGCCCGGTTTGACGGCGCGCAGCACTCCTCCTGTGATCGTCAGGAGCAGCGCAATGATGAGGACCTCCGCACCGCTCACCCGCTGGCGGCCCTTCTCACCGTGATACCACGCAAGGACGAGCGTGGCGAAGAAGCCACCGGCGGCGCCGACGAAGACTGTACGCCGAACCGCAGCCGAGATCGAGAAGGGCTCGGCAAGCAGATCCACCACCTGCACCGCTACGAAGGCGGCCGCAAGGTACGCCACCCCCCACTGCACGACCTTGCGCTCCTTGAGGCGGTCAACCGGGGACGGCATTCCGAGATCCGTGTGGAAGGTGGCTCAGGGCAGCCAGAAGATCCTGCGGGGCATCCGCGGATCGCAAGTGACAGGCGAGGACGGCGGGCTGGCGCCCAACGGGGTCCCCCGAAGAACGGCGCCCCTCAGATCTTCGTGATCTTGCCCGTCAGGACCGGGTCCTGGCCGCTGAAGTCGATGTGATGGACCTCCCCTGCCGTCATGGCGGCGTTCACGCCCAGGGACGCGCCGAGGGCGGACGGCTTGAGGTTCACGTATCCACAGCAGTTCCAGACGAAGTGCGCCTCCTGCTGTCCGACCATCGCCCGGGCCGTCGGCCAGTAGTCCTCGAAGAACTTCCTGAGGCTGATGGAAGGCGGATTGCCCGAGAGGAAGTTCGGCAGGTGGTTCGGGAATAGGACGACGGCATTCCCGGCGTTCGGGTTCGCCTTCAGCCGCTTGTTGCACTCGACGATCTTGTGGGGCTCGTCGGCGGTCCACGTCATGTTGGGGCAGCTTCGCGTGCTCGAGCCCCGAGCCCCGATCGTACGGGCGGGCTGCCCCGTATAGGTGCCGCCGCACACTTTGTACATGTCCGTCGTGTAGAGAACCTTCACGACGTCGACGATGAAGGTCATGGTGCAGTTCTGGGGGAGCTGGAAGAACTCACCCGACCACGCGCCGTGCCCGCAAAGGAAGATGGTGACAGCCACGAGGCACCCCCCGAGGTAGCTGGAGCGAAGCCGGCCTTTCCGGTCGCCGGCGTAGGGGGCAGGAACCTCAAGGTAAGAAGACGTGGGGAACGGGAGCAAGGAGAGTGGGCGAGGGCGCCCGAGCACTTCGCCGAGCGTCACCAGGACTCGACGGGTCCGGTTAGCCTGGACGGAGACGTCTGGCTCGAGGGTGGCCTGGGCTGGATGATCCGCACCGGTGTCGAGCTCCACGGGCTGTTCTGCCGAGGGAATCAGCGATAGGCGGTACATCGGAGTGTCGGGAGCCCGACGCGCCCTTTAGGCGCCCCGGGCCCCCGCACACCCGCTGTGCAACGTGGTCGCGCCTCCTCTGAACCCTCTCTAGGGCGCGGGTGCCACGCCGCTCTCCGCCCAGTTCACGAGATCGAGAAACGCCGAGATCTGCTCGTCCGCGGTGAAGGTGCAGTGTCCGTACCGGTCGACCACGCGCTGCACCAGAAGATCCGAACGTCCTGCGGCATCGACGATCGAAGCGTACGCCGACTCGTGAAACAACGGCACTACGGGATCCATCGTGGTGTGCAGGGTCAGCACCGGGATCTTGAGGTTCCCCTTCGGCTGATACCAGCGCTCCAGGTAGTCTCTCGCATTCGGTGCGGCAGCGTACCGCTCGACGCCGGCGTTGAGTGCCGCGTCATCGAGCGAGCCGGTGTACACCGTCATCGAGTTGTCGACGAAGACCCGATGCGTACGATCGAAGAAATCCTCCGTCCCGACGATGTTGAAGAACAGTGGGAAGAGGATCGACTCGATCAGCTGATTGAAGTTGGTGTACGGCAGCTCGATCTGATCGACGCCGGCAAGCTCCTGCGCGGCAGCGGGGTCGGCCAGGATCGCACCGATCACTGCCGGGGCGACCGCCTCGAACGTCAGGCCCTCCGGAACGTCCAGGACGCTGCCGGGAATGACGCCGGGGAAGAAATAGTCGAACAAGGCCCGAACATGGTAGATATAGTCGAGCTCCAGGGCTCCACCGCCGACGAGGCTGCACATCGGGAGGGCTCCGGCGTAGAGGCCGGGGTTCTTCTCCGCCGACATCAACGTGATGATGCCCCCTAGGGAATGCCCCATGAGGTAGGTGCGCTTCGGCATTCCGAACTTCGACGCGAACAATCCCCGCAGCTGGCGGGTGCGGATCACGCCATCCTTCACCGCGTACCCGTTCTCCGAATAGCTCGACCAGGCCACGCCGTACCCGAGTGCCAACAGGGCGTCCCTGAGGTCTACTTTGCCGGGCAGCGCGACCGGTGCAGCGGGATCGGTGTAGCCATGCGCGTACAGGGCCAAGTCGCCGTTCCATTCGGCGGGGAGGTACAGCCCGTACAGAGCTCCCGGCCCGGTCCTACCCTCGATCTGCGCCGGCCCGCCCGCGCGCTGGTGAACGGATGCTTCCATCGGTGTGGTCACCTCCGGAACCACGGGCCCTTCGTCACCACAACCGATGAGCATGAGGCCTGATGCAACCAGCACCGAGGTGGATACGCTCTTCTTCATGGCTCACCTCCAGAAGCGGGAGAGTCCCTCGGGGGACCGCAAAGGGAAGCCATAGTAGGAACCGTGATTGCAGATAGGCAACGTTGCACATACGCAACAGGTCGGGCGCAGCTGCCTCTCATCGCGATGGTACCCGGGGCGCCACCTCGACGAAACGCGATTGCGGTGGCATTGTGTCTTCGCCTCCTGCCCTGAGCCGTGCCGTTGAACGCACATTCCCGCTCCGACCGACCCCTTCTGCCCATCCTGTCGGTGGCCTTCGTCGGGTCGTTGGGCTTCAGCATTGTGCTGCCCTTTTTGGTGTTCGTGGTCACGCGCTTGGGCGGCAACGCACTGGTGTACGGAGCCATGGGCGCCACCTATTCGGCGTTCCAGCTCGTCGGGGCACCCGTTTTGGGTCGCTGGTCCGATCGCTTCGGTCGGCGTCGGATCCTGTTGCTCAGCCAGCTTGGAACGCTGGCCTCGTGGCTGATCTTCCTGGGCGCGCTCTATCTGCCGGTGGTCACATGGTGGGAAGTAGATACCGCCGTCACGGGCACGTTCACCCTTACCGGGCCCTTGCTCGTGCTCTTCGTTGCCCGTGCCTTGGACGGCCTCACCGGTGGCAACGTCTCGGTGGCCAATGCCTACCTGGCCGACGTCACGTCCGAGGAGGAGCGCAGCGCGAGCTTCGGCAAGATGGCCGTTGCGTCGAACCTGGGCTTCGTGCTCGGCCCAGCCATCGCCGGGGTACTGGGCGACACGGCCCTGGGTGAGGTCCCGCCGGTACTCGCCGCCATCGCAGTCTCGGTGCTGGCCAGCGCAATGATCCTGTTCGGTCTCCCCGAGTCGACGCGGTGCACGCTCTCATCGAAGCCCGAGCGTCACGGCGTCGGCAGCGTGCTCGGGCAGGAGCACAAAGAGTGCTACCGTCTCGAAACGGGCACCGACCTTTCCCTGCGTGAGGCGCTGGCTCCCTCGCGGATCCGCATCCTCCTGGTGATCCACTTTCTCGTCTTCTTGGCCTTCAACTTCTTCTACATCTCCTTTCCGGTGCACGCTGCCACCGGACTGGAGTGGACGCTCACCGAAGTAGGCGTCTTCTTCAGCGTGATGGGGTTGATGATGGCGCTGGTCCAGGGCCCGGTACTAGGCTTCGCCTCGAAGCATGTGGGAGAGCGTACCCTCACCGTCTTCGGCGGCGTCGTGCTTGCCTCGGGCTTCGCCGGCTACGCGTCTGGAGCCACGGCGCCCATCTACCTGGCTACCGCCGGCGTGGCCCTGGGAAACGGGCTCCTGTGGCCTTCACTCCTGGCACTGCTCGCCAACGCCGCTGGTGAGAACACGCAGGGCGCTGTGCAGGGCTTCGCGTCCAGTAGCGCAGCCGTGGCGAGCATACTCGGTTTGATGCTCGGGGGCGTGCTCTACGAGCAGCTTGCCGGGCGAATCTTCCTGGTGGCAGGAGGGGTCACGGCGGCGGCGGTGATGGTGGCCCTGAGTCTCCCCGCGCGTCCCCCCGGGGAGGCCACCACCTGATTCCGGGAGGGGTCCGGAGACGGAAACGACATGGATGGAGACGGATACGCTCCTAAGACCCCCCGTGCTGGCCG
>JBDHGI010000255.1:0-6079 GCA_039589955.1 Gemmatimonadota bacterium | reverse complement strand
AGGTGGGCGTTGCCGATCTTGGCGCCGGACGTCCCGGTGACCTTGCCCGCCGAAGCCTTTTGGCTCTTCACGAGCCGGGCGTAGGAGAGAAGGTCCTGGACGCGCGGGAATCGTTCGATGGTATGGAGCTCGTAGAGGAGCGTGAGGGCCAGGATGGGGCCGACGCCGGGGATGGTCTGAAGGAGCTGGAAGGTGTCGGGGTCGTCGATCCTGGCCTGGTTGCGAATCGTGAGTTCGAGGGATCGGATGATGCCATCGAGGTGGGCGGCCAGCTCGAGGTCGGCCTCGACGTTTGCGCGCACGATGGGATCGGGGATGGCTTCGGCAAGCCGGATCCGGTTGCGAGGGTGGCGGAGGCGCTGCGGAGGAGCGGGCAGGTTGAGTTGATGGAAGGTCATGCGGACATGGGTGAGTAGCTCCCCGCGGCGACTCACGAAGAGGAGACGGCGCCGCATCAGATCACGGGTAGCACGCCCTGCCGGAGACGTGGAGCCGGATGCGACTCTTCGTGGCGCTGTCGACCAGCGGCGCGGCGCGGAGATGGTGGGATCCGAAGGTGTGGGAGGAACTGGCGGAGATGGTTTGGAGGTGCCCAACTGGGTGACGCCAGCGGCCCAGGGTTTCCAGGTCGCGGAGACCTAGGGCTCACGCCCACACCGCCGATGCCATTGATCGTGATGGATTTTGCCTCAGTCTTGGCGGCTGAGTGAGTTGTCCCGTTCGTTTGTTGGCCCCGAGCTCGGTGACGTCGGAAGTAGGCCAACTTCACCGCCGCCGTGTCGGTCGAAGAGGTGGCGGTATCGCGTCGCCTATTCAGCGTCTTCGAGTTCTGCGGCCCATGCCTCCTCACGCAGCCGGTCTGCCTCAGCCTTGAGCTTCTCGACCGCCTTCTCGAATCGATGGTAGTCCTTGTGGAAGTTGGATGCGTGCTTGTATTGACGGACGTGCTCGTCGTTCCAGGCATTCATCGTATCGCACCAGGTTTTGTCAGTCCCCTGAGTACGCCGTTCCTTCACCCAGAGAAACAGCTCGAGGCTCTTCGGGCGTAGCACCTCGCGGGCTGAGTGCCCCAATCGCCTGCAGGGCCCGGTACAGTAGGGAGACGGTCTTCCCGGGTACCCATGGGTCCGCCTCAATCCATATAAGACCATCTCGGTATCCGCCCAGTAGTGGAGGAAGGGCGACGGCATCGCTCGGGTCCTCCTCGCCGAATGGCTCTGGTTCAGAACTTCTCCGAGGAACTCAAGCGCCTGGTGCCGAATTGACCCGCCAGATCCAGTGGCTCCACGTCTTCGTGGAAGGAAACCACGAAGGAAACACCGATCTTCCACAGTCGCCTCGGTGATCACCTGGGCGTGGTGGTCGGTCTCGGTGGCGAAGCGTTCCTGGTGTGGACCGACCGCAGGGCTGGCGAGCAGAACATCTGTTTCGCGCGAAGCTCCGAGTTCTGAGACGTTGAGTGCCCTCTACCCCGTCGGTTCCATGAGTAGCGCGAAGGGCGGGTAGCTCCAGAGCGTTTCGAAGAACAGGTCTGCGTGGTAACCCCGGAACGAGCGGCCTTCTCCCACGTTCTCCGCAAGCAGGCGGACCGCCGCCTCCTGATCACCCAGACGGGTCGCGATGGCCGCCCGCCAGTAGAGCTTCCGCTTCTCCCAATAGGGGCTACTCGCCTGGTGAGCCTCGACGAACCGGTCGAGGCGCTCTGCCTCGTCCCGGTTTCCCTGCGCGGCCTCGAGGGTCGCCAAAGGGCCGATTACATTGAGGTTGTTCGGACGCGCCTCCGCAAGCTCCTCGAGGTAGGGGCGCGCCTCGTCGAAGCGCCCCGCGAAGATGAGCGACCAGGACAGCCGCATGGCGTCCCCGCCCGCTTCCGCGCGCTCGAGATCCCACTGGATACACCGGTTCAGCATCGCGGCGCCGGCCACTCGGTGCCCGTGGCCCACAAGCTCGTTGGCCGCCTCGCACAGGGCGTCGCCCTTGGCATAAGGCGTCAGCTCCATGTCGAGCACCTCGGACAGTCGCGCATCGAGATTCGGGTGCGCCATCGCCGCGAGGGCGTCCAGTTCGTAGTGTAATAGGTACGGGTTGCCCGGGGCCGCGACTCGAGCTCGGCGCGCCGGCTCAAGCTCGAGATCGTGGTCGCCCAGCGCGTGAAGAGCCCAGGCAAGAGAGATGGAATAGCCCCCCCAGTGGCTGGCCCATCCAGCCACTGTATCGGCCTGGGTCATCCACCGGACGGCTTCCCTCGGCCGATCGGCCTCAAGGGCAGCCAGCACGGCCAGGGGCATGTACTCGGCCCGCGGCGAGAGGATCATGGCTTTGCGTATCTCGTCCAGAGCCTTTCCCCGACGCTCCTCCCGGGCAGCCAGAAAGTGGTTCAGGACGTACCGGTCCGTCAGCGCGAGCCGGTCAGCGTCGGCGGCGAGCCAGGATGCGATCGAGTCGGCCTTGGCGGTCTCACCCATGTAGTGGCAGGCCAGCACGGTCCAGACCCTGGGAGTGAGGAAGCGGGGGTCGAGACGTGAGGCCTCGTCAAAACGCTCGATGGCGCCCTCGGGTGAACGGAACCCATCGTGGCCGTAGTAAAGCTCGACGCCCCTGACGAACTCCAGGTAGGCGTCGAACGAGGGAGATCCATCGGGACCCATCTTCCACTCGGCGAACCTCGGGTCGATCAGTGCGGCGACTGCGCCCGTGACGCGCTGCCGGAACGGAACGAGAGCGTTTGAGGGATCGGAATCGGGACCGACTCTGACCTCGACGGCATCTACGGTCCGGCCACTCTCGACATCGACGATCTCGGATCGCATGCGGACCGAGTCGCCCACGCGATCGTGAAGGCCCCAGACGATGGTACCGGCTCCCGCCCGCCGGGCCAGGCTCCGTAGTCGTGCCGAGCTCGCGGAGGGTCGGAGGACGCTGGCTTCGGTCCAATCTGGGTCCACGCTCGCCACTGAGATCGGTGTCGCGATTCCTGATCGGGCGAGGGACTGGATCGTCCCATCCGCCGCAAGTTCGGCGAGGCCGGCGGCACCCGCCGAGCCGGCGCGGTCGCCGAAGCCACCGACCAGAACCTTGGTGGGATCGAGGGGCATGCCCTCACTCGTCCGGGCAACCCACATCGCCAGGCCCACCAGGGCGGCGACACCCACGAAGCCGACGCCGTATCTCCAGCGGGCAGTCCGGGGAGTGCCCTCCTGGGCCCTGTCGGCGGCCACCGGCCATCGTTCGGTCGCTGCGGCTTCGACATCGAGGACATCTTCGTCCCGGGTGGCGTCCAGGGCGAACTCGCCGACTCCTGGCCCGACCCCGGCACTGCCCTCGGCCTCCACCTCCGCGTGAGTGGAAACTCGTGGATTCGCCGAAGATCCTGTGCCTGCCTCGCTCCGGGCCCGCACCTGGGCCACGATTCTCTGGGTCTCCGGCGACGGCATGACTCCGACCTCGGCCTCCAGCAACGTCGCGAACCTCTGGTATGCGTCCAGCGCCTGGGCACGGTCGCCGACCCGGTCGAGCAGTCGAATCAGATCCTGGGTCAGCCTCTCGTCCAGCGGTGAAGCTCGCCTTGCGAGCCGCACCCACCGAGCGGCCTCGGCGAGCGCCCCCACGGCCTCGTAATGGGTGGCGCGCTCCGAGGCCGCAGCCGATGCACGCTGCCGGAAGCGGGCGCTCATCTCATCGGCCCAGCGGCCGAAGTCCGGCGCGTGGGTCAGGTGGAAGCCCGTCAGGAAACTTCCTCCGTACAGCTCGAGCGCCCTCTCCGACTCTCCTGCCTCGAGGAGCTCTTCGAAGGCCACCGCATCGCACCACAGCTGGGTGCCGTCTATCCCGACCTCCTCATCCCCCCGCGAGGCCAGAACCTCTGAACCCACCTCCCGCCGCAGCACGTGCAACGCCTGACTCAGCGCGTGGCGGGCCCTGGAGTCATTCAGCTCGGGCCAGAAGAGGGGGAGCAGCGAATCTCGGCGGTGCAGGCAGCCGGGGCGGGCCACGGCCAGGTAGACCAGCAGAGCGAAGCGTTTCGGCTGTCGCAGGACAGCGCGCACTTCGGAACCGCCGGCGTCCGTGAGATCCAGGGCGGCGAACGTTCTGAGCCGCAGCATCCGTCTCACTCCCCTGACCGGACGATGGCTTCGATCGCAAGCAACCGACCGGACCTGACGATGCAGCCTCCCACGTGAGCGTCACGTGAGGGCTGGGTGAACGTCGACCTACAACGTATGCGTCAAGATAGGGTGGCAGCCTCCACCGTGCCAAAGACGCGAGTGCAGGACGTCACCGCACGAGGAGTCCCAACGACGTCGGAATGGAGAAGAACGATGAAGACAGGACACAGACGCTGGTGGCTGCTAGGCTTTCTGTTCGCGGCGGTGACGGCATGCGGAGAAGGTCCGACAGGGCCTGCGGACATGGGGCTCGACCCGGTCCCAGCTTTCGCGAAGCCTGGCGGGAAGCCTGGAGGCGGCGGAAAGCCCTCGGGGGACATCCCCCTGACCGTGGTCTTCGCCGATGGAGCGGACGGAATCCGGTCGGACGGGGATCCGGTCTACGTGCACGAGGTGGACTTCGTATCTGCGCGCATCAGGACCAACGGCATGTTCTACTTCCAGGCGTTCGACGGGAAGCGCAGGGATCCGGTCCTGAGGGGTGTCGAGGTCGACTTGAGCTCACTGGTCGAGGAGTTCAGCCCCAGTGACCTCGCGGACTTCAAGGCCGACTTGGTCTCGGCAGGGGATGCATGGCCCGTCTTCACCTCCGAAGTGACCATCCACACGAGGGACGCCAATGGTGGATTGTTCATGATGGGCGTCGGCTCCACCCTCGTGGATGGTGGCAAGATCGGGTTCAACGACTACGGGGACGGAGGCTCCTGGGAGTGGCGCCTGCTATTCGACACCCGTGTCGATGGCGTGGCCACCGACGTGGGCCTTTGCGCCACCCATCCGGATTCTGACACGTGGTTCCTGACGGCCGACGGGGCGGCGTGTGGAGGGGCTGTGGACGCTGTCACTGAGCTGTGGAGGGTCCAGGGTGGAGTCTTCACCCATGTCGCCGACTTCGACACGCCCATGCACCTGACCCTCACTCGGAGCTAACAGTCGCCTGCATCGGACAGGAGGTACCCCCCATGAGTCCGTCACGCGCCCTGCTCTGCGGCACCCTCACGCTACTGTTGGCCTGTAACGATGTGCCGAGCTCTGACATAGTCGTCCCCGCTGTCCCGCAGCTCGCAATCTCTGACGCGGTCAACGACGGAAACGAGCACTTCTTCTGGCTGCCTCCCATCGTCAAGCAGCCGGAGAGCTTCAACGGTGCGTTCGATGGCTCGCTGCTCTCATCGCTCCAGGTCCAGGTCTGTGAATGGACGGGAAGCGCCTGTGCAACGCCGATGCTGGCGACGTTCAACTCCACGACCGGCACCGGCAGCGAAGTGCTCCGGTCTGATCCCATTGCCGAAGCCTACCTAGTCAACTGGCATACGAAGGACTTCAACCTGGACCCGACGAAGACCTATCGGATTCTGGTGCTGGCGTCTGGGGTGGAGCTTGGGTTCGCTGACGTCGACGTGGTAGCCACCGGGAGTGAACTGCGGAACCACAATACGGGCGATGACATCCCGCTCAAGGATGGCCGCACACTGGTCATCCAGTTCCGGGTTGAGGAGGATGCCCTCGCTCGTTGGTCGGGACACCTGTACGCCCATAGCCATTTCGGTGGCGGCGGCCACCCGCGCGGCATTGCCATCTATGACATAAGCGACATTAGCTCCATCCAGCGGGTCCACGAAGTTCCGAATGTTCTGGGATGGTCGGTCGCGGTACACCGATCGGGTGTGGTGTATGTAGGTAGGAATCGCGGGGGAACGCCTTCGGCAGGCGGTTTGGACGTATACGGTTCGGACCTCAACCTCGTCCGCCAGATCACGATCCCGACGAGCGACGCGGGCGGAATCACGACGGTCCTTGAAATGCTGGCCATCGGACCGTCGGGACTACTCTTCGTGTGCAACTCTGCACGAGCCCCACAGGCACGCATCGTCGTGTTCGACATCATCACCGACCCGACGAACCCGGTGCTG
>JBDHGI010000254.1:0-6107 GCA_039589955.1 Gemmatimonadota bacterium | reverse complement strand
CGACGCCGAGCTTCTGAACTACCACCTGACACTGGGCGCTGGCGACCAGGCCCGGCTCCACTTCTACCTCGGGGCCTCGCCCGAGCAGCTCGAGGACACTGACGTCTCGGCGTTGGAGCACATGGTTCGTCGGATCATCCGTTCGTGGACGGACCGGGTCCGGGAGGAGTTGGCGAAGGCCAGGTCCGCGGAGGATGCCCGACACCTGACGGAACGCTTCGGGCAAGCGTTCGGTGCGGAGTATCGTGCCGCGACACCTCCCGAGGAGGCCGCGAAGGACGTTCTGGAGCTCGAGGGCATGGTGGCCGAGGATCGGGCGGTATCCATCACCTTGGCGAACCGGGGCACCAGTGCGGCGGCGCCGGACTTCGGGGAGGTCACCGAGCTCAAGGTGTTCTCCCGCGGAGAGCGACTGGTCCTGTCCGACTTCATGCCCATTCTCGAGAACATGGGGCTCCGGGTGATCGGGGTCGCACCCTTCGAGGTCCGAGAGGCGGACGGTATCACCACGATCCACGCCTTCGCCGTGCAGGACGCCGACGGGAGGCCGCTGGACGTCGAGTCCCGCGGGAGCGCTCTCGCCGAGGCGATCCTCGCCGTGCGGGATGGGGATGCACGAAACGACCTGATGAACCAGCTGGTCCTCACGGCGGGTCTGCGTTGGCGGGAAGTCGATGTGTTCCGGGCTTACGCCGGGTACGCGTTCCAGGTCAGGGCCGTGCCCAGCCGCATGGCCTTGCCAGTGGCCCTGGTGCACAACCCCGGTGTCGCGAGGGAGCTGTTCGATCTCTTCGAGACGTTGTTCGATCCCGCCAAGGAGGTCGAGCTCGGGGAGCGCGACACGATCTGCACCGATATCCGCGCAGCGTTCCACGGATCGCTCCGGGCAGTGGGCGCCCTGGCTGCCGACCGGGCACTCCGACATCTGGAGCGCCTCATCACCGGCACGGTGCGCACCAACTACTATCAGGGTGGCGGCGCCGAGCCGCACGGGCGCTCCGGAGGCGTCCCTTACATCTCCTTCAAGTTCGCCTGCCGGCAGATCGAGGTTCTCAAGCAGACGCGGCTGCTCTACGAGGTCTGGGTCCACTCCGCGCGGATGGAGGGCGTGCACCTCCGCGGAGGGAGAGTGGCACGGGGAGGCATCCGGTGGAGCGATCGACCCGATGACTTCCGTACCGAGATTCTGGGTCTCGTGAAGACCCAGGTCGTCAAGAATGCGGTGATCGTTCCGTCGGGGTCGAAAGGCGGGTTCATCACAGTCAAACAGCCTGACGATCCCGAGGCCAGGTTCGAGGAAGGCCGACGCCAATACCGGACCCTCGTCCGAGGCTTGTTGGATCTGACCGACAACCTCGATGCGGACGGGCGTACGATTCCGCCGAACGCCGTCGTCTGTCGAGACGATCCGGATCCCTACCTGGTGGTGGCGGCCGACAAGGGCACCGCCACCTTCTCCGACACCGCCAACGCCATCTCAGGGGAATACGGATTCTGGCTGGGAGACGCCTTCGCCTCCGGGGGATCCAACGGCTACGATCACAAGGACGTGGGCATCACGGCCCGTGGCGCGTGGGAGTGTGTGAGGCGCCACTTCCGCGAGAAGGGGAAGGACATCCAGAGCGAGCCGTTCACTGTCGTCGGTGTCGGTGACATGAGCGGGGACGTCTTCGGAAACGGGATGCTGCTTTCTCGGCAGATTCGCCTGATCGCCGCCTTCGATCACCGCCACGTCTTCATCGATCCCGATCCGGATCCCGAGGCGACGTACGTCGAGCGGGAACGGGTCTTCGCCCTGGGACGGTCGAGCTGGGAGGACTACGATCGATCCCTTCTGAGTGAGGGAGGTCTCGTGGTGCCCCGAGGCGCCAAGGAGGTGGAGCTCTCCCCGGAGGCTCGCCGAGCGCTCGGCCTCGCAGAGGATGCCCCGGCGGTGATGGATGGAGAGCAGCTCGTCCGGGCCGTGCTGTGTGCTCCCGTGGAGCTTCTGTGGAACGGCGGCATCGGCACGTACGTCAAGGCCGACTCCGAGACCCATGCGGACGCTGGCGACCCCTCCAACGACGCGGTGCGGGTCGACGCCTCGGATCTCCGGTGCGAGGTGATCGGAGAGGGCGGCAACCTCGGGCTGACCCAGGCCGCACGTGTCGCGTTCGCCCTGAGCGGCGGCCGAATCAACACCGATGCTCTGGACAACTCCGGCGGCGTGGACCTGTCCGACCACGAGGTGAACCTCAAGATCCTCCTGGCTGTGCCGGTGTCTCGGGGGCTCCTCGGTGAGGACGAGAGGAACCGTCTGCTCGAGGAGCTGACGGAGGACGTGGCGGAGCTGGTCTTGGCGAACAACCGGACCCAGAGCCTCGCCGTCACCCTGGATCGGCTCCGGGCCGCCGAGTCGGTGGAGGAGTTCCGCCATCTGATGGTTACGCTGGAGAGGACGGGCGAGCTGGACCGGGCGTCCGAAGGCCTGCCCAGCACGGACGACCTCGTGGAGCGAGCCGACGCAGGCTACGGGTTGACGAGACCGGAGCTATGTGTCCTTCTGGCCTACGCCAAGCTCGCCCTCAAGGCCCGGATCCTGAAGAGCGATGTTCCCGACGATCCCGTTACGGCGAGTTACCTGCTGGGATACTTCCCTCCCCGCGCCGTCGCGGCCGCTGGCCAGGAAGCCCTGGAGGGTCATCGGCTGCGGCGGGAGATCGTCACGGGACAGCTCACCAGTGAGCTCGTGGATCTCATGGGTGCGACGTTCATCCATCGACTCGTGAGGGATACGGGACGAACGGCCGCGGAGGTTGTTCAGGCCTGGCTGGTCGCCTCCCGTCTGGTCGAGCACAGTACGCTTCTCGCGGAGATGGCGAAGCAACAGAGCGCCCTCGATGCGGCGGTCACCGCACGGTGGCTCATGGGTCTGGCCCGGGTCCTGGAACGTGGCACGCGGTGGGTGCTTCAGAACGTCGATCCCGACACGTCGCCGGCGCTGGTGGTCGATAGGAACGTGCAGGGGTTGGTGACGATTCGTGAGCGTTTCGGTGACCTGGTGGCGGGCGAGGAGCGCGCGCTGTTCCTGGACCGCGTCCACGAGATCCGCCAATTGGGTGCCGACGAGGCGTTCTCCCGGAACCTCATCACCCTCCGCTTCCTGGATCAACTCCTGGAGATCCTCAAGGTGTCTCGCGAGATGGACACCGATGGGGTCGCGACGGGGCTGGCGTACTATCGGGTCTCGGAGACCTTCGAAGTCCCCTGGCTGAGGCGCCTGGCCTTCGCCGAGGCAGGTGAGGGACCGTGGGATCTTCGGGCAGCGCAGGCCCTCTCCGGAGATCTGTCGAGGGTCCATCGCAAGCTGGTGACTGCCGTCCTCGCGGGCGGGAAGGGCGCGGTCGACGTGGAGAAGCGCCTGGAGCGACTCCTGAGCGAACGCCCGCGGGACCTCGAGCGGTTCCGGGAGGTGGTGGCGGAGCTGCGGAGCGAGGATGAAGCCGGATTGGCGGCAGCCTCCGTGGCCATCAGGGAGCTCGCCGCCTTCGCCGAGCGAGCCTCGTCGACAGGGGCGTAGTCCCGTCGTTGCCTACATGGATCCGACCCGCAGGAACAGACTCGCCGAAGGGCCGCTCAGGTCACCCGACAGCACCCCAGGCAGGTCCTCGACCCCGAACACGAAGCGATATCCGAGGCCGGCACCGATGCCCAGGACGCCTCGAAGCCTTCGAAGGATGACCGCCTCGGGCTCGAAGACGGCGAAGTTGTCGGCCGCGATCTCGGTCGCCACCACCGGAAGCTCGACCCTGGCAGAGCCAGCTCCGACCAGCGTCCGTAGGAAGAGACGGACGGTTGTGCCGGCCCGGACGGCGACCTCGGCGGCGATGCCTCCGTATGCGACCAGGAGCTGGAGATCCGACCCGGGGTTGCCCGTGGGGATGGAGGTGTCGGTGGTGAGAAGCCAGCCGGCTCCACCGATGGCGACTCGCCCACCGGTGCTCAGGAGCCCTCTACCCCCGACGAAAAGGCCGGTCTCGCCGCGTACCTTCGAGAGGGTGACGGAGGCCTCCAGAGCGGCGGATGCCGGCCTCTGCTCGAGTGCCTGGGCGCGAAGGCTGCCGGAAGTGGCCAGGCAGCCCAGAGCGGCAACGCCGAGTACGGCTGAACGGATCAGCGGGCACTCCTGTGCGTGGGTGGACGACTGCCAAAGATAGAAGGCCCCAGTAGCGCTGGACACCGCACTGCGGGGCGCTTGCCAGCGACGCCCGTCAACCGACATGATGCGGTTCGCCGGCAGGAGCTGCCCCCCTGCCGTCGGCGTACGGCGAACCTGTCGGGGGCGCCGAGATTCCAGGGCACGGAACGAGGGATGGAACCGACCAACACCCGGGACCCGCAGTACTATCACAAGGTCGTCGATTGCCAGTGGGCCTGTCCGGCGCACACGAATGTACCCGAGTACATCCGCTTGATCGCCCAGGGGCGTTACACGGACGCCTATATGCTGAATCGGAAGTCGAACGTCTTTCCGGGCATCCTGGGGCGCACGTGCGACCGGCCCTGCGAGCCGGCGTGTCGGCGGACCCGTATCGACGGGAAGCCCGTTGCCATTTGCCGACTGAAGCGGGTGGCAGCGGACCTCAGAGAGAACGTGAGCCACCGGATTCCTCGAGGTCCGTTCCAGCAGAACGGGAAGCGCGTCGCGCTCATCGGAGGCGGACCGGCATCGCTGACGGTGGCGAACGACCTGTTGCCTCTCGGCTACGGGGTCGTGCTCTACGAGAAGCACGACAAGCTCGGGGGGCTGATGCTGACGAACATCCCCGCCTTCCGACTCCCGGAGCGCGTCCTCGACGACGAGATCGGCTTCATCGTCGACATGGGACTCGACGTGCGCCTCGAGACGCCCGTCGAGAGCATGAAGGCGCTTCTGGACGGGGGCTACGACGCCGTGTTCGTGGGCGTGGGCGCCCCCCGCGGCAAGAACCTCGAGCTGCCCGGGCGGTACGACTCGAAGAACGTGCATATCGGCATCGACTGGCTGGAGTCCGTGGCGTTCCAGCACCTGGACACCATCGGCGAGCGGGTGCTGGTGATCGGCGTGGGCAACACGGCCATGGATTGCTGCCGCACTGCCAAACGCTTGGGCGGCAAGGACGTGAAGGTGATGGCCCGCAGGGGCCGAAGGGACTTCAAGGCGTCGGAATGGGAGCTCGAGGACGCCGTGGAAGAGCAGGTCGAGGTGATGGAGTATCACGCCCCGACGGAGTTCGTCGTCGAGGGCGGCGAGCTCAAGGGCATGAAGTTCGATATCGTCGAGTGGTATCACGACGAGGAGTCGGGCCGGCAGAAATCCCGGACCGTTGACGAAGTGTTCATTCCGTGCGACGACGTCATCCTCGCCATCGGACAGGAGAACGCGTTCCCGTGGATGGAGCGGGACATCGGTATCGAGTTCGGCAAGTGGGACATGCCGGTGGTGGACCGGGGCACGATGCAGTGCTCCCTGCCCGGCGTCTTTTTTGGAGGGGACGCGGCCTGGGGCCCGGAGAACATCATCTGGGCGGTGGAGCACGGTCACCAGGCGGCCATCTCCATCCACAACCACTGCCAGGGCATCCCTCTGACCGATCGGCCTCCCTACGGGATGAACCTCATCTCGCAGAAGATGGGCATCCACGAGTGGTCCTACTCCAACGAGTACAACCCGGCGGCCCGCACCCAGATGCGTTACGTCGACCTCGAGGAGCGACTCCGCGGCATGGCGGTGGAGGCGGAGCTCGGGTTCGACATCCAGGAGACCGCCCGGGAGGTCGAGCGCTGCCTCAACTGTGACATCCAGACCGACTTCGTGGCGAACCTGTGCATCGAGTGCGACGCCTGCATCGACGTGTGTCCGCTACACTGCCTGACCATCACGGAGAACGGAGCCGAGGAGGACCTGCGCCAGCGCCTCACGGCGCCGGCGGACAACCTGACGCAGGACCTGTTCATCTCCGAAGAGCTACCGCAGACCAAGCGCATCATGGTGAAGGACGAAGACCTGTGCGTGCACTGCGGCCTGTGTGCCGAGCGGTGTCCCACGGCGGCGTGGGACATGAGCAAATTCGAGCTATTCACTCCCT
>JBDHGI010000253.1:0-6702 GCA_039589955.1 Gemmatimonadota bacterium | reverse complement strand
ACGTACTCCGCCGAGTCCTCAGACCCGCCGCAGGCCTCTTCGCCTGCTCACGCCCTCCGCGCCTGACCTACCTCGAAACCACCACCACCCACCGCGTAGCGGTTTAGTTCAACTAATGAACATGCTGCGCCGCAGATTCGGAGTTTCGGATAATCGGCGCAACCGCGGTGTTTCGCGACAAAGGGGTCGAGGAACCGTCAGAGCCCCAGGTCCATTCGGTTTCTCCTCCCGAACCGCTCATCGCGCCTTCTTCTAACGTTCTAAAGTTGCGACGCCGGCGCGTCCTCGCGCCCCGACGAGGCTGCATTCTTCGACCACTCCAACACCGCTTCCAGACTCCGCGACGCCCGGCGCCGGTGTTCTCCGGAGCCGCGCCAGCGGCGTAGGCGCAACTTGTTTGTTAGCCGACGCCAGAGTGCCTCCCGCCCTCGCCACCCTCGTCTGATCTGTACTTCGCCTCCTCATTCCTTTTCCGCCAACGCTCAACCCGTCAAATCAACCCCTCGCCGCCCGGGTCGTCGATGGCGAAGAGCCAAGTTCCGTCTGGCTGCTTGCGGACGACCTCAACGCTATGGAAAGGGGCGGTCACCGGTCTTCCATCAGGGCCTGGACTCGTGAACGAACCTTTGGTTCGCGTGATCGCAAGAGAACCATCGGCGCTCGGGACGACAGTGACCGACTCGACGCTGCCGGTCGAATTGGCTGCCATTGCCTGCAAGACCCCCCTGATCGCTGCATGGCCGGTGACAACCTGCTCTGGCGACACCACGAACGTGGCGTCCGGCTCGTAGAGGGCCACAGCCCCCTCGAGGTCTCCGTTGGCCACGGCTTCCATCAAGAGCAGGTCGCATTCCTCTGGTCGATGTGCTGGCATAGATCTCGCCCCCATTGGTGAGTTTCGTGACGCGAAAGGCCATCAGAGTCTTGTAATGACGTCTACCACGGGCCAAGCACCTCCCAATTCCTGGTGAATCGACGGCGTCACACCGTCTTAAGCTTCATGCCGAAGAGAGGCCGGATCCACCTCCATCGCCTCAGGGAATACTCATAGATCAGGAAGCTGATCGCGAACGTGCCCACAAGCATCAGCCCGAGCTTTGCGGGTGCCACAAGCGGTACGGGCAGAAGGAAGTAGGCGATGCAGAACTGCACCGGGAGGTGGACGATATAGACGGGATAGGAGGCCTCGCTGAGGTACGAGAGACCTTGGGAGGGCCTGTTGAGATGAACCGCCCCGAAGCCGAGTGCGGCCATGATCCAACACATGGACTCCAGACCAGTGAGCCAGGCGATCTCATTGTCCAGCCCGAAGACCATCAGCCGTACCAGGTAGAGCGACGCCGCAGCGCCCACAGCCATCCACCGAGTTCTCGCCACGGCAGGCCAGAAGACCTCCTTGAGGGATATGAAGACGAAGCCCGTAAAGAAGCAGACTAGGCCCATCAACCAACCGTGAAGGTTGTCGATGTAGACGGAGTAATACTCAGGGTTCGTCAGCCGCGCCTCAGCCATGAGCGGCAGGGCGAAGAGGAACAGACCCATTGGGGACTCGATGACCGTCGAGAGCAGGCGGAAGACGGGATTGCTAGGACGGTCCTTCAGGTAGACCAATAGGCCCAAAGTCCAAACCACATAGAGGAAGATGTTCAGAAGGAACCAGAGGTGCCCGAAGTTGAGCGTGTACCCGGCATCCCAGCCCAGGTAGGGCAACCCGACCAGAAGGAGCGGTCCTAGGAAAGCGATGCCGAAAAGATAGGGCACCAGAATCCGGAGAGTTCTGTCCTTAAGCAGTTGCTTCCAATCACGGCGTTCCATGGCGAAGCGAACGCCCATACCGGAGATCACGAACAGCAGCGGAATCCGCCACACGGCGAGCATCGAGATCAGCGGCACGAGCTCGGTCAGGAGTTGGTCGTTCTGTGGGAATCCAATGGCCGCAGCCCACGACTGGAAGCTGAGGGCGACGTGGAATACGATGAGCAGCCCGATGGCTACCGTCCGGAGCCAGTCCACGTCATACCGGCGGTGTGCAGGGGGGGCTGAAGAAGCATTTGGGTCCTTTGAGTCACTCAGATACGAAGGCACATTTCGCTCCCTTCCGTCCTCGTTCGTGGCCTCTCGATCTCCTCAGGCCTCCGCTCCGGAGAAGCCCACAAGGTCCTTCCAACCCCACTCCCAGTTCGAACGGCTTCCTCGGGACTGGGGTGCTCATTGGTGTCGGCTAACGTTCAGGGCCTCCGAACCGGCCATCACCCCTCCGTTCCCAGACCCCGCTTCCTTCGATCCCACACCTTACGCCCACCGGCTCTGCCCGGCCGCGGCCGGTTGCGTCGAGGGCCGCTCCAGCGGCCTGAGCCGGAGGCCCGTTGATCGTGATGCAGGCCCCTCCTGGACCTCCCGACCTTCGGAAGGGACGATGAGAGCGCGACACACTCATCTTCACCCAGGAGGGGACCCATGCGTTTCTACACCGGCCAACATCGATTCTACTGTGGTGTCGACCTCCACGCCCGCACCATGTACGTCTGCATCCTCGACCACGAGAGCGGCGAGGTCGTGCTCCATCGGAACCTCCGGTGCCGACCCGACGTCTTCCTCCGCACGGTCGAGCCCTATCGCGACGATCTCGTCATCGGCGTGGAGTGCATCTTCTGCTGGTATTGGCTCGCCGATCTCTGCGCCGACGAAGGCATCCCTTTCGTCCTGGGCCACGCTCTCTACATGAAGGCTATCCACGGCGGCAAGGCCAAGAACGATCGTGTCGACGCACACAAGCTCGCCGTGCTTCTTCGGGGCGGCGCCTTTCCCACCGCCTATGTCTATCCCCGAGGCATGCGCGCCACCCGGGATTTGCTACGGCGTCGGCTCCTCTTCGTGCGCCGCCGAGGTGAGCTCCTCACCCATATCCGCATGACTTTCCATCAACTCAATCTGCCTGCGCCCCCGGACCGCCTCCGTCACCCACGGAACCGCATCGCGCTTGCCGACGCTGTCCCCGATTCCATCGTCCGCGCCAACGTCGAGGCCGACCTCGACCTGGCTGCCCGACTCGACGACATCATCCGATCCCTCGAGCACACGATCCGCGACCAGGCCAAGATCGATGACCCCCATACCTTCAGGCTCCTCCAGACCATCCCCGGCGTCGGCCGTGTCCTCGCACTCACGCTCCTCTACGAGCTCCACAAAATCGAGCGCTTCCCTCGCGTCCAGGACTTCCTTTCCTACGCCCGCCTCGTGAAAAGCCAGAAGGGGTCCGCCGGCAAGGTCACAGGCACCTCCGGCGCCAAGATCGGCAACGCGCACCTCAAGTGGGCCTACAGTGAGGCGGCCGTCCTCTTCCTGCAGAAGAACCCCCGAGGCCAGCGCTTCGTCCAACGCCTCCGCTCCAAGCACGGCAAGGGCAAGGCCCTCAGTATCCTCGCCGCTCGCCTCGGGCGAGCCTCCTATTACATGCTCCGACGCTCTGCCCCGTTCGACATGGATCGCTTCCTACACTGACTCCGGGACGGGAGGGGGCGAGCCCGTTCAGATAACTCGAGCCGATTCCGTTCGGTAGCCCGACCTCCTTGATTGGACGCCTCCTCCCGATCCCTTACAACATCCGGTTCCTCATATGATGCTCTGCCCCTCACCCGAGCCCGCACATAACTGGCCTCGGCGCTTCCGCGCCCCGAGCCCGCACCCCTTGAGTCGGCCGGCACGAGGGCACAGATCGGTTTCTAGGGCGCCCAAGAGGCCTCGCCTCTCCGGCTCCGGCAACTCCCTGCCGGCCGACCCTCGATAGGTGTTTGGTGCAGAGCTCTCCGCATCAGCTCCGCACCCGCAAATCAGAAATGAAGTCAGAGTCCCGAGGACCCGGCCAAACCGTCACCACCGCGCTGCCGTGCAGCTCGGTCCGGGGATGCTCCGCGCTCTTGACTCAGGGGGGCCTGATAGGTGTTATCAGACGCTCCCGGAGGTCTAGGAACCAGGAACGATGGGCTTCAGTAGGTCTCCAACTCCGCTAGGGACCACCCGAGTCGCAGTAACCGGCTCTCGCAGGATTGGGCCTCGGCTGGGCGGACGGTGATGCTGGCTGCGCGAGCACAGGTGTAGAGCGCGCGCGGAAGGTACAAGATGTGCGCAAGAGAGGCCGGTTCGTCAAAGCCTGCCGTGAGGGCAAAAGCCTTTCCTGGATCTCCCACACTTATCTCCAGTGCCGCCTGGACAAGTCGCTCATGTGACAACGACCCATGCAATTCGACGAAGATCCAGCCCTCCTGGGCCTTGGACCTCAAGCTCCTAAGCCGCTGAAGTGCTTCTTGGTCTCTACCGTCCGCGATAGCTCTATGGATCAAGACGGTTTCGGCCATGGTGGACGTGTGCTCTCTCATCACGGCATCCTCGTAGCCCTCGCTCATTGCTTTGAGCCTCTCCGCCGCGCGGGTGGCCTCATCGCGACTTCCACGGTACGCCTCCCACACGCCGAGCATTTGCACAGAAGTGCGGAAGGCCCTTGGGCCCTTGTAGTCGGCGCCGACGTTGGCTCGGAGTTCGTCTGCTCCCCTGTCCGCGAGGTCAGAAAGCGGGGGATAAAGGAGGCCGATCAAGACAGCCAGCTCCGACCAACGCGTCAGAGACTCCTCGTGTATCTGACGCAGGGGACGCGGTCCAGGACTCAATGATGCGTCACCGCGGGGCAATGCCAGCCCGTCCGCGCCAATCTGCGAGTTCTCGAGGAGCGACTGGAATGCCTCGTATCCTGACGCGGCAGCCTCGACGATGCGGCGGGCGCCCTCGAGATCGTGCTGGGCAAGTCGGGAACCGGTGAGACCGAGGAGGCCGGCCCAATAGCGGGCTTCCGCATTGGTCGAGGTGGTGTCGAAGCGTACAATCGACCTAAAGAGGGCCTCCGCGCATGGGAGATTCCTCGCACCGATCAGATACTGTGCCGCAGCGAACTCCACGTTTGCGGCGCCGCGGAGCACATGCGAGCGCCAATCAGTTGACGCCGGTCCTTCGTCCAGACATCTGAACATCGCGTCGATCTGGTGACGGAGGCTGGAATCAGGATCACCTTCGAGAAAACGACGTCTGAGGATGCTGGCGGATTCGAGATCCCCATCGCGCATCACCTCCTCTAGGCGGTGGAACAACACCGGACCCGCAGTCGAATCCACACGAACGGCGCGCTCGAAAGGTCTTGCCCCACTTGTCCAGGCGTCCCTGGGGGCTCGGTGGCGGTATACCTCACCCAACGCCGCCCACGCCACGGCAAGGGTCGAGTCAGCCCGGACGGCTACCTGCAAGTGCCGGGCGGCTTCGTCACCATCAAGCTTGACGTAGGCCAGTATCCCCCGAGCGAAGGACTCGGATCGTGCAGTCAGTGGGAGTCGGAGGGCTGCTTGGATCAGACGCTCGGCGGCTTGAGCGTCGTGCTGCCAGGCCGCGGTCTGAGCACCTCTCATCGCCGCGAGCGCAAACGTCGTGTCTATGGAGAACGCGGCGCCGAAGTGCTCACGGGCTTCGGAGATGTTCGCTCGACGAAACGCTGCCTCGCCCGCCAGGAACTGCACCACGGCGGCGGGCACCCGGTCACGGAGATCCGCCTCGATGTCCGGGATCGACGTTGATATCAAGCGAGGTAGCAGGCTGTTCACGGCACGCAAGCCCGCTTTCCACGGTGCGTCCAGCGTGCCTGTGACGTGAGCTGTCGCGATACCCTCGGCCGTAGCTGATTCGTAGAGTGTTAGGACCACCTCGGCGGAGTCGGTCCGGGATATCAGTCGGCCCCACACGAAGGCGCCGGCGCCCCTGGACATAGCCAGCTCAGCGGCGTCAGGAATCTGCAGGAGGCGGATGTCGGCTCGCGTGCTCTCCTGAAGCAGTGGCCAGGCGTCGATCCATCGGAGCGGTTCGGTCCCGTCCAAGGCGGCGCCGATCATCGTCGCGACGTCCTCCCCAGAACTGGGGGCGAGTGTCGTGTCTCCGGAAACGGCGAGCGGAAACACCATGATTCGATTCGCCCCGGGCGCGCTCTCCACGGGACTCCCACCGAGCGAGAACCACAGGACGCCGGCAGCGCCACCCATGATGGCCGTAGTCAACAAGATCTCTACGGCTCGCACCCTCTGACGTCCCCTGTCCCCGTGATACCAGGCCAGGACGATGACCACGAAGACGTCGATGACGCGCGCGATCTGAGCCGTCAGCCCCCATCTTTCACCTAGGACGTCAACCGCTTGCACGACGAGCCAAGCAGCGGCCAGATAGGCGAAGGCCCACTGTACGACCTTCCGCTCCTTGAGCTTCTCGATGGTGAGGTGCATGGAGACTCCAGCTACGTCGACCGAGGTGGCCATTCGAAGCCCAATGTCCCGGCCACGGCGATTGGAGCGCAACCGGGAGGGCCCTTTGTCCCTTTGAGCCAGTACACGCTGGGGTGAGGGAGATGTCTGATAACGTTCAGAAGTTGCTGAACCGGCCACAACCCGACGTGTCCCGGACGCTGCTTACGTCCACTTCAGCACTTCTCGCACCAGGCTCAGCATATTACCGGCCGGTTGCGACGGAGGCCGCCGCAGGCGGCCGTAGCCAGCAACTTCTTTGATACTGATACAGGCCCCTCCTGGACCTCCCGACCTTCGGGAGGAACGATGAGAGCGCGACCAACTCATCTCCACCCAGGAGGGGACCCATGCGCTTCTACACTGGCCAGCA
>JBDHGI010000252.1:0-8313 GCA_039589955.1 Gemmatimonadota bacterium | reverse complement strand
AGCTCACGCTCGGAAGACGGCGTCACAACGGTCATTGGTAGAGGCAGCCTCGGCCGAACGTGTCTGAGACGAAGATCTGCGCAGCAGGCGCTAACATAGCAAACGACCGTTGCCCCAGCACGGCGACGGATGGGAGGTGGACGATGACGGGTTTGGCGAAACTGATCGTGACGATGGCGGTGGCCCTCTGCTCCACGGCGTGCGTGCTGCCGCTGGAGATCAACATCGAAGACGACGACGCCGTGGAGGGAACCGGGGTGGTCGTTACGCAGACCTGGAAGGTAAGCGGCTTCGACGCCGTGGAGATCCTGGGCGTCGGGGACGTGACCATCACGAAGGGTGGCCGTGAGGGCCTGACCATCACGGGCGAGGAGAACATCCTCGACCTCATCGACGTGAAGGTCGACTACGGTTCGCTGTACGTTGCCCCCCGGTCCGGAGTGAACCTCCAGCCGAACCACGATCTCATCATCGATATCACGGCACGGGAGCTTTGGCGCGTCGAGGGCTCGGGCGCTGTGGGCCTCACGGTCTTCCTCGGGTGGGAGGAGCGCCTCGAAGTCGAGGTCTCGGGAGCCTGCACCGTGGAGGTCCACGGATCAGTGGATGTGCTGGACCTCACGGCCTCGGGGGCGACGCGCTTTCGGGGCAGGGAGCTCATCGCCCGCGTCGCCAATCTGGTCGTCAGCGGCGTTGCGGGTGCCGTGGTGCATGCCACCGAGCGACTCAACGCCACGGCCAGCGGAGTCGCGTGGATCCGGTATCTCGGGAACCCCGTGCTGGATCTCGACACTTCGGGGCTGGCGACCGTGGGCCCGTACTAGGCCTGAACGCCACGGGCGCCCGCGGTCTGCGGGCGCCCATTCACGGACCGCGACGCCCCCACCTGCGAGGGCAGGGCGATCTGGCCAGATTGCAGGGAAGTGACCCCTTCCACGAGAACGGTGACGGGAACGGTGGCAGGTGCCCACGGCGCAGCGGTCCTCCAGAGCGAATCCCCGGTCGACGACCGGGCACCGAGGAGCTGTGTGATGAAGATGAGGGGACGGGGAGTTTCCTGGCTCAAATGGGCGATGTTCACCGTCGCGCTTCTGCTCCTGGGGGAGTCGCCCCTGGCGGGGCAGTCGCCGCTGGAGCGGACGGCCGGCATCACGGTGGAAGGGCAGCCCATCGAGGCGGCGCTTCGCCGCCTTCAGCGCTCGGCGGGCGTAGCGCTGGTCTACAGTCCGGACCTTCTGCCAAGCGCCATGCGTGTTACGTGCGCCTGCGAGAATGTCACAGTGGAGACGGCGCTGGAGCGCATCCTGGAAGGCACCGACCTCACCTTCCGGGCGGGGCGGACGAACATCAGCATCGTTCCCCGGCGGACCGGGGGCGACCCGGGGCCCCCCGGCGTCCTGCAGGGCAGGGTGGAGGATCTGAGCAGCGGCGCCCCGGTGGTGAACGCCATGATCCGCCTGGACAACGGACAGGGGGTGCTGTCCAATGGCGCGGGCCACTTCATGGTCCGGAACGTGCCCCCGGGGCGGTACCGGGTCGAGGTCACGAGTATAGGATGGCAGCCCGGCGTGGACTCCGTTCAGGTCATGCCGGGAGACACCACCCGCATCGTCCTGAGGATCGGGCGGAAAGCAGTCGCCCTGCCCGAGATCCTTGTTGCGCCGGGGACGTTCTCTCTGCTGGAGGATGTGTCCCCGGGCACGGTCCGGGCGCTCACCCGCGAGGAGATCCAGATGATGCCGCAGGTGGGGGAGGACATCTTCCGGGCGGTGAAGCGGCTCCCTGGTGTTTCTTCTGACGACATCTCCACCAAGCTGCACATCCGTGGGGGCCACGACCGCGAGGTCATGGTGAGACTGGACGGGCTGGAGCTCTACGAGCCGTACCACCTCCAGGATTGGAACGGCGCCCTGGGCATCATCGATCTCAACGCGGTGGGCGGCGTTCAGCTCGCGGCCGGCGGCTTCGGAGTGGAGCACGGCGACAAGCAGGTGGGGGTCCTGGACATGACGTCCCGGTCCGAGACGGGCCCCGCCAAGACGACCCTGGGTTTCAGCGTCAGCAACATCACGGCCATGGGCCGGGGCGGCTTCGCCGAGGGAGAAGGTTCCTGGTTGGTATCGGCCCGACGCGGCTTCATGGACTGGGTGATGGCCATGGTGGGTGAGGGCGGGCGGTTCTCCCCCCAGTACTACGATGTCTTCGGGAAGGTCAGCCGGCAGCTCGGACGCCATCACCTGCTCAGCGTGCACGTGCTGCACGCCGGGGACGACTTCGTGCTCACGGAGATCCAGGATGAAGCCGTGGAGGAAGTGGACCTGAGCACCGCCTGGCAGAGCAGCTATCTGTGGGCCAACTGGCGGGCTTCGGTGGGGCGTGCGTCGGCGGTGACTTCCGTCTCGACGGGCCGGGTGACCCGGGAGCGCATCGGCTTCGTGGAGAACCTCAACGACAGCCCCAACCTCATCGACGTCGAAGACAACCGGGGCATCACCTTCACGGGCCTGCGGCACGATCTCGGGGTGGAAGTGTCACCGAGCTTCATGCTCAAGCTCGGCGGAGAGCTCAAGCGGCTCCGCGGAGACTACGCCTACGCCAACTTCACGCGGCACAACGTCAGGCTCCCCGACGACGGAATCGGTGAGGGCTGGGGCAGCACCCGTGTGGACCTGGAGCCGGAAGGTCATGAGCTCGGCGCCTGGGTGGCGGCGCGGGTCCGGCCGGTGGAAAGCCTGACGGCCGAGGTGGGGGTCCGCTACGACGAGGTCTCGTACACCGGCGACGAGGACCTGGCCCCGCGGGTGCTCATCGCATTCGATGCCTCTGAGCGCACCGTGTTCCGTGCAAGCTGGGGGAAGTACTTCCAGTCTCAGAGCCTCCACGAGCTCCAGGTGGGCGACGGCGAGACCGAGTTCTATCCGTCCGAGCACGCCAACCAGTTCGCGGTGGGTGTGGAGCACGCGTTCAGGGGTGGGATCCGGCTGCGGGCGGAGTTCTACGACCGTCGGATGCATGATCCCCACCCTGTCTACATCAACCTCGAGCAGGAGCTGCAGGTCTTCCCGGAAGCCACCGAGGATCGGTTCCGGTTCGAGGCCGACCGCGGAAGGGCCCGGGGCTTCGAGCTCCTGCTGGAAAGGCGTTCCGGACGCCACTGGGCGTGGTCCGCGAGCTATGTGCTGGCCCGGGCCGAAGACGAGGTGGGCGGGCTGTGGACTCCCCGGCGGTACGACCAGCGCCATACGCTGGGTCTCCATGTGACGTACCGCCCCACCAGCGAGTGGAATCTCACCGCCGGGTGGAGGTATCACACCGGGTGGCCCGCAACTTCCTGGACCTGGGACGTGACCCCCCTGCGCACGGGGGCGAACTGGTGGGACCGGGAGTTCGGGGAGGTCCGGGCCCAACGGCTTCCCGCGTATCATCGCCTCGACCTGCGCCTGACCCGCGATTTCCAGGTTCACGGCAATCAGCTTCACGCCTTCCTGGATCTCTTCAACGTCTACAACCGGACCAACCTCGGGTCCTTCAACTACGACGGGAACTACGTCGACAACCAGCTTCTCGTCACCGAGCTCAATGGTCAGGAGATGCTCCCCTTCCTCCCCACTTTCGGACTCCGCTACGAGTTCTGAGGACGCGGGCGTGAAGAAGACCCGCGGGCCCCTGAGGCCCGCGGGTCTTCGTGCGCACGGCGCCTGCTAGCGGATGCGGATGCGGTGGGCCAGCGGGTACTGCAGGAACGCGTCGTAGTGCCGCTTCGGGATGCCGCTGTGAATGGTCCCTTCGAAGTTCATGCGGACCCCGCCGCTGAAGACTGCGTCGTCGAGGGGGAGGAACACGGTCTGGTCCGGCCACGTCTCGTTCATGACTCGCCAGACTTCATCGTCCGGCGACGCGTCACGGACCCTCCAGTCGGGCACCGACCATGAGGCGCCTCCCACGATCTCGGCCGCGGTGACGCACAGCACGATGGTCTCACCGCCCACCGCGGTGCTCTCGTGGACCAGGTAGTCCCCCAGCCACTCCTGCTCCGTGCCCTTGAGGTGCTCCTTCTGTGCGTGGTTCCCGCCCACGTTCAGGATCGTGCGGTGGGGGTAGCCACGCAGACGTAGGTCCGTGAGTCGCTTCATCTCGTCTTCCCGGCGGCGCACGGAGCCATCGTAGTCGTCGTCGCGCTCTTCACGGATGTCCACGCTCACCGCTTCCACCTCCACCATATCCGTCACCCGCTGGTACCAGGCGTCTCCCCAGGAAGCCCGCAGGGCGGACTCCTCGTCGTCGAGCCTCTGCTGCAGTGTCCCGAGGCTCGTCCGCTGTGCGTCGGGCGTCGAGTATGCGCCGGCGAGGAAGCTCTCCACGGGGCCCGGGCGGGGAAGCTGTTGGGACAGGGCCGACAGGGAGCCGCGGAAGTCTGCGGCGCCACCGTACTCGTCCAGGTTCACGTCAATCCCTCGGACCCGCACCCGTTCCTCCGGCGCCAGTGTCCCGTTGAAATCGCGTACCGCCAACAACAGGTCGTGGAAGAACCAGCTGGGTGGCGTCCAATCGCCGTGCGCGGTCCCGCCCGAAGTGAACTCGTCGATGAGCCAGTCGGCCATGTGGGGCCACTCCAGGAGGAGTTGTCGGAACCCCCGCTCGTGGAGTCTCTCGACGAGCTTGGCCATGAAGGCGTGGTGCTCCCGGATGAGATGGGTCTCACCCACGATTACGAGTCGGTGCGCCCCCAGACGGTGCAGGACCGCAGGCGGGACGTCGGTGAGAGCGAACGGCACCCCATCCCTTGCCACCACTTCCGCCAGTTCCGTCCGCTCCACCGTCGTCATGGAGCATGCTGTGACCATCACGGCCATCCCGATGCTCACCACTGCACCCACGCTCGTCCTCATCTTCATCATCATCCCTCCTGCACCGTCCGGGGTACGCCTCTGTTCTTCCACCCCAGACACGACGGGGAGGGCTGGCTTCTACCAACGGGCGATAGGGGGCGTGGAGGGGCGCGTATGGGCTTATCCGTGGCTCGGCTCTCGGGGGTGTGCTCCCAGTCCAAGGATCCTTCCTTCGAGTTAGGCTCGGACCTTCTGCGACAAGGTCGGTGAAGGGCTTCTCACAGGGTGCTCGTGTGAGCGGCACCCTCTTTCGGCCGATGTGTCCGGTTGGGGTGTCGGTGACGCACGAAGGCCATGCGCTCGGCCGTTCAGCGGTTTATCATGGCAGTTCCTCCCGCCGTGAGACGCCCGTGCCCGACCCCACCTCCCGCCTGAACGACGCCCTTCGGGGCCGCTACCGTATCGAGCGCGAGCTCGGCGCCGGCGGCATGGCCACGGTGTACCTCGCCGCGGATTTGAAGCACGACCGCAAGGTCGCGCTGAAGGTCCTCAAGCCCGAGCTGACCGCCGTCCTCGGCGGCGACCGCTTCATCCAGGAGATCAAGACCACCGCATCGCTGCAACACCCGCACATCCTGCCGCTCTTCGATTCCGGCACGGCCGATGGCTTCCTGTTCTACGTCATGCCGTACATCGACGGCGAAACCCTGGGTTGGCGGTGAGCGCGGCGGCTCGTAGGTCAACCTGAGCCCCTTGTCCGGCATGTTGCTTGACGGCCTCATGAAGGGGCTCTACTGTCGGCGGTCAACACCGTCGGATTCTGATCTGATGAGGACTGTGCACCGGAGTCTGCAGCGACATTCACTCTCGGCTGGAGGTCGACGCATGAACGTCAAGAACTTCCTCACGCTCGTCGCGGTAGTCAGTCTCGTCTACGGCTTGCCCTACTTCCTGTCGCCTCAGGGCAGCGCCAACGTCTACGGGTACGGCGAAGTGGCGACTCCGCTGAGTAATCTGGTGCTTCAGTTCTTCGCCATCTCCATGATTGCCGCCGGCGTCATGTGCTTCATTGCCCGCAACGCCGAAAGGTCCGTCGGTCGCAGCGCTGTCCTGTGGTACATTGCCGTATCCCAGCTGCTTTTCCTCTACATGGACATCAGAACCATGCTGGCTGGCGATGAGGGTGGGATGAACTACGTGGACCTGGTGGTGAACGTCGTGTTCGCTTTCGGTGCCCTCTACTTCATCTCGCAGGATCGGAAGGCGGGCGCGGCAGCCTGACGCCTGGTGAGCTAGGCTGATGACCCGTATTGTCTTGTGCATACCCCCGGGGCAGTACTCGACCCCCCGACCCCCTGAATCCCCCACAAGGTCCACCCCATTCGGTCTTTGGGGTGTCTTGCTGAGTTCCGCTGAGTTCGTCTGAGTTAGGCTAGGGTCTTCTGCGACAAGGGCTTACGCCCCTCCGTTGTTCGGCTGACCTGCCTCTTCGTCGAGCAACGCAGGTGGAGGTACCTCGAGTTCGGGCCTGACGACGAGGGTTGGGACTACCTAGAGACATTGCTCAACAAGCTCCGTGCGCTGGTTCCAGAAGCAGGGGTGAGTGGGGCGACCTCGGACGGTCCTCTGGCGTGACACAGCGGAGTCGATTCCAGTTGCGCTTCCTCCCACCGGGAAGAACCTTGTTCTAGGCACCCTCCCGCCCTCCAGGAGCGGTGCGCATGGGCTCCCTGCTACAACGCCTGAAGGAACGCAAGCTCGTCCAGTGGGCGATTGCGTATCTGGCGGGGGCGTGGGTCCTCGTGGAAGCGTCCACCCTCATCGTGGATCAGTTCCACTGGCCCGAGGTGATCGCACAGGCGGTTACGGTCCTTGCATTCATCGGTTTCTGCGTGGTGCTGGTGCTGGCGTGGTACCACGGCGAAAAGGGGCGGCAGCGGGTCAGCGGGCCTGAGTTGCTGATGGTGGCTGCTCTGCTAGTAATTGCGGGTGGGGTGCTGTCGATGCTTCGGCCCGAGCAGCAACCGCCCCTTCCGACTCAGTCTGCCACAACTCCCGTTGCCGAGGACGACCGAGCTTCCATCGCTGTCCTCCCGTTCGACGATTTCAGCCCTGATCCTGCCAACGCCTACTTCGCCGACGGAATGCAGGACGAGATCACCTCACGTCTCTCCTTAATTCAGGGTCTCGGGGTAAAGGGGCGTACCTCGGTGGAGCGCTACCGGAAGGACCCAACCCCGGTGTCAACCATCGCCCAGGAGCTCAACGTCGATTTCCTGCTCGAGGGGAGCGCCAGGGTCGCAGGGGACCAGGTCCGTATCGTCGCCCAACTCATCGACACTGAGGCCGACGAGCACGTCTGGTCGGAGACCTATGACCGGAAGTTCTCCATCGCGGACCTCTTCGAGGTCCAGGGAGACATCGCCCAGCAGGTGGCTCAAACGGTCGGCACTGTGCTCACACCGGTAGACGAGGCCCGAATTGCCTCCCGACCCACGGAAAACCTCCAGGCATATGTGTCCTACCTGAGAGGGATGGAATCCTGGAGTGAGTTCACTGAAGAAGGCGCACAACAGGCCATTGATCACTTCAATCGTGCCATCGACCTGGATTCCGCCTTCGCCGAAGCGTACGCCGGCCTGGCAAACACCTATACCCAGCTTGGCCTCGGCTTTGGCCGGGGGGCTGCGGTTCCCCATGAAGTGATGCCCTTGGCCAGAGAGGCTGCTCACCGGGCGATTAAGTTCGATGCCGGATCCGCTGGTGGACACATGGCCCTGGGAACGATCCATCTCACCTACGATTTCGATTATCCGGAAGCCGAACGGTTCCTCACCCGCGCGGTGGAACTCGACCCGGACGGGACGGTTTCCTACAACTTGTTGGCGCACGTCTATGCCATTACGGGCAGGCATGTCCGGGCGGTGGAAACGGCTCGCCGGGGACTGGAACTGGACCCCTACGAACCGATCAACGCGACGACCTTGGGATTTGTTCTCCAGGACGCACGACGCGGCGAGGAGGCCCTCGCTGCGGCGGAACAGGCTCGAGTGCTCCATCCCGACTTCCCTGAGGTGGGCCTGCTTCTCGCGACCGTGTACTCGTTTCGAGGCCAGTACGCTGAGGCCATCGAAGCGCTCCGTATGGGCGACGAGCTGGCTGCAAGGGAGATTCTGGAGGAACTGCTGGCGTTGGCCGAATCACGTTACGTGAGCGCGAGGTGGATCGGCTACGTGTACATGGGATTGAGAGAGGACGAAACCGCCCTCGGTTGGCTCGAACGTGCTGTCGACGAGCGGGCGGATTGGATCGTCTGGATCAATCTCTTGGCCGGAATCGACCGCTACCGCTCCAACTCCAGGTTCCATGAGATCCTGAGGCGAATGAACCTCTCACCCCAGGGTGGAGCCCTACCAGGATGACCGAATCCACCGCCCGTCTGAGCGCCGCCCTCGCCGATCGCTACCGCGTCGAGCGCGAGATC
>JBDHGI010000251.1:0-6200 GCA_039589955.1 Gemmatimonadota bacterium | reverse complement strand
CCGCCTACCGGCGGGGTCCACGCGCGACGGTGACGCTGTGCCGGAGGAGCGAAACACGGGACGGGGAGTCGAAGGTGGACCAGTCGAGATCGTACGAGAGCATGAACCTCAGGCCGGCCAGCCGCGCGTGGGTACCCAGTGTGGCGTGGATGGCGACGTACTCCGGCACGGTGGCGAGGGCGAGGTGCTTCTGCGTGTCGACGAAGTGCCCGGAGAGCTTGGTCAGTCGGTCGATCTGGTTGAGGCGGTCGGCCGAGGGTCGGGACACGGCGGCGAGGACGGGAAGATCCACACCCCCCCACCAGGCGATCCCTCGGGCCCGACCGCGCCAGGCCACGGTGGGCCCCACGCTGTACGCCGTCACCCAGTAGAGGTGCTCGTCGTCCCAGCTCTCGTAGAAGCCGTTGAAGAGGTCGACAGGCAGCCGGCCCCCGGCCCAGCCCGACGCGCCGGTGCCAGCCTCCGCAACCCGTCTCAAGTACCCGTAGCTGAGCTCTGGAGCGAGCGCGTACCCGCGGTGCCCGAAGCGGTTCGACAAGATCGACAGGTGGACGTCGAACCCCACGGAGCTGGTCGCGTCGGAGGGGCCCCACGTCCACGAGCTCTGCAGCCCCAGCCCCGGACCCTTCCATCGGAGGGGGGCCAGAAGCCCGTCGCGGGACTGGGTGAACGTGAAGACCAGACCGAGACCGAGACCTCTTCCCCAGCCGGGTACGGAGTCGGTCCCCGCGCACCGGCTCGCCGCCAGGAGCGGAACTTCTCCCGCTCGAGCGACGGATGGGACGAGGAAGAGCGGGACGACGAGGACCCAGAGGGCGATCGGGATTGGTGGGCCGCGAGGCGTGGAGCGGGGTCGGGGCGCAGCCGTACGAGGACGCGGGGCTCGGCCCGAGCGCCCAAGCTGGGGCACATCGGCGACGCGGCAGTGGGCACCCATGAGGCCTCTCACGGCAGAGGCGCGACACCATGACGCACCTCCGAACGACAAGGTACCAGAGCGCCCTACCGAGCCGTAATGTGCCGGGATTCACCGGCCCAATAACCGGCCCACCAAGGCGAGCCCCGCCGCCAATCATGCCTCCTCGCCTGTGTCTCGAGTGGTTGGTGCCTCGCCCCGGTTTCCACTAGCTTCGAAGAACACCCAGCCAGGCTAGGAGTCACGGTGTCCCGGCCTGCTCTCTCGTTGCGTGGCAAGTTCATCCTCATCCTCCTCGGCGGTGCGGTTCTTCCGCTGGCGTTGTTGGGCATGTGGCTGAACCAGACGGCCGAGAGATCCGGAGAACGCCTGCTTCGTGAGCGCCTGGAAAGCTCCGTGGACGGGGTTGCGGAAGGTGCGGGACTCCGTTGGCTCACCGTTCGGGGGCGAATCCTATCGATCGCGGAGCTTCCTGAGGTTCAGGACGGGCTGAGGGCCACCGGTCGCTCCGAAGGGACGTCCCTCCAGGAGTCCCCTCCGCCTCCGGAACAGGCGGTATTCGCGCGTAGCTTCCCGTCATCCGCTCTTCTGGATCTTGCTGCCGACCTCCAGGGTGCCGCGGAGGAGATGCGCATTCTGGATGCTAGCGGAGACATCTGGTGGCGGACACCAGCAGACAGCGGAGGCAGCGGGGGCTTCCTGTCGGATGCCCCTCGGCCTCTGCCGGTACGACTCGGCGTGTACGACCTCGGATCCGGCCAGCGGTTGGGAACTCTCGAGGTGGAGCTTCGCTTGAGCGCGCTGCTCTCGGGGACCGCCGCCTGGGGCGGAGTCGCCGGTTCCGTGCTGGGTGTCTTTGAACCGATGACCGGGGCGTCCCTCTTTCCCCTCTCCATCGATCCAGCTCTGATGGAACGAGAGCGTTTCCAGTGGAGGGAGGGGAACTGGCTGTCCGTTTCCCGGGCACTCGCCGATCCTCCACTCAGATTCGCCCTGGCCGCACCGGTGGCTCCATTCGCCGACCCCTTCCGCGAAAGCGCCCGCAGGAATCTCTGGATACTCGCGGGCGTTACCCTGGTCGTCCTGTCACTGGCCACTGTTCTCACCCGGGGAACCACCCGGTCCCTGATAGAGCTTGCCGATGCGGCGGAGGCCGTAGCGGGAGGGGACCTGCGTCGGGAAGTGCACTCGGAGGGGCGGGACGAGGTGGCACGATTGGCGGTAGCCTTCAACAGCATGACGGAAAGCCTCCGAAGAACCCTGCAGGAGCTCTCGCAGAAGCGGGCCCTGGCGGCAGTCGGGGAGTTCGCATCCTCCCTGGCCCACGAGGTTCGCAACCCTCTCACCTCCATCCGGGTGGACCTGCAGCGAATTGAGGAAAAGCTCCCCCGGAATGATGAGACCTCCGAGCTCATGGCTCGGACACTCAGAAGGATCGACGCGCTCGACCGATCGGTGTCCGGTGCTCTCCAGGTGGCCCGGAGTGGAAGCGTAACGCTGGAGCCGTTGAACCTCCGAGGACCATTGAAGGCTGCGGTGCAGATGGCCCTGCCGGCATTTCAGGAGCGGGATGCAGAGCTGGACTCGGCCGGGGTCGATGGAGAACCCATCCGAGTGGAGGGCGATGGTTCGGCTCTGGAGAGGCTCTTTCTCAACCTCCTCTTGAATGCTGCCCAGGCCTTGGAGCGAGGTGGGTCGGCGACCGTGGCGGTCCAGGATGTCGAGAGAGAAGTGCACGTCGTCATCCGGGACAGCGGAGAGGGCATCGAGGCCGAGGAGCTGGGCCGGATCTTCGATCCGTTCTTCTCCTCGCGTTCGGATGGGACCGGACTGGGCCTACCCATCGCCCAGCGTATCACCCAGGCTCACGGCGGAGAGCTCTCCGTGGAAAGCCAACCGGGCGTGGGCACGACGGTAACCGTCAGGTTACCGCAATGAATCGAACATCGACTCGCAACGATGCGTTGCGACGGGTGGTGGGAAGGGGATGGACCGTACGTGGCCAACCTCAAGCGTCTTGATGACTTACGCTGAAGCCTCCTTCTGGCACGTGGATGGCAGGGAAACGGCTGCTCAGTACATGTGGTCAGCTGCAGTTTCCGGAAGCCGGAAGGAGGATGTCATGAAGAAGGTCTCGAACCTCGGCGAAGGCGGGTCCCCCACGCCTCTTTTCCTGAAGACCGTAATGACTCTGGCAGGAGTGTTCGTGGCAACGAGCCTCCTTCCCGGATGTGGGCCGGAGACCGACCGCGCCTCCGGGGAGGCAGAGGCTGCGGCGACAGCAGGCCTTGTGGGTGCACCTCGGGCGCAGGATCCGGGACAGGATTCCACACCCACGGTGGTGCGCCGGGTGTGGGGTGGACCGGACGCGCACATGGGGGCCGACATCTCCCCCGACGGGCGACACCTGGTCTTCATCGACGGGAATGGTGCCCTGGCGATCCGGGAGCTTGGCACCGGCGAGATTCGCCTGTTGACTCCCGAGGCCACTTGGTATGGATCGTATGAGGTGGCTGAGGCTGCCAGCATCTCGCCGGACGGGAGACAAGTGGCCTACTTGTGGAACCTGGAGGATGGTGATCCTGAGTACGAGCTTCGGGTGGTGGATTGGGAGGGAGGGGAGCCCCGGGTGATCCTGCGGGACCGAACCCTGAGCTGGTTCTCGGCCGGCGTATGGTCCCCGGACGGCCGGCAGATCCTGATCCATGCCGTGGAGCCGGATGGGAACGGTGAGCTCTCACTCGTGTCGGTGGCGGACGGGTCCCGGCGGACCTTGAAAGACCTGGGCCATCTATGGCCCAGGAACTCTGACTTTTCACCTGACGGGCGGTTTGTGGTCTACGACCTCCCGGAGGGGGAGAACTCCAACGAGCGAGACATCTATATCCTCCCCGTGACCGGAGGCCGGGAGGCTCGTGTCGTCCGGCACCCCGCCGACGACTTCGTCCTGGGTTGGGCTCCGGGTGGGGACTACATCTTTTTTTGCCAGCGACCGGACCGGGAGCCTGGGCGCCTGGCTCCTTCCGGTGGAGGGCAACCGGCCTACGGGTGATCCCCGTCTCGTCAAGGCGGACCTCTGGCGGCTGGTTGCCATCGGCTTCACGGACGAAGGATCGTACTGCTACGGCATTTCCCTGGCCCAGCGGGACGTGTACGTGACCACCATCGATCCCGTGTCCGGGGAGGTGGTTTCTCCTCCCACGGCCATCGACGGAGAGGATTTGGGATCCTACTTCCGTCCTCAATGGTCTCCGGACGGACGGTACCTCTCGTTCTCTTTCCAGGAAGCGTCGGTCAACGCCTGGTACACCGATCCGTACTACATCGGGATACGGTCTGTGGAGACGGGTGAGACCCGACGACTCGCACCGGGGGATCTCAGGGTGTTCGGAACGGTTCGCTGGTTCCCAGATGGACATCACCTCCTGGTGAGCGGGCCGATGGATAACCAGGAGGGCAGGTTCAAGGTCGACGTTCAGACCGGTGAGGCCGACCCTCTTGAGCCCTTCCGGGGCAGGGCGTTCGGCTTCCTGGGCTTTTCTCCCGATGGTCGATCTCTCATCTACGGAAAGCGAGAGACCGATGGAAGGGTGATCGCCAGAATGGACTTGGAGGAGGGTGTCGAGACGATCCTCTCCAGGGAGCCCGGCGCGGAGCCCCCAAACCGTGCCTCCCTCTCCCGGGATGCCCAGCACGTCGCCTTCGTCTGGATCGACGAGGCGGGGTTCCGGATCGTGACCATGCCAGTCGATGGCGGGGAGCTTCGGGAGTTGCTGAGCATACCGCCAGCTCAAGCTCCCGAGGGCCTGTGGAGCATCGTCTGGTCTCCGGACGGCCGTTACCTGTACTACGTGACGCTGTACCGGAACACGCCCCATCAGCTCTGGCGCTTGCCCACCGCGGGAGGAGCCCCGCAGGAGATCCTGGAGCTCGATCCGGCTCTCAACATTCCCGTGGGCCTCAGCTTCCACCCCGATGGCCGCCGCCTGGCGTTTGATGCCCAGAGGAGCGGCGCCGAAGTCTGGTTGATGGAGAACTTCCTGCCCAGCGGTGACGGTGGAGGCTGATGAAACGCATCCTCATCGTGGATGACGATCCCGACATTCGGGAATCCCTACCCGGTGGCCTCTCTGCGCTAGGTGCCGAGATCGCCACCGCCAAGGACGGCGAGGAGGCGCTGGCGCTGGTCGGGTCCGGCCCCCCGGACGTCGTCCTTACCGACGTGCGCATGCCCGGCCTGGACGGCCTGGAGCTGCTTCGCCTCCTTCGCCAGCGGGCACCGGCGGTGGATGTCATCCTCATGACCGCCTACGACGACATGCCCACCGTCGTGACGGGCATGCGGGAGGGAGCCCGGGACTTCCTCGTGAAGCCCCTGGACCTCCACCACCTCAGGCGGGTGGTGGCCGAGGTCTTCGAGGACCGTCGGACCCGGGAGCGGAATCGAAGGGCAGCGGAGGACGAGGCCACCGGATACCGCCTGGACGAGCTGGTGGGCCACGATCCGCGGATGATCGGGATCTACAAGCTGGTAGGGAAGCTGGCGGCCAACCGGGCAAACGTGCTGATCCGGGGGGAGACGGGGACGGGGAAGGAAGTCATTGCCCGGGCCGTCCACTTCAACTCGCCAGAGGCGTCGGAGCCCTTCATTCCCGTCAACTGCACCGCCTTCGTCCCCACCCTCCTGGAATCGGAGCTCTTCGGCCATGTGCGAGGAGCGTTCACCGGTGCCGTCGCCGACCATCGGGGGCGATTCGCCCTGGCCGGGAACGGCACGATCTTCCTGGACGAGGTTGGGGACACCTCCACCCAGTTCCAGAGCAAACTCCTCCGGGTCCTGGAGGACCACGAGTTCTACCCGGTGGGGGGAGAGAAGCCCGAACGCACGGAGGCTCGGGTCATCGCCGCAACGCACCGGGACCTGGAGCAGTTGATTCCAGACGGCGCCTTCAGGGAGGACCTCTATTACAGACTGCGGGTCGTGGAGATCACGGTCCCTCCCCTGCGGCAACGGATGCGCGACGTCCCGCTCCTGGCCGAGCACCTCGTTAGAAAGGCCGCCCGGACGCTGCACCGGAACCCGCCGATCCTCTCCCCGGACGCGTCGGAGGCCCTGCTGGCCCACTCTTGGCCCGGGAACGTCCGGGAGCTGGAGAACTGCCTCACCCGGGCCGTGGTGGTGTCCACTGGCGATGTCATTCGCCCGGAGCATCTGGCCATTGGACCAGTTCCGCCAGAATCACCGGCTCGCCTAGCACCTCTGCAGGTCGTGGAGCGGGAACAT
>JBDHGI010000250.1:0-6205 GCA_039589955.1 Gemmatimonadota bacterium | reverse complement strand
GACGTGCGGGCGCCTCTCCCGAACCCGAATGTGCCCAACCGTCGCATCTGGTCGTACTGCTTGCGCTTGTCGGCATCGGAGAGGACCGCGTAGGCCTCGCCCACCTCCTTGAAGCGCTCGGCCGCCTTGGGGTCTCCGGAGTTGGCATCCGGATGGTGCTGCTTGGCTAGCTTTCTATAGGCCTTCTTGATCTCCTCCGAGGTGGCCTTCTCGGAGACCCCGAGGATTTCGTAGAAGTCCTTCTTCGCCGCTGCCATGGTCGCCTACCGGACCCTCAGCCGTGCTTGCGCACGCTCACCCGTGCCGGGCGAATGAGCTGCCCCTTGAGGGCATATCCCTTGAGGAAGACCTGATCGACGATGTCGTCCTGATCCTCTTCCTCGGTCGGAACGCGCATCATGGCCTCCATGGTCTCGGGATCGAAGGGCTCTCCGGCGGGGTCGATGACCTCAGCCCCGGCGTCCTGCAGCACGCGCATGAACTTCCGATCCACCAGGTCGATGCCCTCCATGATGGCCTCCACCGTCGCGTTGTCGAGATCGAGGGCCGCGACCCTCTGGAGATCGTCCAGCACGTCCAGAAAGCGCCCCACGAGGTCGGCCTGGGCACGAGCCCACAGCTCGAGACGCTCGGCCTCGACGCGGCGTCGGTAGTTGTTGAACTCCGCCGCCAGACGGAGGTGTCGATCGTTGAGACCCTCGAGCTCCTCGCGGATCTGCTCCAGCTCGATCTCGGCCGGATGGGCTCCCTCGTCGGTCTCCACGGCCACGGGGCTTGCCTCGGACTCCTCCGCGGCCGGCTCCTCGCCCACCCTCGACCCGTTCGTCTCCTCTTCGTCGGGAAGATCGTCGCCAACGATCTCCTTTTCGTCGGGTGGACCCTCGGCCACGATCTCGTCCTCGTCGGACAGCCCGTTCATGGGCCCCCCGGGCTCGGGTTTCGATACGGAGTCGGTCATCGTGTCATCTTCGTCCGGTTCGGGGGCATCGGATTCGGCCATCTCCTCGCGGAGACCGTCAGCCGTAGAAGATACCACGCAACGAGGCTCGGATCAGCCCTCCGCACGGCTTCAAGGCCCGAGTCGACCATCAAGGAGCCTCAGGAGGAGGAACAACGCCCCCTGAGCGGCACGCTCCCGGACGCCGGCCCTGTCGCCCGGGAACCGCTCCAGGCGCGCCACCGTTCGCCCGGACACGGTGGCGGCATACCACACGGTCCCCACGGGCTTGTCCTCGGTCCCGCCACCCGGGCCTGCCACACCGGTGATACCCAGCCCGCACTCCACCTCGAAGCGGCGAGCCACGCCGCGGGCCATCTGCCGGACCACGGCCTCGCTCACGGCTCCCTCCCCCTCGAGGGTCTCCCAGTCCACCCCCAGCTCCCTGACCTTCACCTCGTTGGCGTACGCCACCACCCCGCCCTCGAGCACCTCCGAGGATCCTGCCAGGTCGGTGATCCTCTTGGCTACGAGCCCCCCGGTGCAGCTTTCCGCCACGGCGAGGCGCAGCCCGCGCCGGCGCAGCGCGGCGCTCACCGCATCCGCCAGGTCGCCCCGGTCGGTCTCGAACCTCCAGGGCGCAACCGTGGGCCCCAGCCGGTCTTCCATGCGGTCCAGTCGCTCGTCGACCTCCTCTCGGGAGTCAGCCGCCGTGGTCAGCCGCAGATCGACCCCCCGCACATCCGGCAAGAAGGCGATCTGGACGGGATGGCCATCCCCCCCCAGCACCGCGGCCACCTGCTCAGCGAGGAGGGACTCGGGGATTCCCGTGGTGTGGATGACACGGTGGTAGACGGGTCGGAGGCGAGCTCCGAAGGCCGACGCAAGCGCCTCCTCCATCCCGGACTGCACGATGGCGCGCAGCTCCGCCGGGACGCCGGGCAGAAGGACGATGAGCCGCGTGCCGTGGTCCATCACGAGGCCTGGGGCCGTGCCCACCGGATTGGTCAGCTTCCTCGCTCCCTGCGGGACCTGCGCCACGCGTCGGTTGGGTCCGGGCAGCTCTTCCGCGCCCCGCATCCGGAATCGTGCCTCGATGGACTCGAGGACCTCGGGGTCCTCGCGCAGGGGACGGCCCATCCAGGCCGCCACGGCGTCCCTGGTGACGTCGTCGGGCGTAGGCCCGAGGCCACCGGTGACCAGGACCAGGTCCGCGATCTCCACGGCATCGGCGACCGCGTGACGGATCTCGCCGACGTCATCCCCCACGGTGTGACGGCGAACGACAGGGATTCCCCGAGCGGCCAGATGCCCGCCCAACCACGCTGCGTTGGTGTCGACCGTGGTGCCCAGAAGCAGCTCGTCGCCCACAGTCACGACGGCGGCCCGAACCGGCTTCGACTCTGAGGACATGGCCAGGGAGCGCTTCGGGTGGCCCGTCAGCTCCGGAATCCCAGCAGGGACCGATAGCGCCACAGGTAGTCGAGCATGGAGTACACGGTCAGGATGAGCGCGAGGGCGAGGGTCACGGCGACCCAGGCTCCGTGGACGGTCATCCACGCCCGTACCGTGGCCAGGGAGCTCCATCCCCTCGCCTGTACGGTGGCGGCCAGAGGGTACCAGAGGAGGAGGCCCCCGGAGAAGAGGGCTTGAAGTAGCGCCTTCCTCTTTCCGGCGGTGCCTGCCGCGATGACCACCCCGCGCCGCACCGCGAAGCTCCTGAAGACGGTGATCAGCAGCTCGCGCCCGAAGATGACCAGCAGCACCCAGAGGGGTAACGGCCCCCACCACGGAAGGAGCCCGGCTTCTCCCCTTCCATGGGAAATCAGGTAGAAGGGGATCAGGGTCGCAGCGAGCAGCAGCTTGTCCGCCAGAGGGTCCAACAACTTCCCGACGTCCGTGACCAGATCGTACCTGCGCGCCAGGTATCCGTCCCACACGTCCGAAAGCCCTGCCACCACGAAGACCGCGAAGGCCCAGAAGCGGGCCCCGACCCCCGGGGCCATCGCCAGGAGGAAGATCGCCGGGCAGGCCACGATCCGCCCTACGGTGAGGACGTTCGGGAGATTGAGGCGACTCCCTGACACGATGGTCTCAGGAGAGGGACTGGACGACCAGCTTGCTGACGCACGAGAGGGTCTCGAAGACCCCCTTGCCCTCCAGCGCGATGGCCTCGAAGTCGGGCACTCCCATGGGGTTGATCTGGGCCCGGAGGTCCAGCACCGGTACGATCTCGGTGAGGTCCCGCTTGTTGTACTGGATGGCGAACGGGAGGCTGGACGGATCGTACCCCAGGGTTTCGAGATTCTCGTAGAGGTTGTGCATCGACTCGATGTTGGCCTCGGCTCGGGTGTCCTGGGAATCTGCCACGAACACGATCCCGTCCACCCCCTTCAGGATCAGACGACGACTGGCGTTGTAGTACACCTGTCCGGGCACGGTGTAGAGGTGAAAGCGGGTCTTGAAGCCCCGAATCTCTCCCAGGTCGATGGGCAGGAAATCGAAAAACAGCGTTCGCTCGGTCTCCGTGGCGAGGGAGATCATCTTCCCCTTGGTCTCCGGGTTCACCCTGGAATAGATGTACTCCAGGTTCGTGGTCTTCCCTCCGAGACCGGTCCCGTAGTAGACGATCTTGCAGTTGATCTCGCGGGAGGCGTAGTTGATCATCGACATGAGCCGACCCTATCTCCCCCCGTCGCGGCGTTTCAGCTGCACCTGGCAATCCCCGAGAACCGAGAAGCTCCGAAAACGTATGTTGTTGAGTGCATCGTGCTCGATGTCCGACCCGCGCGGCTGAGCGGACACTAAAGTCGGGCCAGGCCTCCCCCGGAGCAAGCTCTCACGCCTCAACTCGCTTCAGGCGCAGGGTGACGAAGCCCGACTTCGATCTCCATTCGCCCCACGATGGCTCGCGCCCGGTCGCGGAGGAGCTTCCGCGGCTCCCAGGCGATGAAGTCCCTCAGGAGCCGAATGTTGTCGACCGAAGCCTCCTCTCCTGCGATGTGCCCCAGCGCCGCCAGACGCCGCAACGCTCGGGCGCTGAACAGATTCCGCCGGTGACGAGAGATCTGATCCCGAACCACGAGGGCGACGACGGCCCCGGCGGCCGCCGTGGCCAGCACCGTAATCCCGGCGATCTTCCAAGTCCTGCTCATGTCACATCTCCCGTCGTCCACTCAGCGCTTCGGCGATCGTGGTGCCGTCCACGTACTCCAGGTCGCTGCCCACCGGAATGCCCCGGGCCAGGCGCGTGACGCGCGGACCCAGAGGCCGAATCTGCTGTTCCAGGTACACCGCCGTGGCCTCCCCTTCCACCGACGCGTTGGTGGCGATGATCACCTCCTGAATCCCTCCCAGCGACCCACGGACGCGCTCCAGGAGCGCCGCCACGTTGAGCTCGTCAGGCCCGATTCCGTCCAGCGGCGAAAGCCGCCCCCCCAGGACGTGAAAGAGCCCTGGAAAGCGCCCCGTCCGCTCGATGGCACCGACCTCGAACGCCTCCTCCACCACGCACAGGAGTCCCTGATCGCGTCGGGGATCGAGGCACACGTCACATGACTCGTTCTCGGAGAAGTTGCCGCAGACCTGGCAGGGACGGATCCTCTCCGCCACCTCCGTGATGGCTCGCGCCAACCTACGGGCGTCCTCCTTCCGACCCTTCATCAGGTGGTGGACGAGGCGCGTGGCGGTCTTCGGCCCAATCCCGGGCAACCGTGCGAGCTCGACCGTGAGCTGATCGATCACGGACACGGCAGGCTCCTCTCAGGGCCCGCTCAGAGGAGGTCCGAGAGGCCGGGGAGGCCCATGGGCAGGCCTCCGGTGGCCTTCCTCATCTCCGTCTCGTAGTGCTCGCGGGCCTTGGTCTGCGCCTCCGAGATGGCGGCCAACACCAGGTCCTCGAGCATCTCCACGTCCTGCGGGTCCACACAGGTCGGGTCGATATTCACCTGCCTCGCGGTCCCTTTGCCGTCGACCGTCACCGTAACCATACCGCCCCCGGAGGAAGCGGTGATCTTCTGCTGGTCCAGATCCTCCTGGAGCTTGGCCATCTTCGCCTGGAGCTGCTGGCCGAGCTGCATGATCTGCTGGAGATTCGGGTTCATTGACACCGTGGGTTGAAGACACGTCGGGCGTCGGGACCGGCCCCACGAGGGACGGCCCGGACGCCCACGAATTCGTCAGTCGAAGAGCTCGAGATCCAGTTCTTCTACCGCCCGTTCCAGCCGCGGTTCCTTGCGATAGAGGGCCTTCAGGGTGTCTTCCCGCACCGCCTCCGGGCTCACCCTGGAGTCGGGCGCGAGCTCACCTTCCGGCGGCACAACCGACACGGTCACCTCCCGACCCAGGAACGGCTCGAGCCCACGGGCCACCTGTGCCAGGACACCGGCCTCCGTCAGGCGTTCGACTGCCGGTCCTGACGGCGGCGCCAGCTCGATGGAACCGTCCTCCAGGGCCTTCACGGAGGACGACCTGAGGAAGGGTCCGAGGCCTCGTGGCACCCCGCGGCCGCTCTCCAGCCATCGGCTCCAGGCCTCGGGAAGAGACGAGGAGGGCTCGACGGAGCTGTCTGGGGCCGAGGGGCTGCCGCGCCTCACATCTCCTGACCCACCGCGGCCCTCGGGTGGCGGGGCCCCTCCCATGGCCCGGAGCAGCGCCTCGAGATCCACGGTGCGATCCATGTAGGTCAGACGCAGGAGCAGCATCTCGATGAGCACCCGTGGGTTAGGGCTTCTGCGGAGACTCCCATTGCTCTCCAGCTCCGCCGCCGCCGTGAGCATGCGCACGAGATCGCCGGAGGCAAAGCGCTCGGATCGGGCGGCGTACGCCGCCCGAAGATCATCCCTCAGATCCAGGGAAGCGTCGGGGGTGAGCCGCAGGCGAAGGACCATTCTGAGGGCGTCCATGAGTCCGTGGTAGAACTCCACCAGATCGTAGCCCTCGTCCAGGAGTCGCTCCACCATTCCGAAGATGTCCCCGTGACGCCCGTCGGCCAGGATGTCCAGGAGCTCCAGGTAGCGCTCGTCCTCCACCAGGCCCAGGACACGACGGACGGCGTCGGCGTCCACGTCCCCCCCGGCGAGGGAGATCACCTGGTCCAGCAGGGAGAGACCGTCTCGCATGCCCCCGTCGGCCTTCCGGCCGATGATGCGAAGGGCCTCCTCGGGGGCCGAAAGGCCCTCCCGGTCCAGCACCTCCTTCAGGCGCGTCACAACGTCGGTGACCCCGATGCGCCGGAAGTCGAAGCGCTGGCAGCGGGACAGGACGGGC
>JBDHGI010000249.1:0-7430 GCA_039589955.1 Gemmatimonadota bacterium | reverse complement strand
CGATCGGCCCGGAGTCACGTGCTAGGCATCATCCACCCTCGTCGATGCCGCGCCTACGGCGGCGGTACACGTACAGAAGGCCGATCAGCACCAGGACCGGACCCCCGATGGCGAAGGGCAGCACGCCTCCGGGGTTGAGTCTGGTGAAGGGTGTCACGGTCAAGTGGATGCCGGGGCTGGCGACGGGATGGGTGGTGGCCTCCTGGCCCGCAGGCTGGGGGATCGCCACCGTGTAGATCATGTAGTCGCCGTCGAGAATGGCGTTCACCCGCCAGGAGTGTGTGGCACTCCCACCCGGCGCCAGGCCGCCCTGGTATTGGGTCCGCTGGGGCGACCAGTCCTCGGGGTCGACGATGTCTCCCAGCGCGTCGAGGTTGATGATGTTCATCGCCAGGATCAGATCCGGCGACGTCTGGGTCGTGCTGTTGGTCACCGTCGTTTCGTAGAAGACCGACTCGCCGGCCCGGACGGTCACGAACTCCATGTCGATGCCCATGACGAGGGAGGCGGTCCTGGCCGGTGCGGCCTGCACTTCCATGGCCGGCGTCTCCTGGTCGGACTGGAGCGCGAGCGCGGGGATCGGGCCGAGAGCTCCGAGCGCGCCGATCAAGAACACCCCCGCAGCGGTCGCCTTCCTCCGCGTCCAGGCGCCACCGGCCTCACCCGCCCCACCAGCCTCCAGCCGGAGTCCAGGTCCGGCGTAGAGGAAGATCAGGGCCAGGTTGATCACGGCGAAGGCCGCCGGCACGATGATCCACGTCCAGAGCTCGCCGAGCGTGCGGTTGTTCACCAGGATCTTCTCCAGGAAGAAGTCGGGGGCTTGCATGGGATTCACCCACTGGAGGAACCTCCCTGCAGTGCCGGTCTGGGCACTCCCGGGAAGCTGGGTGGGGAGGACGAAGAAGAGGTAGACGCCGAGGCCGACGAACAGGCTCGTCCGGTTGCTGTTGCACCAGTAGCTCACGAACATGCCCATGGCCGTGAACGCCGGGGTCAGGATGGTTCCGAACACGGCGCCCCAGAGCACCGCCTGGCCGAAGGCCTCGTCACCTTGGGCCAGCAGCCAGATGTACGGCAGCGCTACGAGGAACGCGGCGGGCCACGGTGAAGCGGCGGCCAGGAACTTGCCGGTGATGATCTGTCTGCGGCTCGTTGGCGTGAGCAGAAGGCCCTCCAGCGTCGAGCGTTCCCGTTCGCCGCTGATGGAATCCGCCCCGATGATGACGCCGATGAAGACGCCCACGGCGAGGGCGGCTTTCAGCGTCTCGTACACCATCTCCTTCGGGGGAATCAGGCTGAGCTCGCTGTTGCTGGCGAGCACCCATGTGAGGACGCCCAGGAGGATGGTGTAGACGAGAAGCAGCGTAAGCGCTTTTCCGCCCACCCACAGCTCGTGGAGCTCCTTGCGCATGACGATCCACCACGTGGGCGAGCCCGAACCCGATCCGACGTTGGCGTTGCCGCTCATTGGATGGTCCCCTGGGTGATCTCGAGGAAGACGTCCTGCAAGCGTCCTCCCCCCGACTGGAGGCCGAGGACCGGGATCTTGGAGGCGATCAATACGTTCAGGATCCCGTTGTTCACGTGCTGGCCGTTGGAGGAGAAACTGGCCTCGCTGGCGAGCTCGATCCGGAGCCAGCCGGCCTCACCGTCGGACGCCTGCACGCTCACGACGCCCGGCGCATGCTGCAGCGCCTGCCGTGCGTCGGAGCGCGCCGCCTCGGGTACGTGGACCCGGACCACGTTGGACTCGGATCCTCCGATGACGTCGGAGACGGCGCCTTGGGTCACCACCCGGCCGGCGCTCAGGATCACGACCTCGTCACAGACGGTCTCGACCTCGCTGAGCTGATGGCTGCAGAGGACGACGCCCGCGTTCCGCTCTTTGGCGATCCACTTCACCAGACCCTGCAGCTCCTGTTGTCCCTTTGGGTCGAGCCCCAGCGTGGGCTCGTCGAGGAACACCACGGCGGGATCGTTGATGAGCGCCCGAGCGATGCCGAGTCGTTGACGCATGCCGCGGCTGTACGACTTGATGAGGGAGCGGCCCCGCTGCTTGAGGCCCACGGCCTGGATCATGGCCTGGGCCTTGGTCCGCGCCTTCCCGGCGCTGAGGCCGTAGAGCCTCCCGTAGAAGGTCACGAACTCGAGACCGGTCATGTTTCCGGGGAATCCCAGGCTCTCCGGGAGAACGCCGATGCGGCGACGGATCTCCCTGGGGCGATCCGACCCCAAGCCGGCGACGAGGAAGCTGCCGGCCGACGGCTCGATGATCGTGGTCAGGATGCGGATCGCGGTGGTCTTACCCGCTCCGTTGGGCCCCAGGAAACCCAGGATGCTCCCGCCCTTCAGCGAGAAGGACAGGCCTCGGAGCGCCGGACGGGCGCCGTACGACTTGTGGAGGTCCCGGGCCACGAGGACTTCGTGGCCCTGGCCAGCCCGGAACGCGGGCATGCTCATCCAACAGCCTCCTTGCGATGGGGGGATCCAGGGTTGGCACCGCCAAGGACGAGCTTCTTCAGCTGGAGTCGATGTCGGGGTCGAGAATCCCACCCATTTTGTGGGAAACATCCGGTTGAGGATCACCAGCGATCACGACGGTAGAGCAACCCTTATGCATCGCGCAAGGGTTTTTCGCTGACGCAACAACTGTTGCGTTTTTACGACTGTACTGCTGCCACGCTCCGGAGCCCCATAGGGACTCGTTTTGTAGCAGCCGCGGGCCAGTGGTGGTACCGTTGTGTAGCTGCAGAGCCACTGGCCGAAGCGCCGATTCTCCCCGTGGCTGGAGAATCGGCTCACGCACCCATGCACGAGGAGGGAGGCCCGATGAGACGCCTCAACGCGACCGTGTCCGCCGTCTTGATCACCGTGCTCCTGCCTGCCTGCGGAGTGCCCAGCACGGACGTGGCCGACGTCTCGGTGGTCACGGATCTGCCGAAGGAAGTTGGCCCCGGCGGGCTCCAGAGTACCGTCGAAGCGGATGGCGTCGCGTCGGGCATCTTCTACAAGGCCGAGATCTCCGATTGCGGCGCCGCGGTACTCGATTCCGCCAGCGCGTGGGCCGGGCGACGTCAGCTCATGGAGTCGGAGCGTGAGGTGGGAGACAGGGCGGCCCAGGTGCGACTGGCCTCGGACGAAGCTTCCGGCCGCGCCTTCGTGGTGCGGTACTCGCTGGCGTCCGGCCACTCTCTGGCCCGCGTCCGCATCACCTACGAGTGGGGTGCCGACGGAACGGCTCCGACGCCTCAGGAGCTGGGTTCCCTTGCCGTGCCGGAGCTGGTCCAGGCGGCGGTCGCGGCGGCGCAGTGCGAGGGGAGCAACTGAACCCTCGCCCCAGCCCTGGGGGCGGAAAGAAAACTCTGGACAGCCGTTTCGACCCCTCACATCTTGGGCCGAGGCCCCCCCCGGCCAGCGACCGCTCGTCCGTGCGGGGTCCTACCGAACACGAGCTGATCGACACACCATGACCCACGTCGTTGGTAATCCCGCCCTGTCACGCTGGGGCTTCGCCCCAGCTTGGGCGGCCCTTGCATGGTGGCCCGTGGGACCGGAGGTCCCGTTCCCCGCGGTGGACTCTGGCCCGCAGGACACCCCGCCGGAGATCGTGGTCTACGTCTCCGAGCTGCCCAGGCGGGCGCTGTCCGAGTTCCGCTACTGGGAGGATCCCCTGTCGCCCGGCGGCAGGCTCGTGGGGTACCCCAACACCGGCGACGAGCTCGACCCGCCGCCCGAGAACGACCCCCACGTCACCTTCACGGTCCCGGTGCGCGCGGGGGTGCCCTATCGGTGTTGGGTCCACATGAAGGTCGGCGAGCCCCTCGGAGTGTCCCAGGCGAACATGGTCTGGGTGCAGTTCACGGACGCCGTGAACGCCGCGGGTGAGGAGACGCTGGCCCCACGCTCGCGGAGCTACCTGACGGCGCGTGGGCCGACGGAGAAGGGCTGGGCCTGGGTGGGCTGCGATTCGGAGCAGCCCGGCCTCGACCGGCTCGTCCGCTTTCGCACCACCGGTGAGGTGACCGTCCGCATTCAGGCCGGAATGGAGGGCGTGGGATTCGACCAGTTCATCCTGAGCCCTTCTCGTTTTCTCGACGATGCTCCGTCTGAGGTCGTGGTGCTCAAGTCGGGTTGAGGAAAGAAGATGGAGGCTTCCGTGCGTTCAGGGTTCGACTGGCTCGAGGTGCTCATCTCCACCCTCACCGTGGGGGTGGTGGCGTTCGTGATGCTCCAGATCAAGGAGTGGGTCGACGCGGGTCGCCTCGACACGCACGGTACCATGGTGGATGCCCTCCTGGTGGCCACCGGGATGCTGGTCCTGAACGTGATTCAGCAGCTCATGAAGAGGTCTCCCCGGGTTTGAGCGGGATCTCGGAGGCCGGGTCGGCGAGGGGCCGCGGAGGACGTGTTTCTTCCTCGCTCACTCCGAGCGAGGAAGCGACGACGATCGAACGACGGAGGGGACCCATGTGCTCCTGTTTGCCCCGCACGCGCCGTGCCCGCGTCACCGACGGCCCGGTGGGTCTCTCGCTCGCCACCATGGCGTTGTTGTTCTTGGCGCTTCCGCTGCAGGCCCAGACGACGGATCACCTGCGGCGTGACACCGGGGACGGGATCCCCGTGTCGATGTTCGGGACGTACATCGAGGAGGGCGAGCTGCTGGTCTACCCCTTCTTCGAGTACTACCGGGACTCGGACGCGGAGTACAAGCCCAGCGAGCTGGGCTACACCGCCAATGTGGACTACTTCGGGCGCTATCGGGCCAAGGAGGGGCTCCTCTTCGTGGGCTACGGGGTCTCGGACCGGCTCGCCATCGAGTTCGAGGCGGCGGTCATCTCGGCCCGCCAGGAGAAGGACCCCTCGGATCGCTCGGACTTCCCCCAGGTGCTGGAGCAGTCGGGCCTCGGGGACGTCGAGGGACAGCTCCGCTACCTATGGCGGCGCGAGACGGCGGAGCGTGGCGGGCTCTTCAGCTACTTCGAGACCGTATTCCCCTTCCAGAAGCAGAAGAAGCTCATCGGCACCCCGACGTGGGAGCTCAAGCTAGGGTCCGGGTACGTGCGGTCCCATCCGTGGGGAACCCTGACCTTCCGGGCGGCGGTGGCGTACAGTGACGCCCTCGAGGTCGGCGAATACGCGGTCGAGTACCTTCGCCGCCTCTCCGACCGCGTAAGCGTGTACGCGGGTGTGGAAGGCACGGATGACGAGGTCGAGCTCATCGGAGACCTGCAGCTGATCCTGGTTCCCGGCCTGGTGCTGAAGCTCAACAGCGGCTACGGCGTCACGAAGAAGGCCACCGACTGGGCGCCGGAGGTGGGCGTGCTCTTCCGGTTCCGATGAGGGAGCGACGCCTGCTTCCGTGCCTCGTCGGCCTCGGGGTGGCCCTGGCTCCGGCCTGCACGTCTGCTCAGCCGCAGACCCTGCCAGATCGGTACGACCTGGAGCGAGCCCGAGGCAGCTTCGCCATGCCCGGTCGCCTGGACGAGATCTCGGGCCTGGCGCTCGATGCCGACGGTCGGCTCTTCGCCCACAATGACGAGTTCGCCACGATCTACGAGGTGGACACCGCCACCGGCGCGGTGACGAGGGGCTTCAGCCTCGGGGACCCGGCCGTGAGGGGCGACTTCGAGGGCATCGCCGTGGTGGGTGAGCGTTTCTTCCTCGTCACCTCGAGGGGGATTCTCTACGAGTTCCGCGAAGGCTCCGCCGGGTCGTCGGTGCCCTTCCGGGAGACGGATCTCGGAGTCGGGGACCGCTGCGAGGTCGAGGGCCTCGCCCACCATGCCGCCGACGCGACGCTTTTGGTGGCGTGCAAGGAGGCGGTGCCGGACGACGGCCATGTGGTGATCCATCGGATGCCCCTGGATCCCGCTCGCGGGCGGCTCGCGCCCATCCGCGTCGCCAAGGAGCGGATCAGGGGCGCCGGAGGCACCAGGAACTTCAGCCCATCGGCCGTCGCCGTCGATCCCGAGACGGGACACCTCGTGCTCCTCGCAGCCCGGCAGGAGCAGATCCTGGAGATCACCCCGGCAGGGGAGGTCGTCAGCGTCTTCAGACTGTCCAAGAGCCGGCACCCCCGACCCGAGGGTCTGGAGATCGCGCCAGGAGGCACGCTGCTCATGGCCGAGCCCGCCTCACTCTCTACGAGCGGAGGCCGGCTCCGGGCCCCTGAGCCGGCTCACGCAGAGCGGCGTCGAGCTCCTGTGCCGTCCCTTGGCCGGTCCTTCGGACAGGCTCCTAGAGGTGGTCCGAGCCGTAGGAATTGCGGAGGATCTCCCGTACAACCTGGTAGTCGGCGTTCTTGGTGCCGAGATGGTAGTCGCCCTGGACGGCGGTGCAGCGGGGGCAGCAGTTGGCCCAGTAATCCCCCGCACCCTCCGTGGCGCAGTGTTTCACCGAGACGGGGATCGGATCCGGTGGCCGCTCGACGGTATGGAATCCGCTGCCCGTCCAGACGTATGCGACCATGTCCGCCGAGCACCGCCAGCAGACGTGAGGAACCGCGTGGTAGGCCGCATTCGGTGATACCTCCAGCCCGACCCGATCGGCCAGCGCCTGGGCCCTCTTCTGGATCCGCCGCAGCTCGTCCCCCCGCGCCGCGCCTTCCCGCGCGCAGATCGGACACGAGAACCGGAGCAGGCCGTCCTGGACCGCCGGCCACCAGTAGGGACGGTCGAGGACGTCCTGGGCACGTAGCTCGACCCAGGGGAGTCGAAAGCGTGCTGCCTTTTCCGGTGTCACCCGGCTCTTCACCAACAGCTCGATCACGACCGCCGGTTCGTCCTGCCGATAGAGGACCACGTCGCCCACCAGGCCGGAGGGTAGCCGCACCTCGCTCCCCGCGTGGGTCACGTCGTCAGGGAGGTCCTGGACCACCCCGCCCTCGCAGCCGAACCGTGGGCATGGGCGGGAGATGCTCGGGCGCGGACCCTCGCCCGCCTTCCACTCCCGGATCACCTCCAGAATCCGTGCCTTGGCCGACCGATGCAGCGCGCTGTCGGGGGCGCAGCTCTCATGGCGGTGCGCGAAGTGCGGCCGGCGATGAGCCCCGCGCCTCAGCACCACCGTCGCTCCGCACCCCGGGCACCGATAGTCACCGTCCTCGTCGGCATCCTGGGGGCGCACCAGGGTGCCGTCCTCGGATCGCGCCACCGGCACTGCCACCGAGGAGTGCGGGCTCGCGGGCCTGAATTCGGTGCTCACGACGTCGTCCGCACCCCCTACCCCGCGCGGGCCCCGTCGGGCAGCGGGTGCCCGGACACGGCGAGGGCGGGGGTCAGGCCGTCGGCGTAGCCGATGTCGAACAGCATGCCCTCGGACAGAACCCCCGCCATGCGTCGTGGCTCGAGGTTGACCACGAACAGGGCCTGACGCCCGGCGAGGTCCGTGGGATCGGGCCGCTCCTGCTTCAGCCCCGCCAGGATCGTGCG
>JBDHGI010000248.1:0-6285 GCA_039589955.1 Gemmatimonadota bacterium | reverse complement strand
GGAATCGGAGGAGCAAGGGCAGCGCAACCTGATCCCGGTGAAGGGATCCGGTGTGCGCACCACCCTCTCCGAATCCGTCCCGGGCCAGGTGCAGGCCCGCCTCGACGGAGAGGAAGCGTCCCAGCTCACCTACGAGAGCGACGCCGGCCTGGAATCCCACCAGCGCCTCGGTCTGTGACTCGGACGCCGGGTCCTCGAATCTCATGACGCTGGCCGCGACCCCGAGCCGGGGGCCGAGGCCGAGCTTCGCCTGTCCCGATCCGGCTCCGGCGCCGAACGCCATCGCCGCGAGGACCAGCGCCGGAGCTCTGGCCCTCGCCCCCCACCTCATCCCCCACTCCATGACGACCTCCCCCTGTGCCTTAGATCGTCTAAGGAAAGTGGCCTTTTACCTTTAGATTGTCAAGGGGAATGTCGGGGCGCACCCATTGGAGGACTTGTGTTCGGGAATCGACGGCGTCGGAGTACCGACGTTGAGCCGAGGCCGACCACCCTGGGTCAGGAGATCCGTTCCAGACGAATCCTGACGGTGTAGCCCTCGGGCCGGGGTGGGTCATCGGCACGGGGCTGCGGGAGGACCTCCAGAAGTGTCACACGCACCCCGTTCCAGTCGGTCAGTCGGGGCTCCAGCGCCGTGTTCAGCTGAAGAGGGAAGGTGGGACCCATCCCCATGCGGATCCCCAGCTCCACGAGGGCGTTCCCCTCCCAGACGCAGACCACGTCCTCGGGACACCGGGAATCCTCCACCACACGGGCGAAGCTCACCATGAGGACGCTGCCACCGACGGACTTCTCCTCTCCGTAGGCCAGCGTCAGCTCCTGGGGGGCGTCGAGAATGCCCTCCAGACGGTCATTCACCTCGGGACCCGTGCTGCTGCCACACCCCACCGACCCGACCGCCATCAACAAGAAAGCCCAGCGCTTCACGTTCCACCTCCGCACCCGTGAGCCGTAATGTTCCTTTCCCTTCGCTAGTTGAACGATCGAGGCGCGGTGGCCGTGACACGCATCTCCGCCACCTCACCACAGGCCAGGGATCAGCCTCCACGGGACCTGGTCCGCGTAGGCGGCGTACCCCTCGAGCTCCTCCAGCAGCATCCGGTCCTCCAGCGCCGTGCGGACGAACAGGAGCACGGCGGAGAGGGCGCCCAGTGGCAGGGCCACCCATGAGCCCAACACCGCCGGAGCCCCCACCGCGAAGGCCGCGGCCCCGACGTAACCCGGGTGCCGGACTGCCCTGTACGGTCCGTCCCGGGCCACCGTCTGTCCCCGCTCGGATTGGATGCGGACCACGGTGGAGAAGAAGGCGTTGACCCGCATGGAGAGCGCCACGAGCAGGTAGCCGGCCATCGCCACCGCGGCCGCCACCCACTGCACGAGGTCCGGCATCTGGGGACCCCACCCGTTGCGGACATCCAGCCCCGCCACGACGTAGGCTCCCGTGGTGAGGAGCCCGATGGCGCTCAGGATGGCCCTGTCCCAACCTCGCTCGGGCCGCCGCGTCGCCCGCTCCGCCAGGAGGGCCGGGTGGCGGGGCATGATCAGGGCGGCGGTCACCCCAACCCAAACGGCGTAGATGGCCGTCAGCGCCCATCCGGCCGCCCAGTCCCATCGGCCCGCCGACACCATGAGGATCGCCGCCACCATGGCCACGCCGAGGGTCTCGCGGACGAGCCATCGGACGGCCCCCTTCCGTGCGGCCTCGGGATCCGAGGGGGTACCCACGCTCGCGCTCAACGGCGGGCCGGAGGGCTCGCTTCGATCCTGGTGCCCTCGGGATCCCCGATTCGGGCCACGAGGCCCCAGCCACCGAAGGCCTCGGTCACGGCGACGACCAACTCGTTGGTCCCGGCCTCGAGGGGAAGGTAGACGTGGTCGTTGGTCACGGTCATGACGCCCAGGTAGCGGCCCGACCGGGACCGGTACGTGTTGTCGGCGGTGAACAGGAGTCTCCCGTTCAGGAAGATGCTCCCCCTGTCGCTGAAGCCGAACCCCAGCGGGGCCAGCATCGGCTCCTCCGCGTGAATCAACACCCGGGAGTAGACGCGACCTTCGCGGGCACCGTCGGGAAACGCCCGGTGCTCGGCGATGTTCAGCCTGCCGAGGGCATCCGTCGGCACCACGTCCCAGGACAGGGCCTCCAAGGCCTCCCGGTCCAGCACCGTGACGTGTCCCGCCTCGCCCGGTACCGACTCGGACAGGGCCCACTCCGTCACCGTGCCGGGTGCAGGAGTCCCCGCGGACGCGGGGGCCGGAGCGGTCGAGGCCGTCGGAGCGACCTCCGGCGTGACGACCACGTTCGAGAAGGCCGTGGGGTAGAGGTCCAGCGCCCCGGCTTCGGGGAAGTTGGACGTCAGAGCCACTCCTCCCGGCACCTCGCCCAGCCTGAGGCTCTCGACCACCAGAACCGGTTCCTCTCCATTTCCCACCCAGGCCTCCATGCGCCGGCCGGACACCACGAGCCGGACGTGGATCCACTCTTCGACGGGGATATCCACGGCGGCGTTGTGCTCGGGGTAGAGCTGCCATGCGGCCAGCCCACCGACGTCGGGCGTGTATTGGGTCGCGTCGAAGCGGCCGGTCTGATGGGGCCGCAGATAGAAGTGCTCGTAGGCCACTCGGGGCTCTTCCCGCAACCGGAAAGCCACGCCCACGAAGGAGCGATGTCCCGTGGTGGCCACGTCGTACTCGATCACGCCGTTCTCGAAGGTGACGTCGGTCAGGACCGCGGCGCCGGAGCGCAGGCGGAGCGCCCGCCGGCCCAGATAATCCTCCACCGCGGCGTCGGTCGCCGTCACCGTCCACCCGTGACCCCAGAGCTCCAGCGTCTGCTGTGCCCCGGCGGGCGCCGCTGCCGTCAGCCAGCCGGCGAGCACGGATCCCGGGATCATCCTCATCCTCTTCATCATCCTCTTCATCCTCCGGTTCAGTCCCGCCCCGCATCCTGCGGAATCTCCCCGCGGAGCAGCTTCAGGTACAGCCATGGACGTCGCATGATTGCCCTGGCGATGGGAGGCGGCGTGGGTGGTCTGGGCACCGGCCGGTCCGGCGGCCACTCGAAGGCGAGGTCCACACGGCCACCGGGCTCGGCGATACCGCAGGCCGTCCGGAGGGACGCGAGCAGCACCGCGCGCTGGGCGTCCGCGTCGCCTGGCAGGCCCATGGGAACGCTGCCCGGATAGCCGATCCCGACCACGCGGGGCGCCCCGACAGACACCGTCAGCTCCGGGATGGGCGAGTGCACCGCGGTGGATACCCCAGCGGCCTCGATGACGCGGGCGACCAGTCCGACGGACCGGCAGCAGAAAGGTCAGACCGGCACCAGGTGGGCGAGGTCCACCTCCTCCCGTGTCAGGGCGGCCGCGAGGCCCTTTGCCGTAGTGGCCAACTGCTCCCGGGCGTCCAGGATGTAGCCCATGACGGAGTAGTGGCTCGGCGCCGAGGCGCCGACCTCGCCGGCCTGCACCAGCTCGTCGAGGCGTCGCAGCGGGAGCACCGAATCGAGGTCCTTCCGTGCGGGGCGCGGATCGACGTGCAGATGACACACCCGCACCTCGTCACCTCGGGTGCCGCGAGGGATCACCCGGAACGTGGGATCGCCCCACCAGGGGTTATCGCGCTCCCCCTCCTGGTCGAACGGCGCGTCGTCGAGGCGGGCGATGCCGGCTGACGAGATCAGCGCGACGCGCGCCTGCGACAGCGGCCGCCGGATCGGCGTCCAGGGAATGCCCCGGGGGTGGGGCTCGCGGTCGTGCCAGGCACGCATGACCCGGCGGGTGGCGGGATCGAGGAAGCGGAATCCGTCCACGTTCACGCCGCCCGCCTAGAACGCCTTGAGGTAGGTCAGCTTCACCACTCCGGTGCGGCGCCCCCACCGCTCGTCCCTGGGATCCATGAGATCTCCGGCGAAGTAGCCCGTGTCCAGCACCAGGAACAGGTCGCTGCCCGGCGTGTGGATCCAGTCGATACGGATGTTCGCCTGTACGGTCTCGGAGATGTCGTCGTACTGGATGAGAGCGTTCGCGAAGAGCTTTCGGCTCAACGCGCCCAGCACGTCCAGGGAGAGGATGGTGGTGGCGAAGTCACCGTTCTCCACCGGCAGGGAGATCTGCCGGCGGTCCACGCTGCCCGTGAGCTCCAGGTGCGGCCCGGTCTTCCACGTCATCCCGGCGCCGTACTGGAACCAGGTGCCGTTCCAGAAGTCGCCGGCGTGGGTCACCCCCCGAGCCGACAGCGGTCGGCTGTCGTTGGTGCGGAAGAGAATGCCCCCGTAGTTGTAGGAGTAGTCCCCGGGCTCCAGGACCACACCTGGCCGGATGGCGAAGGGCTCGTCGAGCACCTCCGCTCGGTGCGTCAGCCCGACCAGCACAAGATCTCCGGACTGGAAGTTGAGCTGCGTGTGCTGCACGACCTCGTCGGACTGCTTTCGCCCGTCCTGTCCCTCGATGTAGGTGCCCATGAGCTCGAGTCTGAGCTGCCTGGCCCACGAGCTGCTCTCGAAGCGAGGGGTGTAGGCCATGCGGCCGGCGGTGCGCACCATGTCCCGCCGCTGTACGAAGCCGAGCTCCGGATCGAAGTTCTCCCCGATGGTCGTGTAGCTTCCCCCCACCGCGTACCGGTCGTTCCTCAGCTCCAGGCCCGCGTGGGCGGCCGCGGTTCCTGTGTCGATGTCGCCGTTCCACGTGTCGGCGGCCCAGAACTGGACGCTGCTGCTGCTGAAGAACCGGAGCCGTCCGTCCACTCCCGCCGTTCGCCCCGTGAAGGAGGAGTTCTGCTTGTTGGTGAAGATCCCTCCCACGGTGGCGCGCGGCAGGACGTCCCCTCGTACCCGCACGACCGAGTTGTTGGCGCCGGCCGCGCCATCGGCGTCCGCCGTCTGGAGGCTCATGACGCCCACGGAGAAGGGGCCCGCCTGCCCGGTGAGGCGGCCGCCGCCCACGATGTCGTTGTCGATGCCGATCCGGCGGGAAAAGAAGACGTCTGCCTCCCGGGCGTTGCCGAACTGGAAGAGCTCGGATCGCTCCAGGAAGAACTCGCGCTTCTCGGGGTAGAAGAGCCCGAAGCGCGTGAGGTTGATCTGGACGTTGTCGGCTTCGACCTGGGCGAAGTCGGTGTTGTAGGTGAGATCCAGGGTGAGGCTCGGCGTGATGCTGTACTTCACGTCCACGCCGATGTCGTCCAGGAAGTCGGTTTCGCTCAGGTCCGGTCGCTTCTGTGCGCCCGCGATGACGAAGGGCTTCACCTCGATGTGCCGTCCGGGGCGCAGGCCTTCCAGGCCCTCGAGGGTGGCGAACTGGGATGCCTGGTCCATCCCCCCTTCGAGGCCCCCGGTGAAGGCCACGGGGATGTGCGGCCAGGTGACCTCCTCGTTCTTTCTCCGGATGGACCGGTACACCGCCAATCCCATGCTCGAGACGTCCTTCTCCTCGAAGCGGATGGTGGTGAGGGGGATGGCCACCTCCAGCTCCCAGCCGCGCTCGGTGATGCGCGCCTCGCTCTCGTACACGCCCTCCCACATCCAGTCGTTCGGGAAGACGAGCCGCTCGTTCGTGAAGCGCGCGTCACCCTGGGTGCCGAACGGGTTGAGCTCGAACACGTAGGCGCTGCGGCGGTCGTGGTACGTGTCCAGGGCGATGATGATCCGGTCGTCCTTGTCGATGCGACCCTCCCTGTGGAGGATGCTCCGCATGATGCGACCCGGCTCGGAGTCGAACATGACGAGTCCGAAGTAGATGGCGCGATCGTCGTACGCGACGCGCACCTCGGTCCGCTCCGACGCCTGAGCCCCGTCCACCGGCCAGCGCTGCCGGAACCCCGAGACGGGATCGGTGGAGCTCCAGACCGCGTCATCGAGGATGCCGTCGATCCGAGGCGGGGTCTCGGCCCGGACGGCCCGGACCACCACGTCGGGTCCTCGTGGCGGATCGACGTCATCCCCAGTGGCTCCCACGCCGCTCTGTTGCGCGCCGAGGGCGGCGGTCGAGACCAGCGAGAGCGCCCCGAGCCAGCCGGCGACGGCCCATCCATGTCCCCTGCGTACCTTCATCGGTCTCCTCCTCCCGCCTGACCGGACCGCTCCCGTGCCCGCGCGATCATGTCGCGGAGCTCGGCCACGCTGGACAGCTCCGTGTGGGCCGTGGCGATGATCTCCACGTCCAGGTCCAACTCCTCGAAGCGATCGGCGAAGGACAGGAGCAGGGGAGGGGGCGTGAACCCGGGATAGTACCCGTAGATGTCCGGAACCCACAGGAGTTTGTGCTCTGGGAAGTACGCGATCAAGATCTC
>JBDHGI010000247.1:0-6326 GCA_039589955.1 Gemmatimonadota bacterium | reverse complement strand
AAGACGTGGAGCTCCTCGCCCCACAGGTCACATTCTACGGGTTGGATACCCTGGCCATCCACGTGTTGGGGACGTCGGGCTGGACAGATCCGCAGGCCCTGGAGACGGTCGATACCCGCCACACGACGGGGGTGGTGGCCACGGCCCCGGTAGGCGCGGGTCCAGGGTCCGAGGGGTACCGTCGCTTCCGGGAGGCCTACGAGAGTCATTTCCAGAGATCCCTCGTGAGCCCGGTTCCGGCCCTGGGCTACGATGCGGCGCTCCTCCTGCTCGAGGCGGCGCGGGAAGGGCCGAGAACGCCGCAGCAGATGCGACGGGCCCTGGAGAACGTGCGCGAAGTGGAAGGCGCGACCGGCATCTTCTCCGTCGAGGGTGGACGCGTGGTGCGTCGCACCGAGGTGGTGCGCATCGAGCACGGGACCCTCATCCCCATCGGGTAGCCATGTCGATTCAGGACAAGCTCAAGCGTCTGGCGGAGCTCCGCAGGGTCTCCGAGCAGGGAGGGGGACCCGAGCGCCTGGAGGCCCAGCACGCCCGGGGCAAGCTGTCGGCGCGGGAGCGCATCGATCTCCTGCTTGACGAAGGGTCCTTCGTGGAGCTCGACCGCTTCGTCACCCATCGCTCCGACGACTTCGGGCTGGGAGACCGCAGGATCCTCGGCGACGGCGTGGTCACCGGCTACGGGACGATCCACGGGCGGCTGGTCTACGTGTTCAGCCAGGACTTCACGGTGTTCGGGGGCTCGCTGTCGGAGGCTCATGCCGAGAAGATCGTCAAGCTGCAGGAGATGGCCCTGAAGAACGGCGCCCCCATCGTCGGCCTGAACGACTCGGGAGGTGCGAGGATCCAGGAAGGGGTGGTGAGCCTGGGCGGATACGCCGACATCTTCCTGCGCAACACGCTGGCGTCGGGCGTCGTCCCCCAGGTCAGCGTGGTTCTCGGTCCCTGCGCCGGCGGTGCCGTCTACTCTCCGGCCATCACGGATTTCATCTACATGGTCCGCGGCACGAGCTACATGTTCGTCACCGGACCCAACGTGGTGAAGACCGTGACCCACGAGGACATCGACATGGAGGGCCTCGGCGGAGCCGACGTCCACGCGTCCACCTCGGGGGTGGCTCACTTCGCCTGTGACTCTGAGCCCCAGTGCCTGGGCTCGGTCCGAGAGCTCTTCCGGTACATCCCCCAGAACAACCGGGAGCTGCCTCCCGCCCGCGAGGCCCTGGATCCCCACGATCGACAGGATGAGGGTCTACTCGAAGTGGTCCCGGATAACCCGAATCAGCCCTACGATATGCACGATGTCATCGGGCACGTGGTGGATGACGGGACCTTTTACGAGGTGCACGCCCGTTTCGCCCGGAACATCCTGGTGGGATTCGCCCATCTCGGGGGCCGTCCGGTGGGGATCGTGGCCAACCAGCCGGCGGTCCTGGCGGGTGTTCTGGACATCGACTCGTCGGACAAAGGCGCCCGCTTCGTGCGGTTCTGTGACGCCTTTAACATCCCCCTGGTGGTTTTCGAGGACGTGCCCGGGTTCCTGCCGGGTGTGGCGCAGGAGCACGGAGGCATCATCCGCCACGGTGCCAAGCTTCTGTACGCCTTCAGCGAGGCCACGGTGCCGAAGGTCACCGTCATAACGCGCAAGGCCTACGGGGGTGCCTACGACGTCATGAACTCCAAGCACATCAGGGGCGACGTCAACCTGGCCTGGCCGCAGGCCGAGATCGCCGTCATGGGGCCGAAGGGGGCAGTGGAGATCCTCTTCCGCAAGGAGATCGCGGCCTCGGACGATCCCGAGGAGGCCACCGAGACGCGAATCGCGGAGTATCGGGAGAAGTTCGCCCACCCCTACGTGGCCGCCTCCCGCGGCTACGTGGACGACGTCATCGATCCACGGGAGACGCGTCCGAGACTCATCTCGGCCCTGGACATGCTACAGAGCAAGCGGGACGAGAACCCCCTCAAGAAGCACGGCAACATCCCCCTCTAGGGACCCCTGGTTCTCCGACCCGGCGGCGATCCCGGCCGCCATTGGACAACCCGGCCGGCGAGGTCCGGCATCTCAGGGGTTGGACGGAAGAAGACAACCCCTCCGTGGAGGACGATGATGAAGAAGATGCGCTGGAGCCCCCGGGGCGCCGCAGCGATGGTGCTGGCCGCGGGAGCCCTGGCTCTGCTGCCCACGGCCCCCATGCAGGCCCAGGTGCGACCCGATCGTGTCGGCGAGCGGGAGTGCCGCTGCGTGGACCGGGACGGCCAGGAGATAGAGAGATGCACGTGTTTCAGGATGCCCGACGTGGAGGCCATCGTCGCCCAGGTGGTCCCCGCCATGGGGCGAGCCCGCCTCGGGATCACCCTCTCGGGCTCGGAGGACGAGTCCAGGGGGGCCCTGGTGGGATCCGTGATGGAGGGAGGACCCGCCGACGAGGCCGGGCTCCGTGAGGGCGACATCATCACGGGCATCGACGGGATCAGCCTCCTCGACCCCCTCGAGGAAGGCGGCGAGGAGGACCTCGATCTGGACCGGTCCCTTCCCATGCAGCGCCTGGTCGCCATCGCGCGGGACCTCGAGCCCGGTGACGAGATCGACGTGGAGTACCTCCGCGGAGGCGAGACCCGCACGACGACCCTGACCACGAGGGACCTGAGCGATTGGTCCCGTTTCGGGCTCGTCACGCCGGTCTGGGACGAGGAAGGCCTGGCGGTGAGAATGCAGGCCCTCGGGGATCGGATGCGGGAGCTGCGCGTCCGCCGCCCCGAGGAGCTGGGGATCTCGGTGTGGACCCACGATGAGGCCCGCCCCCAGTGGATGCTCCGGACCCCCCGGGAGGGGACCATCGTGTCCGGCATCGGCCGCGGGTCGCTCTGGGAGTGCCCCGGTGACGACGGAGCCGGGGCGTTCCTCGCCCTCTCCGACCGGTGCGTGGGCGGCCTCGAGCTGATCGAGCTCAAACCCGGGCTGGCGGAGTACTTCGGCACATCCGGGGGCGTCCTGGTGTCGGACGTGCACGAGGATTCCACGCTGGGTGTCCAGCCGGGTGACGTCATCCTGGACATCGACGGCCGGGAGGTGACGGACCCCGCCCAGGCGAGGCGGATCCTCCTCAGCTACGAGGAGGACGAGGAGATCACCCTGCGCGTCATGCGCCGGCAGAGCGAGACGAGCGTCCGGGGCACGCTGAGGGGCTGAGTCGGGGCGACGACCTCGAACGTCGACAAGGGGCGGGGGCCGGCGGCCTCCGCCCCTCCTGTTGCGGCCTTTCCCCCCTCCCGGCGCTCTTCGTAACTTCCGGCCCGCGTGGAGACTGCCCGGAGGACCCTGCGCTTCGACGAGAGGCGGGCCGCTTGATTCGAAAACTCCTTATCGCCAACCGGGGCGAGATCGCCGTGCGCCTGATCCGCGGCGCCCGGGATCTCGGCGTCCGCACCGTCGCCGTCTACTCCGAGCCGGACCGTCTGGCGCCCCACGTCCTGGAGGCGGACGAGGCCTATCTGTTGGGGCCGGCGCCCTCCGCCGAGAGCTACCTGCGGGTGGATCGCATTCTGGACGTCGCGATCCGGTCCGGCGCCGACGCGGTACACCCGGGATATGGATTCCTCGCGGAGCGGGCCCCATTCGCCGCCGCGGTCAGGGACGCGGGGCTGGCCTTCGTGGGCCCCGCTCCGGAGACCATCGCGGCCATGGGCGACAAGACGGAGGCCCGTCGGAGGATGCGGGAAGCCGGCGTTCCCATCGTTCCGGGGCTCGTGGACTCCGTGGCGGACACCGAAGAGGCCCTGGCCGCGGCCACGGACATCGGGTATCCGGTCCTGCTCAAGGCGGCGGCGGGAGGGGGAGGGAAGGGCATGCGGATCGTAGAGGATCCGCGGGATCTTCCCCGGGCCTTCGAGGCCGCGCAGCGGGAGGCCCGGGCGGCCTTCGGCGACGACGCGGTGTATCTGGAGCGCTTCCTGAGCCGGCCCAGGCACATCGAGATCCAGATCCTGGGAGACACCCACGGCAACGTCGTGCACCTGAACGAGCGGGAGTGCTCCATCCAGCGCCGTCACCAGAAGCTGGTGGAGGAGGCGCCGTCACCTGTCGTGACCGCCGAGCTCCGTAGGGAGATGGGAGACGCGGCGGTGCGCGCGGCCCGGGCCGTGGACTACGTGGGGGCCGGCACCGTGGAGTTCCTCTTCCAGGGCGGGGAGTTCTTCTTCCTGGAGATGAACACCCGGCTCCAGGTCGAGCATCCGGTCACGGAGCTGACGACGGGCCTGGACCTCGTGGCCTGGCAGCTCCGCGTGGCGTCGGGCGAGCCTCTGGGCTTCGGCCAGGACGACGTGGCGGTCGACGGCCACGCCATCGAGTGTCGCATCACCTCCGAGGATCCCTATCACGGATTCCTGCCCTCCACGGGGGTGGTGACCCATCTCCAGCTCCCCTCGGGACCGGGCGTCCGCTGGGACGGCGGCATCCAGGTGGGCTTCGAGGTATCCCTCCACTACGACCCTCTCCTCGCGAAGCTCATCGTGCACGCGCCCAACCGGGAATCCGCCATCGCCCGCATGGCGCGGGCCCTGGACGAGCTCGTGGTGGTGGGAGTGGACACGAGTGTCCCGTTCCACAGGGAAGTGATGGACGAGCCCGACTTCCGGAAGGGGGATCTCAGCATCCGCTATCTGGAGGAGCACGCGGCTCTCGTGGACGGGCTCCACGATGAATCGGTCATGCGGGCGGTGGCCATCACGACGGCCCTCCTCGAGGAGGAGGACCGGCACCGGCATCGGGCGCCCCGAATCGCGCGGGCCGACGGGTCAGGCATGTCAGGGTGGCAGCGCGCCGGTTGGCCCTGGAGAGGCCGTTGAGTCCCGGAAGCGTCGTGACGCCGGGTGACGTGCTGGACGTGCGGATCCGGGCCGTGGCGTCGAGCGGTGCCGGGGTGGCCGATCTCCCCGATGGGCGGGTCGTCTTCGTCCACCGCACCGCCCCGGACGACCGGGCCACGGTGCGGCTCACGAGGCTGCGGACCCGTTGGGCCACCGCGCGACTCGAGCGGGTCTGCGAGCCCGGCGCCTCCAGGGTGGAGCCTTCCTGCCGCCTGTACGAGGAGTGCGGCGGCTGCACGCTCCAGCACCTGGACTACCCTGAGCAGCTGGCGTGGAAGTCCCGCTTCCTCACCGACGCGCTGCAGCGGATCGGAAAGGTGAGCGTGAGCGCCCCCACCGTAGCGCCGTCCCCGGCCACGCTGCGCTACCGGAACCGAGTCACCTTCACCCTTCGCCGCCACGGGGACGGGTCGGTCGTCGCGGGCTTTCACGGGCTGGGCGAACCGGACGACCTGGTGGACGTCCACGGGGAGTGTCTCCTCCCCGAGGCCCCGATCCTCTCGGCCTGGCGGGGGCTCAGAAGCCACTGGGGCGTCGGCGCCGGGGCGCTTCCCGGTGGGAATGAGCTGAAGATCACGCTCCGCAGCACCGACGACGGAGTCGTCCTCTTCGTCAAGGGAGGCCACGGGTCGTGGCACGCTCCGGGGCTGCTGGACGCCGTTCCGGAGCTGGTCAGCGTGTGGCACCAGCCCTTCGGCGCGAAGACGGCGCAGCTGGCGGTGGGGAGTCAGGCCTTCGACGGATGGATGGGGGACCGGTATCCCGTGGCGGGACGGGCGTTTCTGCAGGTGAACCGGGAGGCCGCGGAGGGGATGTCGGAGAGGGTGCTCGCCCAGGCCCCGGCCGAGGCCGGAACTTGCGTGGACGGATACTGCGGCGCCGGGGTGTTCGGCCGTGCGCTGGCACAGCACGGGTGGAGCGTGACGGGCGTGGAGCTGGAGCCCGAAGCCACCGCGGCGGCCCGGGCGAGGGCGCCCGCAGGCTTCCGGGTCGTGCAGGGGCGCATGGAGGAGAGGCTCGAGGAGTTGCTCCCCGTCGAGCTCGTGATCCTCAACCCCCCGCGGACGGGCGTCCACGAGCGCGTGGCCGAAGCCCTGACCCGTCGTCCCCCTCGCCGCATCGTCTACCTGAGCTGTGATCCGGCCACCCTGGCCCGGGATATCGCTCGACTGGGCCCCGGGTATCGCATCACCCACCTCGAGGCCTTCGACCTGTTCCCGCAGACGGCCCACGTGGAGACGTTGGCGGTGCTCGACCACGCATCGGAGAGCGGATGAAGTACTTCGTCACGGTGGAGAACAGGACGTTCGAGGTGGACCTGACGCCGGACGGACCCGTCATCGACGGCGAGCCGGCGTGCGCCGATCTGGCCCACGTCGAGGGCCCCGACCTGCGGAGCCTTCTCATGGACGGTAGCTCCGTGCGCGTCATGGCGAAGAGGACGGCCGGGGGGG
>JBDHGI010000246.1:0-6376 GCA_039589955.1 Gemmatimonadota bacterium | reverse complement strand
GACTCTCGAGTCGACGGGCCTGAGGGTCGGGGAGGACTTCTTCCTCTGCTTCAGCCCCGAGCGCGTGGATCCGGGAAACCCGACGTGGCGCACGGGGAATACCCCGAAGGTCATCGGGGGGATCACGACGGCTTGCAGGGACGTGGGCCTGGCCCTGTACCGCCGGTTCATCGACACCATGGTATCCGTTTCCTCCACCGAGGCCGCCGAGCTCACGAAGATCCTGGAGAACACCTTCCGGGCGGTGAACATCGGCCTGGTGAACGAGACCGCCATCATCGCCGACCGGCTGGGCGTGGACGTGTGGGAGGTGATCGACGCTGCGGCGACCAAGCCCTTCGGGTTCATGAAGTTCACTCCCGGCCCGGGGCTGGGAGGACACTGCATACCGGTGGATCCCCACTACCTATCCTGGAAGATGCGCACCCTGAACTACAGGACGCGCTTCATCGAGCTGGCCTCGGAGATCAACGCCGAGATGCCGCTGTTCGTGGTGGACAAGGTCCGGGCAGCGCTCAACAAGCGTCGGAAGGCCGTCAACGGCTCACGGGTCCTGCTCCTCGGTGTGGCCTACAAGAAGGACATCGACGACGTGCGGGAGTCGCCTGCGCTCGACGTGCTGCGTCTGCTGCAGGCCGACGGCGCGCACGTCACGTACCACGACCCGATGGTACCGACGATCCAGGAGATGCATGCGGAGCTCGCCTCCGTCGAGCTCACCGACGAGGCGCTCACCTCGGCAGACGCCGCCGTGATCCTCACCGACCATTCCTCCATGCCGTACGAGCGAATCGTTCGCCTCTCGGACGTCCTGGTGGATGCGCGCAACGTCACGGCCGGAGTCGACGAGGGGTCGGGAGGTGGTGGCCGCTGGATCGTGAAGCCACAATCGACCTGACGGCGGCCTCCTCACCCGTACACCCTCGGGGCCGCGAGCTCTCCGATGCGGCGCGACGCCCCTTGGCCTCCGGCCCGCTTCGACGATCTTTCCAGGGCTCCGAGGGTACCAAAGGGCTTCGCGGAGTCCGGTGCTTCCCTCACTGGCTCCGAGTCGCCCACCGACGTCCCACGCCATGCTGAAAGCCGCGCTGAAAACCGTCATCGGATCTCGTCACAAGCGAGAGGCCAAGAAGCTCAAGCCCGTCATCGACGAGATCAATCGGATCTACGAGGGCCTGTCCGCGCTGACGGACGAACAGCTTCGCGCGAAGACCGAGGAGTTCAAGACCCGCATCGCCGCGGCGACCGAGGACCTCGACCGCCAGATGTCGGAGCTCCGCGACGAGAAGCGCCACTCGGAAGATGCCGGAACGAGGGAGCGGCTCTCGCTCGAGATCGGAGACCTCGAACGGCAGCTGCTCGAGACCCTCGAGGACACCTTGGAGGACCTGCTGCCAGAGGCATTCGCGGTCGTGAAGGACGCGTGCCGAAGGCTGGTCGGCCAGGAGATCACCGTCACCGGGCAGACGCTCGTCTGGGAGATGATCCCCTACGACGTCCAGCTCATCGGGGCCGTCGCGCTCCATCGGGGCAAGGTGGCGGAGATGGCGACCGGGGAGGGGAAGACCCTCGTGGCGACCATGCCCCTCTACCTGAACGCCCTGACCGGTCGGGGCGCCCACCTCGTCACCGTGAACTCCTATCTGGCACAGCGTGACGCGGAGTGGATGGGAGCCATCTACGGGTTCCTGGGCCTCAGGGTCGACGTCATCGATCTGTACGACCCGGGCTCACCCGAGCGTCAGGCCGCCTACGCAGCGGACATCACCTACGGCACCAACAACGAGTTCGGCTTCGACTACCTCCGGGACAACATGGTGCACTCGCTCAAGCAGCGGGTGCAGGGGAGGCACGCGTACGCCATCATCGACGAGGTGGACTCCATCCTCATCGACGAGGCGCGGACGCCCCTGATCATCTCGGGGCCGGTGGGGCGAGACACGTCCACACCCTTCAAGCAATACAACCCACAGGTGCAGAGCCTGTACAAGAAGCAGCTTCGGATCACCAACGAGCTGGTGAGCGAGGCCGAGAAGCATCTCGAGACCGAGGAGATGGCCCTGGCGGGGGAGAAGCTGCTGGCGGTGAAGCGGGGCACGCCGAAGCACAGGAAGCTGCTCAAGCTCTTCGCCGACGATCCGTCCCTCCAGACGCTGGTGAACAAGGTCGAGGCAGACTTCATGCGGGAGAAGCGGCTGCATGAGGTCGACGAGATGCTCTACTTCGCCATGGACGAGAAGGGGCACAACGTCCATCTGTCAGACCGGGGCCTCGACGAGCTGTCGCCGGGAGACCCCGAGGCGTTCACCGTGCCCGACCTGTCGGCGGAGCTGGGGGTCATCGAGGAGTCCGAAGCGCTGACGGTGGACGAGAAACGGGACCGGATCGCGGCCCTGGAGGCGGAATATGCCGCCAAGAGCCAGAAGATCCACGTCATCCACCAGCTCCTGAAGGCCTTCACGCTATTCCAGAGGGACGAGAAGTACATCATCGGTGAGGACGGCTCCATCGTCATCGTCGACGAGTTCACGGGCCGCCAGATGCCCGGGCGGCGTTGGAGCGACGGCCTCCACCAGGCGGTCGAGGCCAAGGAAGGGGTGGAGATCCGCGGTGAGACCCAGACCCTCGCCACCATCACCATCCAGAACTACTTCCGGATGTACGACAAGCTGTCGGGGATGACGGGCACCGCCGAGACGGAGGAAAACGAGTTCCACCAGATCTACAATCTGGATGTGCTCGTCATTCCCACGAATCGACCCATCGTACGGGACGACCGCAACGATCTCATCTTCCGTACGAAACGCGAGAAGTTCGTGGCCATCATGGACGAGATCGAGCGGCTCCACAAGATGGAGCTGCCGGTGCTGGTGGGGACCACGAACGTGGACGTCTCGGAGACCCTCTCACGCATGCTGAAGCGACGGGGGCTGCGCCATCAGGTGCTGAACGCCAAGCACCACAAATCCGAGTCGGAGATCGTCCGGGACGCCGGCCAGCCGGGGGCCGTGACCATCGCCACGAACATGGCAGGGCGGGGGACGGACATCAAACTCGGTGGCGGAGTGAAGGAGGATCGGACGGTGGGCTGGGCTCGCGGCCGCGATCTCGATTCCGAGGAGCTTCTTCCGGTCGACCCCATTCGGGCGGAGAAGATCGACCTGGACGCGGACGATGAGCTCCTGGAGGACGGCGGGCTCCACATCCTGGGGTCGGAGCGACATGAATCCCGCCGGATCGATCGCCAGCTCCGGGGACGCTCGGGGCGACAGGGAGATCCTGGAGCGACCCAGTTCTTTCTGTCCCTGGAAGATGACCTGATGCGGCTCTTCGGGTCCGAGCGCATCGCCAACGTCATGGACCGGATGGGAGCCGAAGACGGGGAGGTCATCACCCACGGCCTCGTCACCAAGTCCATCGAGCGGGCTCAGAAGCGCGTCGAGATGAACAACTTCGAGGCGCGCAAGCGCCTCCTCGACTACGACGACGTCATGAACCAGCAGCGCGAGGTCATCTACGACCTGCGCCTCTTCGCGCTGGAGGGTGGCGAGGATCTCAAAGGCGAGATCTGGGAGATGATCGAGCACGCTGCCCGGGACGCCCTGGCAGAGTACGCTCCCGCCGACGAGCCTCCGGAGGGCTGGGACCTGGCCGGTTTGCGCAGGCGAATACTGCTCGACCAGTTCGTGCTGGTGACCGAGCTACCGGAGGAGAACGATCCGGACCACGAGCACGAGCACCACGAGATCGAAGCCTGGGTCATCGAGGGCCTCAGGAGCGCCTTCCATCGGAAGCTGGAGAGCCTCGCCGATCATGCCGAGGCCGTGATGAGCTTCATCATGCTCTCCGTCATAGACGACAAGTGGAAGGACCACCTGTACGACCTGGATCACCTGAAGGCGTCCATCAGCTTCCGCGGCTGGGGCCAGAAGGACCCGTTGATCGAGTACAAGCAGGAGGCCTACGAGATGTTCGTGGACCTCATGACCGATCTCCGCAAGACCGTGGCCCAGTTCTTCTTCCGTGCCCAGTTCGGCCCACCGCAGATGCAGCGCCGGGCGCCCCAGAGGCTCCAGTACTCCGGTCCGACCGATTCACCCGGCGGGGACCTGGCGGCCCGGGCCGCGCATTCGGCTCGCCGCGGGATGCCGTCGAGAGCCGCGCCGGCGGCTGGTGTCGACGACCTGGGAATGGCCAGGAGCGCCCAGGCCGGAGGGGGCGGAGCGCAGCTCCAGCCCTTCGGTGGGCCTGGACCCGACCCCAGGCAATTGGCCACGAACCGGGGGGAGGAGCGGACCCGCACGCCGGTCACGGTGGAGAAGGAACCAGGACGGAACGATCCTTGCCCCTGTGGGAGTGGTAAGAAATACAAGAAATGCCACGGGCGTTGAGGGTCGGGGATTCGGGCTCCTCCGGATCGGGGGGCTCGCGAAACCCTCGCCTTTCGGCACGTGTTCTCATAATCTAGCATGACCATGGCGACGGCCACTTCCTCCGGGCCGACGCCGACCATCCGTGGTCTTCCCCGCCCGCTGGCCCGAGCGTTGGAGGCGTACGCGGATCGGTTGGACGTCGAGCAGATCCGGGCAGCCTACGATCTCGCCCTCGAGGCGCACGCGGGTCAGCGGCGCGCCTCCGGGGAGGACTACGTCTCCCATACGGTGGAGGTGGCCACCATCCTGGCCACCCTGAGGCTCGATACCTCCTCCATCATCGCCGGGCTCATCCATGACACGGTGGAGGACACGACCCTCTCCGTCTCCGACGTGGAGGCCAGCTTCGGAGCCGAGGTGGCCACCATCGTGGACGGTGTCACGAAGCTGGGAAAGGTGAGGTTCCAGTCCGCCACCGAGCAGCAGGTCGAGAACTATCGGAAGATGCTGCTCTCCATGGCAGACGATGCTCGGGTGATTCTCGTCAAGCTCGCGGATCGTCTCCACAACATGCGCACGCTGGAGCACCTGGCTCCTCACAAGCGGCGCCGGATCGCCCTGGAGACGAGGGAGATCTACGCTCCCCTGGCTCACCGCCTCGGGATGGCGGCCATCCGCTGGGAGCTGGAGGATCTCTCGTTCAAGTTCCTGGAGCCCGAGCCCTACGACACCCTCACCAAGAAGGTCCGTCAGCGCAGGAAGGAGCGAGAGCGTCAGATCCTCGAGATGCAGCGGCCCCTCGAGGAGGCCCTGGCCGAGGCGGACATTCCCGCCCAAGTGAGCGGAAGGCCCAAGCACTTGTGGTCCATCCACCGGAAGATGGAGACCCGCAGCCGCCCCTACGAGGAGATCTACGACCTCCTCGCAATGCGCGTGTTGACGGACTCCGTGCAGAACTGCTACGCCGCGCTGGGCGTGATCCATAGCCGGTGGACCCCCATTCCCGAGCGGTTCCACGACTACATCGCGACGCCCAAGTCCAACATGTACCGCTCCCTTCACACGACGGTGTTCGGAGAGGGCGGAAGGCGATGCGAGATCCAGATCCGAACGGAGGACATGCACCGGACGGCGGAGTACGGCATCGCCGCTCATTGGAGGTACAAGGAGGATGGTGGAGGGGCCCGATCGGAGGACGAGGTCGACGAGGCTCTCACGTGGTTCCGGCAGGTGCTCGAGTGGCAGCAGGACACGCGAGAGCCCGAGGAGTTCATGGAGTTCCTCCGCATGGACCTCTTTCAGGGCGAGATCTTCGTCTTCACTCCCAAGGGCGACGTGAAGGCGATTCCCACGGGCTCGACCCCCATCGACTTCGCCTTTTCGGTCCACACGGAGGTGGGTCTGCACTGTGCCGGTGCCAAGGTGAACGGGCGTATCGCGCCCCTCTCCCGGGAGCTGAGGAACGGTGACACCATCGAGATCATCACCAGCCCGAAGCAGCGCCCCAATCGGGACTGGCTCGCGTTCGTCAAGACGTCCAGGGCTCGGCAGCGGATACGGCAGTGGATCCGCAAGGAGGAGTTCGACTCGGCGGTGAAGCTCGGCAAGGACTTCCTGGACCGGGAGCTGAAGAAGGCACGACGGGCCCTACCGGACGATCCCCATCAGCTGCTGGAGGCCGCCATCGCTCTGGGATTCGCCGTGTTCGAGCAGATCTACGCGGCTCTGGGGCGTGGCGACATCGGGCCCACGGCCGTGCTGAGGCAGCTCTTCCCCGACCACGATCCCGCCGAGGTCGCCAAGCGGCAGCCCACCACGCTGGAGAAGCTCGCCGAGCGGCTGCGCATCTCGGGCCGCGGCGTGCGCATCCAGGGAATGGACAACCTCATGGTCCGTTATTCCCGCTGCTGTCAGCCCGTGCCCGGCGATGACGTCGTGGGCTATGTGACGCGTGGACGAGGCGTGTCCATACACCGCGTGGACTGTCCAAACGTGCTCTCCCT
>JBDHGI010000245.1:0-6397 GCA_039589955.1 Gemmatimonadota bacterium | reverse complement strand
TCCTCCAGAAGGAGCTGAAGACCTTCCAGAACGCCTACCAGCACGAGGCCCGGTGGCTCATGAAGTACAAGGACCTCCTCGAGCGCATGGGCGGGGCGAACATCCCGGTGACCGACGGCGTCAGAGAGGTCACCGGCGACTACCTGGCCGCCTGGCAGGAGATCCAGGCGGAGCTTCGGCGCATCCTGGGCGAGGACATCCCTGCCTACAACGCCGTACTGCGTTATGCCGGCCTGCCGGAGATATACCTCTCGCGACCCATCGCGTGAGCCTCCGAGGGGGATGGGGCGGGGGCCCGGCCTCTACTCCGCCCGCATGGCCTCCAGCGGATCCACGCGCGTAGCCCGGCGGGCCGGCACGAAGACGGCGAGGCCGGAGACGACGAGCAGGGTGAGTGCGCCGGTGGCCAGGCTCATCAGGTCGGTGGGGCTCACGCCGGGGATGAGCCCCTGGATGAGACGCCCCGTCGCGAGGGAGCCCACCAGGCCCAGCAGGATGCCCACCACGGCGATGGCCAAGGTGGTCCTCGCCATGAGGGTGACGACGTCGGAGGCCTTGGCCCCGATGGCGATTCGGATCCCGACTTCCCGGGTGCGGCGTGCCACCGCGTAGGCGACCACAGCGTAGACGCCGACGGCGGAGAGGACGAGAGCCATCAGCGCGAAGGCGACGAGGATGAGGGCCTGGAATCTCGGCCGCACGAGCTCTCGCTCGGCCGTCTGCGTCAGGGCGGTGGGGTTCCCCAATGACACGTCGGGGTCGGCCTCCTGGAGGGCCGCCACGACGGCTTCCGCTACTGTCGAGGGATCGACGGAGGAGCGCACGAGGAAGAAGGTCGCCAGCCGACCGAGCTGACGGTTGGACCAGTAGATCTCCGGGTAGGGGGGTTGTCCCGGGACCATGGGCTGCGCGTCCGAGACCACCCCGACCACCTCGAAGCCGATCTCCAGCTCCGGCAGCCGGATGACCTGACCCAGGGCATCGCCGTCCGGCCAGGCCCGACGGGCCAGGCTCTCGTTGACCACGGCGACCCGGGGCGCGTTCTCGCCATCGTCCTCCGTGAGCTCCCGTCCCCGGAGCATGGGAAGGCCCAGAGTCGCGAAATATCCCGGGCCGATGTCGTACCAGCGGGCCGTGGGCATCACCGCGGAGGGGTCCGCCCCGTCCACCATGAAGGGCGTCGCCCCGTCTCCCCCACCGAACAGGGGCCCTGCGGAGGCCGTGGCCACCGCCTCCACGCCGGGGATCGCCCGGATGGACTCCTCGGCCTGGCGGAACACCGACACGAACTGCGCCCGGGACGTGTACTTGCCCGGGTCCAGAAAGACGCTCACCGCCAGGAGTGGCTCCGTGTCGAAGCCGGGCTCCCACCGGAGGAACTCCACGAAGCTGCGGGTGAGGAGCGCCGCCCCGCTCAGGAGCACGACCGAGAGCGCCAGCTCGGCCACGACCAGGCCGCTTTGAAGCCGGGTCGACCGTAGGAGGTCGCCGGAGCGGGCGGAGCTCTTGAGGGTCTCGCCGAGGTCCCAGGAAGTGACCCGGAGCGCCGGGAGCGAGGCGAAGACCATCGTTGCCGCGGCGGAGAGCAGGACCGTGAACAACAGCACTCGTCCGTCGAGCGCCACCTCGTCCAGGCGCGGGATGCCCGGCGGCGCGACGGCCAGCAGCAGGCTGACGGCTCCAGCCGAGAGCACCAGGGCGACTCCCGCCGCCAGGCCCGAGAGCACCAGGCTCTCGGTGAGGATCTCCCGGACCAGGCGTGACCGCTCCGCACCCATGGCGGCACGGACAGCCAGCTCCTGACGTCGCCCCAGCCCTCTCGCCAGAAGCAGGTTCGCCACGTTGGCGCACACGATGAGGAGGAGCACGCCCGCCGCGCCCAGAAACGCGAGCATCACGGGGCGGGTGTCGCCGACCACCACGCGAAGCAGGGGCGCCACGCGGAGTCGCCACTCCTCGTTCACCTCCTCGTACCGCTCCCGGATCCCGGCGTAGATCCCCGTGAGCTCCGCCGACGCAGCCGCCACCGAAGAGCCCTCCGCCAGTCGCCCGATGGCGCGGAACCCCCGCCACCGCCGGATCCCCGGGTCCAGGGCGCTGAAGTGGGGCGGCCTCCACACCTCGATCCCGCTCAGGTCCAGCGGCAGGTCGAAGTCCGGTGGCAGGACCCCGACGATCTGGACCGTCTCCCCGCTCAGACCGACGAGGCTCCCGATCACCCCCTGGTCACCGCCGTAGTGGGACGTCCAGAAGGCGTGGCTGAGAAGGGCCACGTCGTCCCGGTCGGCTCCATACTCCTCGTCGGTGAACAGGCGGCCCAGCACCGGCCTCGCGCGGACGGCGCGCCAGAACCCCGCGGATGCCAGACCGCCTCGCACTCCCTCGGTGCCCCGGTCGTCCGTCAGGGCGAACGGCCAGCCGCGTACGATGCCGAGCTCGGCCAGGGTCGACGAGCCCTCGCGGAAGTCCTCGGTGTTGGTGGCCGAGGCGATGCAGGCGCCGGCTTGACGAGGGTGGTCCTCGCAGACGATGACCAGCCTGTGCGAGTCGGGAAGGTCCAGGGGTTGGAAGACGACCGAGTCCACGATGGTGAAGATCGCGGTGGCAGCCGTCATGCCGATGGCGAGGATCAGGAGGGAGGGAAGCGTGAACGCCGGGCTCCTGAACAGGGACCGGAGTGAGAGTCGAACCTGCCGCGCCATGCCCTTCATCCCGTCCCCCTTTCCCGTCGCCCTCCTCACCTCGGCCGGGCGAGGTGCGGGAGCGAATCCGCGGTACCGTTTCCTCTTGAGCCTCGCGAAGCCGTATCGCGCGGTGAGGCGCACGGCCTGCGCCCAGTACCAGCGCCGGGCCGCACGCCGACGCCAGGGATCACCCGACCCCTTTCGTCCGTACAGCTCGTGGAGGTCGCCCAGCACGCTCTCCCGGATTCCTCCACCCGGGAGGAAGACCGAGAGGAGGGCCGCCGCGAGGCGCGGCGGTCGGGGTGCGTCAGGACCCGTCGCCACCCGCGGCCAGCTCCAGCCCGTCCCACATCCTCATCCACTCCTCGCGCGTACGGCCCAGCGCCGCGCGGCCGTCGGCCGTCACGGTCATGTACCGCTTGCGGCGGCCCCCACGGCCGGCCTCGGGATCGGCGAGGCGGGACTCGATCATGCCCTTCTCCTCCAGGCGATCGAGCGTCGCGTACAGAGCCCCGGGGCTGATCCTGCGGTCCGACCGTTCGGCCAGCGCCTCCAGGATGGTGGCTCCGTACCCTTCCCCGTCCAGGCGGAGCACGGCCCAGAGCACCCTCTGCTCCAGCTCACCCAGGTAGGTCTTTCTCCCCATGGCTCCGAGGGGTCCTCCGCGAGGCAAGTCTACTTTCTAGAGTTGAGTGAAGTCTAGGATGTAGAGTTGGTCGGGTCAAGAACCGGATCCCGGGGCGTGGAGGCAAAGCCGTCGGCGAGGTGAGCGGAACCTCGGCCCTGCTGCGCCTCTACTCATGGGCGTCGAGCACGCCGCAACCGCCGACGTGGCGGTCGCCCACGGACACGGGGTCACAGGACACCGGGAAGGACCATCATGGGAGAAAGCACACCGGTCTGGCCGGCCGGGCAGCCCGTCGTCGGACAGAAGGCGCGGCGCACGCGTCGGGTGGAGGCCGAGGACATCCGCCGGTTCACCGCCATGAGCGGGGACGAGAACCCGCTCCACTACGACGAGGAGTTCGCAGGGCGGACGCGCTTCGGCGAGATCATCGTCCAGGGCGGCGTCACCAGCGCCATCCTCAACGCCGTGGTGGCCGAGGACCTTCCGGGCCCGGGAACGGTCTTCCTCCACGTCGACTGGAGCTTCAAGGCGCCGGTCCGGCCCGGCGACGCCATCACCGGGGAGGTGGAGGTCGTCGAGGTGCGGGAAGACAAGCCCATCACGCGACTCCGGACGACGGTGGTCCGCGACGATGGAACCGTCGCCCTCGAGGGCACGGCTCTCTGCTACACCATGGCACCTGCGCCTTGACGGGCACGCCGCCGGGATCCGCCGGGAGGCGGGGGCGGTGGGAGACTCCTACGACGTCCCCTCGTCGGTCCACAGCGTCTCGCCCTTCACGAACCAGGAGACGCCGAAGGCGACCAAGGCGAGGGCTTCGAGCCAGAAGACGGGCTCGAGGGCGGCGAGCGCCGGACTCGGAGGAAGCGCCGCGTAGAGGACGATCCCGCCGATGCACGCCAGTATGGCGATGCCGCACCAGAGGTAGATCCGGTTGCGGACTTGTTTCTTCTGCGTCATGACGCCCGGACTCTTCGTCTTGCGGAACAGGACGATGGAGAAGTAGGCGAGGACCAGGAACAAGCAGGTGGCGGAGAACAGGTGAACCACCCGGGTGGCTGTCCGGGTGCTGGTGATGGGAAAGAGCGCGATCCCGAGGGCGAAGGCACACGCCAGATCACCGGCCACGTCGTCGCGTCTGTCGTAGCCTTTGTAGGCGAACAGGAACCAACCGATGGTGAAGAGCACCCCCACGAGCACGTCGCGCATCTCAGTGTCGTAGTACTCGCTGATGGACGGTTGAAGTCCGCCGCACGAACCAAAGAGGAGACACCCCCCGGCGAGGATGAACGGAAGAAGAACGCCCAGGGCGCCCACCGTCCTCCGGAGCGTGAGGTGCGACACCAGGAGCAGCCTTCCGTCGCCGTTGTCGCCCATGACCTTACCCTCCTCGGTATCGACCTTCTCGTCAGGGGCAGCGGCCGAGGGGCCGCGGGGGACAACCTATCCGCCTGCCGCCGTCGCGAGCAAAGCGTGTCGTCCCCCGCGGTCGACGCGGGTCTCGAGTGCTCGGGTCAGTCCCTGACGGATCCGAAGATCCTCGACACCAGGTCACCGATTCCCGGGGAGAGCAGCCAGGACTGGATGGACGAGTCGCAGGTCAGGACGACGACCATGGCCAGCTCGGGCGGCGACGGAAGCCGAACGGTGGTCGGGAGTTGCGCGCAGAGCCGTAACATTTATATATCAATATATAGGCATGTATATACTTAGTTCCCAAATCGACGACAGCGGAGGGGCGGAAGCCCCGAGGAGCACAGGGATCCGGACCATGGAGATGGAAATCACCTTCCCCGGGGGTGCCCGGGTGGACGCGCACATGGGCAACCTGGTGGTCGAGACCAACCAGGACGGGACGGCTCCCGCGCCCTTCGGACTCTTCCTGGCTTCCATCGGGACGTGCGCCGGGATCTACGTGCTGAGCTTCTGCCAGCACAGGGGCCTGCCCACGGACGGTGTGAAGGTCCTGCAGCGCCTGCACACGAACCCCGCCACGCGCATGATCGAGAAGGTGGACCTGGACATCGTGGTGCCGCCGGATTTCCCGGAGAAGTACCACGCTGCGCTCATTCGCGCAGCGGAGCAGTGCGCCGTGAAGAAGCACCTCGAGCAGCCTCCGACCTTCGCCGTCCGTACCAAGGTGGACGCGGCGTACGCCGGGGAGGCCGCCTAACCGCTGGGGGGTGTTCCGTGCGCGTCTCGTCCGTACCCACGAGACCCGTCAAGGCACCCTGCGGACCGGCGCGACGAGTCGCCCCGGTGTCCACGGGATGCCGGCCTGGGCGTACCGGACCGCCGTGGGCGAGGACGCGTTCACCCTCCCGCCTCGGAGAGCACGTTGGTGAGGTCGTTGGGCAGTAGCCGGGTCATCTCCCGAGGCGCCTCCGGAGTTCTTCCACCCAGTTGATGACGATGTGGGTCTCCGTTCCCTGTGGGCCTTCGATGAAGAGAAAGGCCTGGCCATCAGGCATGAGGTCGTATGCCGTGTGGTTGGTGTTCCCGGTCAGGCCGACCGTGGAGAAGAGCTCGACGGGCTCGGACAGTCGGCGGAACGCGGGCTCGGTCTCGACGGAAACGGCCATCAGCACGCCCGACCGCCGGTAGTACAGCTCCGTTCCGTCATGATTCCACAGGGGTTCGTTTCCACCGTCCTGATGAGAGATCTGCCAGCGCTCCCGCGGATCTTCGATGGAACGGACGAACACCTGCTGTGTCGGACCCAGCTCGTCGGTGGCATAGGCAACGTACCGCCCGTCCGGCGAAAGTCGGGGTGCGACCTCGTTGCCCCCGCCGGAGGTGATGGCTCGACCCGAGTCCGGCTCCCCGATGCGATAGACCCAGAGATCGGTTCCGTCCGCCGCCGATCGGTCGCCTTGCCGCACGAGGATCCGCTCGCCGTCCGGGAAGAACCGCACCTCGATCTCACGGCCCGGCGAGTCGAGGAGAACCTCCTCCACGCCGGAGCCGTCCCAAGGCCGCCAGTAGAGCCCATACTCGCCGTCGACGATGCGGTAGTAGGCGACCCGCTCGCCGTCCGGGGTCCAGGTGGGGTAGACGGCGCCTGCCCCGAAGGTCAGTCGGGTCT
>JBDHGI010000244.1:0-6537 GCA_039589955.1 Gemmatimonadota bacterium | reverse complement strand
TGCGGACAGGAAGAAGGGAACCAACGGGACTCGGGCGGGAAAGTACCCTCCGGAGCCGGGACCGGGAACTCCCGCGACGCAACCCACAGCCGGCAGGGGCCGTTGAAGAGCGCATCCGACCTCGGGACCCTGCTCCGCAGCCTGGACGGCAGGGGCTACAAGGCGTACAAGGCCATCGCGGGAGCTTGGGACTTCGGCGACTTCACGCTGCACGTCGACCACGTCCAGGGTGATCCCTTCGCCCTGCCCAGCCGGATCCGGGTCCTGCTGCCCGCCACGGTGGCGGACCTCCCGGCCCCGGCCTTCGGGACCCTTCCGCGGCGCCTCGGCACGGCGGCGCTCCTGGCCCGCGCGTTCGCCCGCCGGACCCCGGGGCGCCGGGGTGGTCCCGGGAGCGGGCGCAGCGGGGACATCGACATGGAGGCCCCTGGTCAGGAGGTGACGGCCCAGACCGCCGTGCTCGTGGCGGAGGACGGCGGTGTGGAGGCCCGCTTCACGGTGGGGCTTCCGGCCCGTGGCCGGCGCGTCCTGGGGACGGCGGCGGACAGGCTCCTCACCGAGGAGGTTCCCGACATCGTCCTGCGCGCGCTCACGGTCCGCGGCCACGACGCCTCCGAGATCGTCCGGCACGCCGAAGTCAACGAGGACGCAGAGCACCTCCGCGACCAGCTGGCGGGGGCGGGGCTCGTCGCCTTCGTCGTCGACGGCGCCATGCTACCCCGACGGAGCGGGGTGGACGACCGGCCCCTGCAGGGGGACGGGGTGGTGCCGTTCACCTCGCCGCCGACGCTGCGCGTGGGCTTTGCGCTGCCCAATGCCGGCGAGGTCACCGGGATGGGAGTCCCCCGGGGGGTCACGCTGGTCGTGGGCGGGGGCTTCCACGGCAAGAGCACCCTGCTCCGCGCCCTACAGACCGGTGTATACAACCATCGCCCGGATGACGGCAGGGAGCGGGTGGTCACGCTGCACGACGCGGTGAAGATCCGCGCCGAGGACGGCAGGAGCGTCCAGGGCGTGGACATCTCCCCCTTCATCGACGGGTTGCCCATGGGCGAGGGCACCCGGGCCTTCTCGTCCCCGAACGCCTCGGGATCCACCAGCCAGGCAGCCGCCATCGTGGAGGCCCTGGAGGTGGGCAGCCGGACGCTTCTCGTGGACGAGGACACCTCGGCCACCAACTTCATGATCCGGGACCGCCGCATGCAGGCGCTGGTCCCCAAGGAGGGCGAGCCCATCACGCCCTTCGTCGACCGGGTGAGCGAGCTGGCCCGGGAGGAAGGAGTGAGCGCCGTGCTGGTGCTGGGAGGCAGCGGCGACTACCTGGATGTGGCCGACACCGTCGTCGCCATGCGGGATTACGCCCCCCACGACGTGACCGAGGAGGCCCGCACCGTGGCGGCGGCGCTCCCCACGGGCCGGGTCCCGGAGGCGGTGGATCCGTTCGCCGCAGCGGCGCCGAGGCGGCCGCGGCCCGGGTGCCTGGAGCCGGGGAAGGGCCGCAGGGAGGTGAACGTCAAGGTTCCGGACGAGCGCACGCTCCTCTTCGGTCGTGAGACCGTCGACCTCGCGGCGGTGGAGCAGCTCCTGTCCCGCTCCCAGATCCGTGCGGTGGGGCGGGCGCTGGCCCTGGCGGCCCGGGACCATCTGGACGCGGGGCGATCCATTCCGGAACTTCTGGACGCGGTGGAGGCCGAGGTCGCCGAGCTTGGCCTGGACGCCCTGGACCCCCGCCGAGTGGGAGACCTGGCCGCGTTCCGCCGGTTCGAGCTCGCGGCCGCCCTGAACCGGATCCGGTCTCTCCGCGTAGACTCAGCATGACCGATTGCCCGAGAGCCCTCAAGAGGAGGTGCCGAGCCATGACCCGTCGCATCGTCCACGTCGTGTTCGCGCTGGCGCTGCTGGCGATCCCCACGAACCCCGACCCCGTCGGGGCGCAGCAGCCCCAGGTCGACCTCACCCCCGTGGCGTCCGTCGAAGGGATCACCGAGTACCGGCTGGACAACGGCCTGCGGTTCCTGCTGTTTCCCGATCCCTCCAAGCCCCAGATCACGGTGAACATCACGTACCTGGTGGGCTCGAGGCACGAGGCCTACGGAGAGACCGGCATGGCCCACCTCCTCGAGCATCTGGTCTTCAAAGGGACCCCGGACCACCCCGACATCACCAAGGAGCTCACGGAGAGGGGGGCCCAGCCCAACGGCACCACCTCCCTGGACCGCACCAACTACTTCGAGATCTTCCCGGCGTCGGACGACAACCTCGAGTGGGCACTCGACCTCGAGGCGGATCGCATGGTCAACTCCTTCATCGCGAAGGAGGACCTGGACTCCGAGATGACCGTGGTGCGCAACGAGATGGAAGCCGGCGAGAACAACCCCATCGGCATCCTGTTCGAGCGGGTGCTCTCCACGGCCTACCTCTGGCACAACTACGGCAACAGCACCATCGGCGCCCGCTCCGACGTGGAGAACGTGCCCATCGAGCGCCTCCAGGCCTTCTATCGCAAGTACTACCAGCCCGACAACGCGATCCTGGTGGTGGCCGGAAACTTCGAGGAGGAGAGGGCCCTCGAGCTCATCGTGGAGAAGTTCGGAGCGATCCCCGCACCGGTGCGCGAGGGAGCCGACATCCTCTACCCCACGTACACCGTTGAGCCCACGCAAGACGGTGAGCGCATGGTGACGCTGCGCCGGGTCGGTGACGCCCAGTACGTGATGACCGCCTACCACGTCCCCTCCGGATCCCACGACGACTACGCCCCCGTCGCGGTCCTGGCCCAGGTGCTGGGAGACACGCCCTCCGGACGCCTGTACGAAGCCCTCGTGGAGACGCAGATCGCCACGCAGACCGCCGCCTTCGCCGGTCAGTTCCGGGAGGCGGGCCCCCTGCTGATGTTCGCCTCCGTGCGCAAGGAGGGTGACCTGGACGCGGCCTGGAGCACGCTCAACGAGACCGTCGAGGGCGTGCTGCAGACGCCGGTGACCGGTGAGGAGATCGAGCGGGCCAAGGCCGCCCTCCTCAAGCAGATCGAGCTCGCCTTCAACAACTCCGCCGGCATCGCGCTCCAGCTCTCCGAATGGGCGTCCATGGGAGACTGGCGCCTTCTCTTCCTGCATCGGGATCGCCTGGAGGCCGTCACCGCCGACGAGGTCAACCGGGTGGCCCACGCCTACATCAAGCCGGACAACCGGACCGTGGGGCTGTTCTATCCCACCGAGAGCCCGGATCGGGCGGAGGTTCCCGACGTTCCGGACGTCATCGCCATGCTGGAGGGCTATACCGGCCGTGAGGCGGTGGCCGAAGGCGAGGCCTTCGATCCCACGCCTGCCAACGTGGACGCCAGGACGACGAGCTTCACCCTGGCCAACGGGATGGAGGTCGCCCTCCTCCCCAAGGAGAACCGGGGAGACGCGGTGCTGGCCCGCATACGGCTCCAGTTCGGGGACGAGGACGCCCTGCGGGGGCTGGCCACCGCCGGGGACCTGGCGGGGAGCATGCTGATGCGCGGCACCACCGAGCGCACCCGCCAGGACATCCAGGACGAGCTGGACCGCCTCAGGGCCTCGGGGAGCGTCGGTGGAAGCGCCACCCAGGGATCCGGCCAGTTTACCACAGTCCGGGAGAGCCTCCCCGAGGTGCTCCTCCTCATGGGCGAGCTCGTTCGGAGCCCGGCGTTCCCCGAGGACGAGTTCCGGCTGCTCAAGGAGCAGCGGCTGGCGGCGCTGGAGGAGCAGCGATCCGACCCCATGGCCCTGGCGCAGATCGCCCTGTCCCGTCACATGGATCCGTGGCCCCAGGACCACCCCCGCTATACGGGCACCCTGGAGGAGGAGATCGAGGGCGTCGGCGGCGTCACGCTGGACGATATCCGCTCCTTCCACGACCGCTTCTACGGGCCCCAGGCCGGGAATCTCGTGGTGGTCGGTGACTTCGACCCCGACGAGATACGCGCCGTCATCGAGGAAGCCTTCTCCGACTGGAGCAGCCCGTACGCCTACGCACGCATCGCCACGCCTTTCCGGGACGTCCAAGCCGAGACCATCCAGATCGAGACGCCGGACAAGGCCAACGCGGTCTTCGCGGCGCAGCAGAACCTCGAGCTCGCCGACACCCATCCGGACTACCCCGCCCTGGTGCTCGCCGGCTACATGATCGGCGGAGGGGTGCTGAACTCCCGCCTGGCGCGGAGGATCCGGGTACAGGACGGGCTCTCCTACGGCGTGGGAGGGGGAGTGAGCGGCCACCCCGTCGATCCCGTCGGCCAGTTCGCGGCGTTCGCCATCTACGCTCCCGAGAACGCAGAACAGCTCGAGGCCGCCTTCATGGAGGAGATGGAGAAGGTCCTCTCGGAGGGGTTCACCGAGGAGGAGCTCACGGTGGCGAAGCAGGGCTATCTGGAAGGCCGGCAGCTGGCCCGGGCCCAGGACCCGTCCCTCGCGTCGCAGATCTCCGGCAACCTGTACTTCGACCGCACGTTCGGGTTCGACGCCGACTTCGAGGGCAAGGTGCGAAGCCTCACGCTGGGCGAGGTCAACGCGGCGGTCCGGCGGCACCTGGACCTGTCGAAGATCACCATCGTGAAGGCCGGCGACTTCGCCGGCGCCGGCGCGGTCATAGGGATCCCGTGAGGGAGGGGCTCGACGCCGCCGGGCCCGGGGGGCAGCCACGTTCGGCGCACTCCGGGCCCTCGCCGGCGGGCCCGTCGTGACCGTGCGCCTCGACCCCGAGCTTCCCGTCCCGGGGCTCGGGGGGCCTCTTCCCCGACTTCCCACGCCCGGCGGCGACGCGCTGCTCGCCGGTCGGGCGGCGCCGTGCCCCTTCGTGGTCGAGGGCGGCGCGTCGACGCTGACCGGAGCGGAGCGGGGCGGCCTGGACGCCGTCCACCTGGCCGGCCGACTCGTGGCCAGGGACCTCCAGGCCGACGTGGGGATGGCCGTCAACGTGCTGGCGACACCGTCGTCCGTGCAGCGGGAGCGCGTCGGAGCGCGCGGGTCCGTCCTGGAGACGGCGCTCGTGGCGCCCACCCTTCCCCTGGTGGCCGTCCAGTGGCGCGCCCCGGACGGAGCGCCGCCTCTCAGTGGCGTGAGCCTTTCATTAGTGCTCTTCCCGGGTGTCCGGAGTGTCCGATATCGGATCGCCCCGGAAGGGATTCGAGCCGTGGCCCACGAGGACGACGAAGCCTCGGTCCTCGACCTGAGGGTCGTTCCGGCGCCGGCCGGTTGGTCGGCGGTGGAAGCGGAGGGAGGAGGCGTCCTGGTGAGGGCGGGGGTGGAGGAGGAGGGGTCCGTCACGCTCCTGCTCTCGGGAGGGGAGGGGGATCGCGCCGACAGGGCGCTCGCGGCGGGCCGGCACCTCGAGGCCCACGCCCGGATCGCCGCCGAGGAGGCGAGCCTCGAGAGCGTGACCACCCTGGCCGCCACCACCGGCGTAGCCGACCTGGACCGGGGCGTTCTGTGGGCCACGCGCCGGCTCCAGGCCGCGGCCCGGCGGGCGCGGGCCGGGCCGCCGGCACCCGAGACCGACGGGGGCGCCCTCTTCTGGTCAGGCGTGGCGGCCGCGGCCATCGGCGACGAGGGCGGCGGCGTCCCCACGGCGCTGGACGCGATGGGGGGCGACGTGGACGTGGGCCTGGGGCTCCCGCTGCCCGCCGAGGCCCTCGGAACCCTGCTGGCCGCCCGCACCGCCCTCACCACCGGACGGGCGAGGGCGCTCCTGGGTCGTGCCCGCTCCCTGGACCCCGCGGTCCTGACGTCGGCGCGCCGGGAAGCCGGGGAAGCCTGGGCCGTATGGAGTCTCGCCCTCCGCCGAGCCGCCGACGCTCTTCGCCACGCCGCACCGCCGGACCTCGTCCGGGAGCTTCGGGCCGAGGCCCTGGAGCCCCCTAGGGGTGGGAGCCGCACGCTCCCCATGGCGGGCCGGGGGCAGGCCTCCGCCGCCGCGGACCTGCTGGAGCGGCTGATCTTCCCCTCGACCCGCCCCGACCTCCCCGTGGGTGGCGCGTCCCACACCGACGCACTGGATCCATGGGTCCGATTCGCCCGCGGGGAGCCGGACCTCGCGTACGCCGCCTGGAGGGGCACCGTGGCGGAGGGGGTGTCCGCCGAGGACGGTCGCCCCGGCCGCGGGATGTGGGACGCCGACCCGGGGTCTCCCGGGGCGGCCCCCAGGGCGGGGATCCTCCTGGCCACCCTGGCGCACGGCCTCCTGGGCCTTGATCCCGACGCTCCCGCCGGCCGCATCGGCATCGCGCCGCGCCTGCCCACCCACCTGCGGGCCTTCGGCGTGAAGGGGATCCGGATGGCGGACGTCCGCCTCTCCCTGACCTACCGGCGGGAGGGCGGGCGTCACCGCCTCGAGGTCGACCTCGCCGAAGGGAGGGAGCCGCCGCTGGCCGTCCTCGGTCCGACGTTCCCCTGCGGCGCCCTCCGGAGGGTCCTCGTCGACGGGGAGCCGGCCGATCTGGAGGCCGAGGAGACTCCCGGGGGCGTGGTCGTGCGCGTCCAGCTTCCGGTCACGGGCCGCCGCGTCCTCGAGGTG
>JBDHGI010000243.1:0-6564 GCA_039589955.1 Gemmatimonadota bacterium | reverse complement strand
GGCATCTCCGCCTACCGACCGCGACCCGGCGGCCCTGTGAGAAGCCAAAGGGCCCCTGAGCTCCTCCTACCTGCGCTGCCCCGCCGCCGGTGGAGTGCACGCTCTTCTTGAGCCAGCGGCGCTGACGGACCTATCGTGGATGGTAGCAGGATAGAAGCCCTCGACCGCTGATAGGCGTGGATCGCACCGGTTGGAGTATGCGATGTTGACGTTCTGGGGAGTCATTACAGCCATCACCTTCTACGGTGGCCTGCCCGCCGTCGGCGGGCTGTGGGCATTCGAGCGATGGAGGTCACGCCGGCGGAACCGGAGCGGCGAGTGCGCCGCGTGCGGCGTCGACTGGGAGGCGACAGGGTTCGGCGAACCCTTCCTGATCCATGGACGCCTTGTCTGCGAGCCGTGCGCCGACAAGGCCCGACGCCGCATGCCCTGGCACTTCGGCGTCCTGGGTCTGGCCGCCGCCGCCGCTACGGGGATTGCCGTGGGCGGAGCCGACGTGACGGCGATGATCCTGTTCCCCGCGGGGTCCGTGGTCGTCATGACCGTCGGAGCCGTGCAGCTGATGAAGCTAGCGAACCGAAATGCTCAGCGCCGCATCGCGGCGGGAGAGTTCCCCGATCTCGAGAGGCTGATCGGTCCCGCCTAGAGCCCCACGCCGTAGAAAGGGGCGTCTGCGGCCTTCCGTCAGCTCCTAGTCGTCGTCCTCCACCGAGACGCCGCTCTCGAAGTCGAACTCGGCCTCGAGATCCAGGGTCCGCCCGTCGAGTGAGCAGAGGTCCACGTCGGCGAACCAGGCTGACGGGTCGAGATGGACCAGGATCGACTGGTCTCCGGGGACCTGGAAGGGGGTGGTGAACTCCTTCTCCACTTCGATCTCGGCCGAGAAGTAGACAGTGAACTCCACGGGTCCGTCGCACGAGCCGTGCACGACCATGCTGGCGTTGTCCGGGAAATTCGGGTAGGCGGCCCGAACGTCGTTGAGGAGTCCCGCGATGACGGCCTGCTTGGAGGCGTCGTCGTCATCGTCGGCTTCCAGGTCTTCGACCTCGAACTCGAGCTCGTCGTACGTTCCCTCACGGATGGCCGCGTTGATCTGTTCGTCCCCATTGTCCGCGAGCAAGCTCACCAGGAAGGGTCCGACCTCGATCTCCTCGCAGTCGTCGTCCTGACCGGCGAGGCACTCACCGCCCGTGCTCTCCAGCTCGATCTCGGAGACGATCAGCTTGATGTCGTCGATGACCACACCGTTGCCGAGATCGATGGGGGCGGCCGCGGCCCCCATGGCCGCTGACGCGAAGGTCCCCGGCGCCTGGGCCGAGGCGGCCACCGCCGTCGCCGCCTCGAACCGCACGGTCACCTGCCCGGCGTTCTCGGGCCCTGTCGTGTCCTGGCAGGCCCAGAGCAACGGCACTACGGCGGTCAGGATCAGAGTCTTCTTCTGCACGATTCCCCCCGTTCGTGATGCGGCGAGCGACTCCCTCGGGGGAGCCGGCGTCCGTTCCGGACGATCTTGCGGCTTGAACCGATGATTCGTCTCGCAAATCACATGCCATTCCCGCCGCCACGCACCGGGCCCCGCGGGTTCCGTGGCGGGCCACGATCACGCCGAGGTGGCAAACATTTGTTGTCAGGACACTTGAGGGAGGTCGGGAAGATTTTTCCTACCTCGGCACCGTGTGCGAGTCGGTCTGCCTCGTTCTATCATTGGGCTTCGCCGGTAGGTTCCCGGGTCCTGTCCCGAGCCCAGCGCAGCGACACGCCGACCGCGGCCGAAAAGGGTGCCAGAGCACATGATCCCAGGTGAAGGTCCGCTGCGAGCCGCCGACGAGGTCCAGAGCAGCCTCCCCCACGATACGGACGTCGTGGTCATCGGCGCCGGCCCGGCGGGCCTGGCGTGCTCGGCCTGCCTGACGCGGGCGGGCGTGCCCCACCTCCTCGTGGACAAAGAGCGGGAAGTCGGGTCGGCTTGGCGACGCCATTACGACCGACTCCACCTGCACACCAGCCGAGGGTACTCCCGGCTTCCCTTCGTGCCCATGCCGCGGAGCTACCCTGCGTATCCGTCCCGGGATCAGGTCGTGGCCTACCTGGACGGTTACGTGGAGCGCCTGGCTCTGAGGCCGGAGCTGGGTGTCGAGGTCCAGGGGATCGAGCCGCACGACGGAGGGTGGTCCGTCCGGACGAGCCGGGGGGCGTTGGCCTGCCGACACGTGGTGGTGGCGACGGGGGTGAACGGGGAGCCCAACCGACCCGAGTGGCCCGGCCTGGAGACGTTCCCCGGACCCGTGATGCACTCGAGCGGCTACACGAACGGACGCGAGTTCTCGGGCCACAAGGTGCTCGTCGTAGGATTCGGGAACTCGGGAGGCGAGATCGCTCTGGACCTCCTCGAGCACGGAGCCCGACCGGTCCTCTCCATCCGGGGGCCCGTCAACGTGATCCCCCGTGACATCCTCGGGATCCCGGTGCTGGCGATCGCCGTTTCCCTGTCTCGCCTCCCTTCGCGGCTGGCTGACGCCTTGGTCTGGCCGCTCCTCAAGCTCTACTACCCGTCCTACGCACGCCTCGGCCTGCGCAAGGCGAAGCTCGGCCCCTTCCGGCAGATCGCCGTGAAGAGGAAGGTGCCCCTCCTCGACATCGGAACCACGAGGGCCATGCGGCGGGGAGAGATCGGCGTGGCGGGAGAGATCGAGAGCATCGACGCTGCCCAGGTGACATTCCGTGGCGGGACGGCCGCGGAGTTCGACGCCATCGTGTTGGCCACAGGCTTCCATCCCAGAGTCCCGGAGGGACTGCCACTCGATCGAGCGGAGGCCGACGCCAGCCAGCGCAACGTCCACTACTGTGGGTTCTACATCGCTCCCACGGGGATGCTTCGGGAGATCGGACTCGAGGCTCGCCGGATCACGGCCCACGTGGTACGCTCCCTATCCGCTTGAGCCGATGATCGACCCGTTTCCTGCCCCTCCGATCCGGCTCGCTACGAAGGACGACGCGGCCGAGCTCGGACGGCTCCTGTCGCCGCTGGGGTATCCCATTGCCGCCGAGGACGTGGCCGCCGTGTGGGAGGCTTGGGAGCAGGAAGGCAACTTCGCCCTCGTGCTCCAGGGTGAGGATTCGCTCCTCGGCGTCGTCACGCTCCACCGCATGGTGGTGCTGCACCGGCCCAGGCCCGTCGGTCGCATCACGTCCCTGGCCGTGGATCCGTCCGCCCGTGGACGGGGGCTCGGTCGCGCGTTGATGCGGGCTGCGGAGGAGGCGCTGTCCAGGGCCGGCTGCGGCCTGGTCGAGGTGACGAGCCACCGGCGCCGGAAGGACGCCCACAGCTTCTACACGTACCTCTCGTACGAGCGCACGAGCTTCCGCTTCGCGAAGGACCTCGTCTGAAGGGCGGGGGTTCACGCCTCCGTCGGGGGTCCAGGCAGGAGCGCGGCGAGGTAGCCCCACAGGCCGTCGATCTGTTCGGGGTCGGCTCTCCGTGGCTCAGTGCCCCGGTACTTCAGCCCAGGCCCGTAGAATCCCGGAGCATGCTCGCCCACGAGCAGCTCGACGATGTCGGCGCCGGCCTCCTCCGGGCTGTAGGACCACAGGCGGCCGACCGTGCCGAGCAGGGCCTTCATGACCGGATGCCACGTGGTGACCTTCGTTCGGACGAGGCCCGGCCCGTAGTTGTAGAAGTCGATCCCCTCGTATCGGCTCATCTGGGCTCGAGTCAGGAGGTCGTTCGCCGCGGCTTGCTTCCGGATGGAGCCGAAGTGGCTGTGCGAACGCTCCCCCTGGAGGTCGTCCAGATCCAGCGCACCGCCGTACGAGCCACCTCCGGCGATGGCCAACACCCTCGGCTGGTCGGCGCCCCGGAGGCGGTCGAGGAGGAGCTCGGTGAGGGCGAAACGGGCCAGGACCTGGACGGCGAATGAACGCTCGAGGCCGTCCTCGGTGAGCACCCGACGTCGGGAGAAGACACCGCCCGCCGCGTGCACGAGCGCATCGAGCCGTGGAGTCCGTCGCTCGATCCGAGTGGCGAGCTCCCGCACGCCCGCGGCCGTGGAGAGATCGATGGCCAGGAAGGTCGCCGGGCCACCGTGGGCCGCCGCGGCCCGCTCGACTTCCTCTCCCCGCTGCCGGCTTCGGCCGACGAGGACGAGATCGGTGTCGGGACCGGCGAGACGGAGAGCGGCCGCTCTCCCCATGCCGTCGCTGCCGCCGGTGATGAGCACGGTCTTCATCATCCGCTCCTGTTCCGGGAGATCACGCCGTGACAGGTCGGCGTCCGCAGAGGCTGCGGTCCGCCCTCAATATGCGCGCCACCCCGCCGGGCATCCAGGCCGCCCGAAGCCCGCTCCGGACGTCGCCCCGGGGGGAGCCGCCGCCCGGTCCCATCGCCGCTGCCGGCGGACACCGCTGCCGGCGCCCACCCGGTAGTGTGGTGCCTCCTGGGGCGTTGTATGGCTAGAATGACGCGGTTCCCACGAGGGTCGTCCGGCTCCACGAGATGAGCTCCACGAGATGAAGCCCCCAACCTCGGAAACGACGGCGGATGTGAGCCTGATAGGCATCCGTGCCGGGGAGCGAGGGGCCTTCGAGCGCCTGGTCGGAGGGACCTGGGACGACCTGGTGGATCATCTGGCGTGGATCCTGGAGTCCCGGGAAGCAGCCGAGGATGCGGCGCAGGAGGCGTTCATCCGGATCTGGGAGCAGCGCGAGCGGTGGCACGACGGATCCGCGAGGGCGTTGGTGTTCCGTATAGCGAGGAATCTGGCGTTCGACGCACGCAGACGAGAGCGGGTGCGAAGGGAATGGGCGGACAGGGAGGCTGTCGTCGCTCATGCGAGCGTCGAGGCCGACGCCCTCGCGGAGACGTCGGAGTACGAGCAGCGATTCCGGGAGGCTTTGGAGGCACTGACGCCCGGGCGGAGAGAAGCCATCGAGCTCGTCCGAATGAAGGGGCTGACCCACCAGGAGGCGGCGGAGGTCATCGGCATCTCCCAGCAGACCGTCGCGAATCGCATGACCCTGGCACTGGCTGATCTACGCGTGCTCCTGGCCGATGTGCTGCCGCAGTTGCACACCGGGAGGGAATCCGCGGCCGGCCGGGAGGCTGAAGATGGATGAGCTGATTCTGAGGCACCTGAGCGGAGAGGCCACCGACGTGGAGCAGCGTCGGCTGGAGCACTGGAGGGCGGCCTCTTCCGCGAACGAGGTCCGCTTCCGGGAGGTGCAGGCCGTCTGGAGCGGGCTGGGGACTGTGAGGAGCCCGCGCCGTTCCCGGAGACCCGACCCGGACGCCATGATGGCCGAGGCCGAGCGACGTAGGGCCCGCCAGCGGGCGAGCCGCTCCCGGAGGGCCGTCCTCCGGTCGCCCTGGACGGGCTACGGGATCGCCGCGGCCGCCGTCCTGGTGCTGGGGTTCGTGGGCCTCGACGTATGGCCGGGGAGGGGTGGAGCCGGGACGGCGCTGGCGACGGTAGAGTCCTCGGTGGCTCCCGGTCGCGTCGTGGCCATCAGGCTTTCGGACGGCACCTTCGTCCGTCTGGCCGAGGGGGCGACCGTGGACTTCCCCGCGGAGTCGGGACGCAGGGAGGTGGCGCTGGCCGGTCGGGCCTTCTTCGCCGTGGCGCCGGGAAGGCTTCCGTTCGTTGTCCGCACCGGCGGAGGGGAGGTGAGGGTTACGGGCACCCGCTTCGAGGTGTGGCACGGAGACGAGGGGCTTCGTGTGGTGGTGGTAGAGGGGACGGTGGAGCTGACGGCATCGGGGGAGATGGTCAAGGCCGCGGCCGGGCAGGTCGCCACGGCGACTCCCGACGGTGTGCCTCAGGTGGCGGATGTCGACGACGTGTGGAGTCTCCTCGACTGGCCCGGGGGCCTCCTGGCCTTCCAGAGCACGTCGCTGAGCGACGTGGCGGAGCAGCTCGAGCACCACTTCGGGGTCGACGTCGGCATCGGGGATCCGTCGGTGGCGGAAAGGAGTGTGACGGGGAGCTTCCAGGACGAGGCCCTGGAGGACATCGTCGACGCCATCTGCGCGGTCACCGGCCTCCGGTGTGAGCTCCGGGCTGGCTCCGTGGCGCTCGGCGTCCCCGTCCGCTAGCACGATGGGTCGGTAGCATGACGGCAGGGCAAACGTCGGGTGTGTGCAGGCCGCCGTCCGGTAGGGGGCGGGCGGAGGACGGCGGCGAGACGTTGGGTGGTGACGGAGGGAGGAGGAGACCAGTGAATACTCGAGGACGGACCGCTGGCCGGAGGGCGCACGGTGCCTGGCACCGCATCGCCGTCGGTGTCGCCGGGCTCACGCTGTACGGGTTGGCGGCCGCGTCGTGGGTCTCGGGTCAGACGATCCTGGACCGGCCGGCGCGACTGGAAGTCGAGGGCGTTCCACTCGTGGACGCCCTCCGCCTCCTCCAGGAGCGGGCCCCGGTCCCCCTGGTGTACAGCCCCGAGCTCGTTCCGGAGCGGCAGGTATCCTGCGACTGCGGCACGCGGACGGTCCGTCAAGCTCTCGAGGTGCTGCTCAGGGACACGGGCCTGACCTTCCGGGCCACCGAATCGCGCGTCCTCATCCAGCCA
>JBDHGI010000242.1:0-6616 GCA_039589955.1 Gemmatimonadota bacterium | reverse complement strand
CGACTCGCCTTCCGGGACGGGTCGCCACCCCGCATCCTATGCGCTGAGCCCGGCTACATGTACTGGGCCGGCCCGTGGCGAGCGGACGCGAGCCAGCTGCTCGTCAGCAGGAAGGGCCCCGACGGCCGTGTCGAGACCGGCTGGGTCTCGGTGGAGGACGGGCGCTTCCAGGCCTTCGGGGCCATTCCCGAACCGCGGCCCAGGCCCCGTCGAGTCTCCCTCTCGGCGGACGAACGTTATCTGGCCTTCGACTTCGATGTGGCGGAGGACTCCGACCGGCTGGACATCGGTATCATGCCCGTGGACGGAGGTCCGACCGTCGCCGTCGTCCGCCACCCGGCCAACGACCGGGTCGTCGGGTGGGTGCCGGGCACGGACGAGCTCCTCTTCGTCAGCGACCGCGGGGGCAAGTCCGATCTCTACGCCTTGGAGGTGGCCGACGGAGCGGCTCGGGGGAGCCCGCTCATCGTCCGTCGGGACGTGGGGAAGATGAATCCCAACGGGTTCACCCGCGACGGGGATCTCTACTACTGGATCTACCCGCTGCGCATGTTCATCAGCGTCGCTCCCTTCGATGCGGAGACCGGGGCGGTGGACGCTGAGGCGGCTCGGCCCCTTCTCGGACCCAAGGCTCGTCCCGCCTGGTCCCCGGACGGCCGATACCTCGCCTATTGGCACAAGAGGGACCGGCCCACCGGAGCGGGGGACTGGGACCAGGTCCTGGGCATCACGGACCTCGAGACCGGCGAGGAACGGGAGCTGGCGGGGCACCTGGAGGTCGACGACCCGAGGTGGTCCGGGGACGGCCGTTCCATCCTGGCGAAAGCCGTGGAGCGGGACCCGGAAGGGGAGCGGATACCGGCGCTCCACAGGATCGATCCGCGGACGGGCGAGACAGGGGATCCCATCCGCCTGTCGCCCACCCCGGACGCCGAGTGGTACTGGAGCATGGGGGCGGCCGAAGCGCCGAACGGCCGGGACATCGTGTACGTTCGGGACGGACGCCTGGTGCTCCACCAGGTGGCCACCGGGGAGGAGACGGAGCTGTATCGGCACCCCGGGCTCGTCTCCGGACTTCTGGATCCCGCCCCGGACGGCACGAGCCTGCTGTTCGCGGTCCAGGACTCCACCCGGTCCGGACTGTCGCTCGGGACCGTGGCCCGCCTCGAGGACGGGTGGGGCAGACTGATGGTCGCCCGGCTCCCCGAAGGAGACACCCGGGAGCTCCTCGCCGTGGATCTCCCTCAGGGGACGCAGATCAGGAACGCCGAGTGGGGACCCCGAGGCCGCTACGTCTACTTCACCGAGACGGCCAGAGACGAGGGCACGGTTCTGAAGCGGGTCCCCGTAGGCGGAGGAGAGCCGGAGGTGGTGTGGGTGTCCCGGGAGCGACTCGGGGAATTCGCCATCAGCCCCGCCGGGGACCGGATCGCGTTCACCATCGGCGAGAACAAGGGCGATCACTACGTGATGGAGAACCTCAGGGCGGCGCTGGAGGAGATGAGGTAGGGGAGCCCAGCACCTCGCGAGCCTGGGCCAGGCGCTCCGGGTTGCCCACCTCCAGCCACCTGCTTCCGGTGACGTCGAAGGGTGCGATGCGAGCCCCTTCGGAAGCCATCCGCAGGTAGGCGTCCAGGATGTCGAAGGGTGGGGCTTCGACGAAGCGACCGAAGATCTCGGGCGAGACGGCGTGCGCCCCGGCGAAGGACCATCGCCGGACCGGGCCGTCGGGCGCTCGCACCGTCCGCTCCCACCCCTCGACCTGGTTGTCCCGGCCCATGAGGCCCCGGTCGTCGAACAGGACGCAGCGGGACGACCCCCGGTCGTGTACCGCCAGGGTGGCCAGGTTGACGCTTCGTTCCTGGGCGGCGTAGAGCGCATCGAGGTCGAGCTCGCTGATGACGTCGCCCACGTGCAGGAGGAACGGTGCGTCGCGCCGGAAGTAGGGCGCCGCGTGGAGGAGGCCACCCCCCGTGCCCAGGGCGGCCTCGGGCTCGTGGGACAGGACCAGCTCGGCTCCCAGAGTCCACCGCTCCCGGGCGAAGCGTTCGACCTGGTCCGCCAGGTGGTGGGTGTTGACGATGATGCGATCCGCGCCGGCCCGGATCAGCCGTCGGGCGATGTGCTCCAGCACCGTGGCGCCGGCCACCTCGATGAGGACCTTGGGCGTGCGGTCGGTCAACGGCCGGAGACGCTTGCCGTACCCGGCGGCCAGGATCATCGCGTCCATGGAGTTTCGCGGCGTCAGCCCGCGGGAAGGCCGGACTCCAGGGCGCGGCCGGGCCAGCGCGACGCCTCCCGGTGCACCACCGAGACGGTGACATCGGGGAAGCGCTCCCGGAGGTGGGCGGCGGTGCGCTCGGCGAAGTACACGGAGCGGTGCTGACCTCCCGTGCAGCCGAACGCGATGCTCAGACTCCAGAAGCGCCGAGCCAGGTAGCTCTCGATCTGGGCGTCGGTCATGCTCCGGACACCTTCCCAGAACCGGCTCGCCTCGGGCAGCCTCTCGATGAAGCTGGCCACGTCCGAGTCCAGCCCCGTGAGGGCTTCGTACCGGGCCTGGCGCCCCGGGTTCGGCAACGCGCGACAGTCGAAGACGAAGCCGCCGCCGTGTCCCGACTCGTCGTCGGGATAGCCGCGCCGGTAGCTGAAGCTGTGGATGTTCACGTGGAGCCCGTCGGTCCGGGCCGGTGAGTCGCTGTCACCGGACCAGCGATCCACGATACGGCGAAACACGGCCTCGACCTCGGGCAGCTCCAGGGGCAGACCCCGCTCCAGGATGCCGGCGATGTTCTTGGCGGCGTACGGGACGCTCTTGAGGAACCGGACCTTCTGCTCGAAGAAGCCGCGGTAGCCGTAGGCCCCCATGGCCTGGAGGATGCGTACCAGGACGTATCCCGGGTAGCGCGCCACGAATGCGTCGCGGTCCAGGTCCACCAGGTCCCCCAGAGCGTCGAGGTAGTGATCGAGGAGCTCGGCGCGGGCCGAGTCGGGAAGGTCGGCCTTCGCGTCGTAGAGGAGCGATGCCACATCGTACTGGAGGGCGCCCCGACGGCCCCCCTGGTAATCGATGAACCAGGGCTCTCCGTCCCGCAGCATGATGTTGCGCGACTGGAAGTCGCGGTACAGGAAGTGGTCCGTGTCGGCCTCCAGCAGGAAGTCGATGAGCGCCTGGAAGTCACGCTCCAGCGGCGCCTCCCGGAAGGGCACGTGGGCCAGCTTGAGGAAGTGGTACTTGAAGTAGTTCAGATCCCACAGGATCGACTGCCGGTCGAACGCACCCCGCGGATAGGCCACCGAGTAGTCCACGACCCGGTGTCCCTCCACCTGGAAGCGGGGCAACACCTCGACCACCCGTCGATACCGCGCGAGGATCTCGGAGGGGAAGCGCTCCCCAAACTCTTCCCGAGCGGCGTCGAGGGCCGAGAACAGGGTGGTATCGCCCAGGTCCTCCATGAGCCACACGCCCGCTTCCCGGTCGATGGCGAAGAGTTCCGGAACGTTGAGGCCGATGCCCCGAAAAGCCTGGGAATACGACCAGAAGGCCCGGTTCTCCTCCGGCTCGGGACCCACGGCTCCGATGACGGTCTGGCCGTCCGATCCGACGAGGCGGTGGTAGGAGCGTGCCGAGCCGTCGGCCGGGACGGCCAGAACGTGGGCGGGCTCGGCACCGAAGACGTCCTGGTAGAGACGAAGCATGTGGGCGTACATGGCCAGGCAAGCTAGCAGGGGACCGGGCGTGGCAACACTCGTGCGCCACGGCAGACCTCGTGCTACTCCGTGCCGAGTCGCTCCAGCGCCGCCCGTGCATCGGCCACGAAGCGGTGCACCGGCAGCCCCGGGTCCGCATCGGCCAACGTGTCCACGAACCACGAATAGGCCTGGCGGGCGCCCTCCGCGTCGCCCGACGCCTCCAGCGCCTTGCCGATGTGGTACCGGGCAAGGACCTCGTATTCGGGGGAGGCGATCCACGGCTTCCGGAGGATCTGGAGGCCCCGCGCGCGCCCTTCGGGACGGGTGACCCACAAAGCGCCGAGAGCGAACAGGAGTGGGTCCTGAGTCGTGGAATCCCGACTGCCGGACACGGCATTCACGTTGCCCCCGGGGTTGGGGCTAGAGAGACCCGCCTCGATGGATTCCAGGGCCATGGCCGAGTCACCTTCCGCCAAGGCCACGAGACCGAGAGTCGCGGCGTACAGCCCTTCGAAGTCGGGGCGCTCGAAGTCGGGTATGGCCGCCACCCCGAGCTCGACATGCCGGCGGGCCGCTGCGGCGTCCCCTGAGGCGGCCGCGGCCATGGCGAGCCAGAGGTGACGGTTCTGCGGGTCCGCTTCCGTGGGGCCCGGATCGGGCAGGAGGAACTCGGGTCCCACCGTGCCGGCCAGCACCGGGCGCGCCGACTCCACGTAGGCGTCCCAGGGTGTCCATCCAGCCTCGGCCTCGATGGCCCGTGCCCGCCGGAGCTGGCCCATGGCGCGTCGGAGCCGGCCCCGCGCGGTGGCCAGATCGGGAAGAGAGGCCGACCCGAGCGGGAGCCGCGCGGCCAGGCTGTCCAGCGCGTCCGCCACGTCGGCCACCCGGTGCTGTCGTCGGAAGGCCAGCGCGTACGTCACGTTCAGAACATCGTGAGCCCCGGAGCTGAGGACGCCGACCGCTTCGTGGGGATCGTCGGTGTCCCAGATCACCGCTTCCAGGGCCCGTCGATCCGGTGCGGTGGGATCTCCGGCCTGCTCCAGCGCAGCCACGGAGCGCCGGTACCTCTCGCGGTCGCCGTGGGCCAGGAGCAGCTGCCACAGATGGGAGTGGAGGGGCCCCGCCGTGGGATCGAGGGACACCACCCGCTCGAAGGGCTCCATGGCCTCGACGGGGGAGACGAAGAGCCCCTCGAAGGTGTGGAAGTACTGGTCACCGAGCCGGTACCACGCGTTGGGCTCGTCGGGGTACCGCTGGAGGAACGCCTCGAGGGAATCCTGGTACGCGGCGCCATCGCCGGCGAGACGTACCTGTTCCATGAGGACCATGCTGGTCTCGCGCTCCGGCAGGCGATCTGCGTGCTGCACGGCGGTGGCTGCGTGGAAGTTGCGCCGCCTCAGGCGCTCCGCCCGCCCACCCGCGAACGCCGCCGTCCACCCGTAGACCTGGGCGATGACGTGATGCGCCAGGGCGAAGGCCGAGTCGGCCTCGATGGCCCGGTTCAGCGCGTCCACGGCCTCCGGATACCGGGACTCCCTGTAGAAGGCCACCCCATCCAGATAGGCTCGAATGGCGTCCAGGCTGCCCGTGGAGATGGCGCTGACCTGGAGGTGCGGAATGGGCGCCTGGGACCGCCAGATCTCCCGCAGGAGACCGAGGCTCAGGCTGTCCACGAGGCTGAGCAGGTCGGCGGAGGAGCCGGACACCTGGGTCCTGGCCAGCAGGTCGCCGGTGACGGCGTGGAGCGTGGCGTCGATGCGCACGTCCGATCCCGCGGTGACCACGCTCCCCGTGAGGACGGAGCCTGCTCCCGCCTGTCGCCCCATCGCCAGCATGGCGTCCAGGTCGGGCCGTCCCCCGGCGGCCGCCTGTTCCCAGCGGGCCAGCAGGGTCTGGGCGGCCACCGTCCGGATGGGCCCGACCTGATCGATGCTGGAGGAGAGCAGGTCCACCATGCCTTCGCCCGTGAGGCCCGGGTCGCCGGCCACGTTGAAGGGGAGGACCGCCACGACCTCGGCGCCCACGGCTACGGCGCCCGACAGTGGAGGAGGCCTCAGCCAGAGCATATACACCGCCGCCACGACACCCCAGAGGGCGAAGGCCATGACTCCGCCGGCGATGGCGTTCCGCCATGTGAGGAGCCGGTGGGCTGTCCGCGGGCTTTGGTCCATGGGCCCGGCGGACGCGGCCTCACCCTCGGACGTCTCGACGTCGCCTCCCGCGGTCCTCGCCCCCCCGACCCCCTCCTGGACGAACGCCGTGGCCAGAACGATGGGCAAGCCCACGATGAGCAGGCCCAGGGCGAACGGAGGGAACCATTCGGGAAGTCCCAGGCTTCCCGTGAGCGTGTCCACGGCAGCCAGCGCCGCCCAGCCCCCGAAGAGGTAGATGCTCAGCACCTGCCACAGGGACCGGCGGTGGATCTCCCGGATGAGGTTCTTCAGGGTGGACATGGCCCAGATTATGCCGGGGAGCAGCGGGAAAGGGCAAGAAAGAGGAGCAACCACGCCGCACCGCCCGGCCCCCCCCCCGTGGGCTACGCCCGCACCCAGGGGGAAGCTGCCCTCGTGAAACGGGGTGCCGGGCAGCTCCCGGCACCCCGTCGAATCACACGAGTGAGCGGTGGGGCGTCAGCGCCGTGACTCCATCAGTGTGAGCAGCATCGCCTCCACCTGGGCCAGCCGGTTGCGAAGCGCGTCGTTCTCGGCCATCAGCTCGCGCGTCCGTTTCTCCAGCGCCTGGATGGCCAACATGTTGACGCCGTCGATGTCGACGGACCCGATGGCCTTGTCGCTGTCCCCAAGGCCGAAGGCGGCGTAGAAGTCCTGAGCCGTGGGCCCGACGTGTCGTATGGTCGGATCCTCGACCTTGTATGCCCAATCGTGAATGGGCAGTCCCGCGATCCGCCGCAGCGTGAGGTCCG
>JBDHGI010000241.1:0-6646 GCA_039589955.1 Gemmatimonadota bacterium | reverse complement strand
TCGACCCGGGCCGGGACCCCTACGCCTCTTTCGATGGGCTGTCGGGGAAGACCGTCTCGCTCACCGTCAGCCGGTCGGGTGACGAAGGGGGTGAGAGGACGCTGGTGGTCCGATGCCTCACACAGGGCGAGGAGACCACCCTGCGCTATCTGGAGTGGATCGAGAACAACCGGAGGATGGTCGACGAGCTGTCGGACGGCCAGCTCGGGTACGTCTACATGTCGAACACCGGGGGGCGGGGCCAGCTCGAGCTCGTGCGGATGTTCTACGGCCAGCTGGATAAGAAGGGCTTCGTGATCGACGAGCGCTTCAACGGCGGCGGGCAGCTTGCCGACCGGTTCCTGGAGCTGCTCCAGCGACCGGTGGTGTACAACCTCCATTGGCGCCACGGGCGGGATCACACCTACCCCATCAAGACCAACACGGGCCCCATGGGAATGCTGATCAACGGCTGGGCCGGCTCGGGAGGCGACGGCCTGCCGTGGGCATTCCAGGAGCTGGAGGCGGGGCCCATCGTCGGCGAGCGAACGCTGGGGATCCTGGTCGGGCCGGCGACCGGTCATCAGCTCATCGACGGCGGGGGCATCACGGTGCCCGGAGCCCGTCTGTACGACAACGACGGCCACTGGTTCTGGGAAGGCGAGGGGGTCTCGCCCGACATCGAGGTGTGGGACGATCCGAACATCCTCGTCCAAGGCCGGGACCCGCAGATCGAGAGGGTCGTGGACGAGGTGATGCGGCTGGTGCGGGAGAATCCCCCGGTCATGACGCCGGCACCGCCCCTGGAGGACCGCTCCGGAAGGAGGAGGCCGGGAGGCTGACGCCTCGCTCGACCGCCTGATCCCGATCTCCCGGCCGAAGTCGACGGTCATCTTGTTGGTCGGCTGCTCCAGCTTCAAACCTAGAGCGGGCCGCCGCGGTCCACTTGAATGTGGATCTCCTCTCTTACACAACGTGAAACCGCACCTTACCGGACGCCGAGGACGGGACGCCCGCGATCGGCTACGATCAAGACCGGTCAGCCCATCCAGGAGGCGCTCGATGCCGTCGACGAGGATTACCGAGTCAACGTCCCTCGCTCTGCACGGGGGTCGACTCCATTGGGTGATGCTCGGCCTCGCGATCGCGTTGGCCCTCGTCGCCCCGCCCGACCCGGTTCTGGCGCAGGAGGCGCCGCCGCCGTCCCAGGAGGAGCGAGCCCTGCAGGTCTACCTGGACTGCTCCGGCCGGCGACGTGGGATCTGCGACCTGGACCTGTACCGCCAGCAGATCACCTTCGTGAACTGGGTGCGGGAGCCCCAGGACGCGCAGGCCCTCGTCATTCTCACCTCCCAGGCCACGGGTGGTGGCCAGCGGTACACGCTGGACTTCCTGGGTCAGCAGGGGCTGGAGGGGATGGAGGACCGGCTCGTCTACGACGCCCTCGTGACCGACGTGGAGGACGAGACGGTGCGCGGCCTCGTACGAACGCTCCGCCTGGGCCTGGTCCGCTACATGGCTGCCGCCGGCCTCGGCGAGGGCATCGACGTCCAGGCGGTCGGCGAACGGGCGGCCGCGGAGTCCAACCACCAGCAGGTGTCTCCCGAGGACGACCCCTGGAACTTCTGGGTCTTCGACATCGAGATGGACGCCAGCCTCCAGTCCGAGGACCTCCAGACCCAGAAGGACCTCGGGTTCGGCCTGAGCGCCAACCGCACCACGGAAGAGTGGAGGTTCAACCTGGGCGCGGACGGGGACTTCGAGCGGGAGGAGTTCGAGCTCCCGGAGGACGACGGCACGGTCACCACCATCACCAACGTCCAGGACCGGTGGGACCTGTCCGCCCTGGCCGTGAAGACCCTCGGTTCGCATTGGGGCGGTGGGGCCGAGCTCGTGGCGAACAACTCCACCCAGCTCAACCGCAAGCTCCTGATGGGCCTCGGCGTCGGCATGGAGTACAACCACTTCCCCTACTCGGAGTCGAACCGACGCGTTCTCCTGGCCAGGTACGTCGTCACCACGAGCCGCGTGACCTATCAGGACACAACGGTCTTCGATCGACTCGAGGAGACGGTCTTCCAGCACGAGCTGAGCCTGAACTACGAGGCGAGAGAGCCCTGGGGGAACGCCAACGTCGGGATGGGGCTGAGCCAGTACCTGGACCGTACGGACGCGTGGTCCCTCGACTTCCGCGGCGACATCCGGTACCGGGTGTTCCGGGGCTTCAGCATCAACATCGAGGGCCAATACCGGCGCGTGCACGATCAGATCTACCTCTCCAAGGAGGATCTGTCGGAGGAAGACATCCTCCTGCGCCGCCGGCGCCTCCCCACCGAATCCGAGCTGGAGCTCCAGATCGGCGTCAGCTTCACCTTCGGCTCCATCTTCAACAACGCCGTGAACGAGCGACTGCGCTTCGGGATCCTCTAGGGAATTGTCGTGCCACCCGATCCCGCCGCCTAGAGCCCCAACGCCCCCACTGCCGCCGCGAGCTCGCCCGGCCTCACGTGGAGGATGTAGCCGAATCGTCCTCCGCCGCTGCTCACACCCGTCGAGGCGTAGACATTGATGCGGGCGCCCGCGAGTCTCTCGTGGATGTGCACCACGGCGCCCGGAACGTCCTCACCCTGGACGAGGATCGCCCCGTGGGGGCCGTCCAGATCGAAGCCCACGCGCTCGCTCTGATCCGTGAGCTTGAAGGAGTCCTCAGGGAAGATCATGAGCTGTGTGCTCATCATCCCCGACGGGATCGCCGTGAAGGCGAGGAGATTGACGCCCAGATCGGCCAACGCATTGAGGAACCGGAGCGCCTCCCCGGGGCGGTCGTGGACGGTTGTGTAGAAGTACTCGACCTTCCGGATCGTGTGAGCCATCATCAACTCCGGGTCTGGGGGATGTCCGCCCGCCATCCGTAAGATGCGCCAAGGTGCCCCCCGGGTGCAGATCCCCTTCCCCACCTGGGTCGACACGCCCTTCCGCCGGGGGGACATCGCTTCCCCTCCCGGGGCCGGCTTCTCCTGGAATCCCGAGGGGCTCGCCCCGGCATATGGCTTGCAGCGCCTCCCCCCGGGGCTTCCTTGCGTGTGCACGACGCCGACGGTCCGCGCAGGGGGCGTGATCGACGGAGGTCCGGTACGGGGAGCATGAGGAGCGACGGCAGATTCTGGGGGACCCTGAGCCTGGTAGCGCTCGCGGTGGGCGTCTGGCCCGGGCCACAGCTCGCCCGGCAGCTGCGTCCTGCCCGGCGGTCCGAGCCGGCGCACCCGGAGCCAGCCATGGTGGCTGCACGAGAGCAGCCGGATCCCTCGGCCGACCCCCCGCTGGAGCCCTGGATCGACCGGATCATGCCCCTCTGCAACCCTGAGGACGTCGACCTCTTCACCGACCTGGACCCACCTCCGGACACCGAAGAAGGCGTGGCTCAAGAGGCGGCGTGCTTCGCGCTGGCCGGGGGCATCTCCAAGGCCCGGGCACTGATCCTCGGGCTTCCCGCGCACCGGCGGTTCCAGGCGGTAGGCACCGTGTATGACGTGACCATGGTCACCCTCGCTACCGAGGTGGACCCCCGGCTGGGGCCGGTCATGGAGCTCGTGCTCGAGTTCTGGCCTGGCCACTACCTGGCCCTGTACCACGCCGGCTCCGCCCGCTTCATGCGCGGAGACTTCAGTCGGGCCAAAGGGTACCTGGATCGCTTCGTGAAGGTCTACGTCCGGGACGACCAGCTGCTGGCGGAAGCCCACCGGATGCTCGACGCGGCCCGGGGGCACTGAGGGTCCCCACCCGGCCGGAAGGCGGCGTCTCTCCCTGTCTCACCGCTCGGATCCCCGAGCCCTGGCCCCCCACTCCTCGGCCGTCTACTCTGCTCCCGTGAGCCTCTTGGCCCACGTCCGACATGGAACCACGATGGGAGCAACCGATGCCGTCAGCTCATCGCGCGATGATCGCCGTAGCGGCCCTCCTCGCCCTCGCCCCCTCCCTGGTCGAAGCACAGGGCGCCCGTTTCCTCCGCCAGCCGTCGGTGGGCCCCGACGCCATCGCCTTCGTGCACGCCAACGACATCTGGGTCGTCGGTCGCGACGGGGGCGACGCCCGACGCCTCACCTCCGGCGAGGGGGCCGAGACCGATCCGGCGTTCAGCCCCGATGGTCGGTGGATCGCCTTCAGCGGTGAGTACGGGGGCAACACGGACGTCTACGTCGTCCCCTCCGCCGGGGGGCAGCCCACCCGACTCACCTGGCACCCGGGGGACGACGCGGTCCAGGGTTGGACGCCCCGGGGAGAGGTGCTCTTCCGGTCGGGGCGCGAGGGTCAGCCCACCAAGCTCTGGCGCTTCTACACGGTGCCGGTGACCGGAGGCCTCCCCAGGGCGCTACCTCCGCACCAGGCGTACCTGGGAGAGATGAATGATGACGGTTCCATGATCGCGTACCAGGAGATCGGGTATTGGGACCCGGAGTGGCGCAACTACCGTGGAGGGCAGGCGCAGCCCATACGCGTCGTGTCGTTGCCCGACCTGGAGCTTCGCCACCCCTCCTGGGAGGGTGAGCGCCAGATGGATCCGACCTGGATGGACGACGTCGTCTACTACATGTCCGAGCGGGATTGGGCCAGCAACGTGTGGGCCTACGATCCGGGGACGGGTGCCGATCGCCAGCTGACGTTCCACTCGGACTTCGACGTCAAGAGCCTGGACGCCGGTCACGGTGTGGTCGTCTACGAGCAGGCGGGCTACCTGCACGAGCTCGACCCCACGTCGGGCTCCACACGCCGTCTCGAGGTCCGGGCGGCCGGAGATCAGAACTGGGCCCGAGCCCGGTGGGAGGATGTGGAGCCGAACCGGCTCTCCAACCCGCGCCTTTCCCCCACCGGCAAGCGGGCCCTCTTCGAGCACCGCGGCGAGCTGCTCACCGTCCCGGCGGACGAGGGAAGCTGGCGGAACATCACCCGCTCGCCGGGAGTGGCGGACCGCCATGCCGTATGGTCTCCCGACGGAGAACAGATCGCCTGGTTCAACGACGACGGCGACGAGTACGCCCTCGTGGTAGCCGACCAGGACGGCTCGAACGCCCGCAGGATAGAGATTCCCGACCCCACGTTCTACTTCGTTCCCACGTGGTCTCCCGACGGCACCCGGTTGGCGTTCACCGACACCGACTACCGGGTGTTGGCCCTCGAGCTCCAATCGGGCCAGGTCACCCACGTGGACACGGACCGCTACGCCCACCCGCAACGGAGCATGAACCCTGTCTGGTCCCCGGATTCACGATGGATCGCCTACGCGCGCCGCCTGGACAATCAGCTCCGGGCCGTGTTCGTGCACGATACCGAGACGGGGGAGACGCACCAGCTGACCGACGGGATGGCCGACGCCATCGACCCGGTGTGGGACACGTCAGGTCGATACCTCTACTTCCTCGCGTCCACCGACTTCGGGTTGAACACGGGATGGCTGGACATGACGTCCTACGACCGTCCCGTGACGCGGACCCTCTACGTGGCGATCCTGCGCGAGGGCGACCCCTCGCCCTTCCTTCCCGTGAGCGATGAGGAGGCCGCCTCCCAGGAGGACCAGGAGGAGGCGGACCGCCCGGGGACAGCATCGCCGACGCCCCGGGTCGTCATCGACCTCGACGGGATCGACCGCCGCATCGTGGATGCTCCATCCCTGCCGAGGAGGAACTACGTGCAGCTGGTCGAAGGCCCCGAGGGCAGGGTGTTCGTCGCCGAAGCCGTGCCCAATCAACAGGGCTTCACGCTCCACCGCTACAGCCTGGACGACCGGGAGGCCACGGAGTTCTCCCAGCGCGTGAGCCAGGCCACCGCCTCGGCGGACCGGAAGAAGCTGCTCCTCCGCAGCGGCTCGAGCTGGAGCATCGTGGACGCTGGTGGCGCGCCACCTCCAGCGGGAGACGGGCGGCTGTCCCTCGAGGGCATGCGGGTGCGCGTCGACCCCAGGGCCGAGTGGGCCCAGATGCTCCGGGATGGATGGCGCTTCATGCGGGACTTCCTGTACGTGGACAACCAGCACGGGGCTCCTTGGGATGACGTCTGGGAGTGGTACTCCGCCTGGCTGCCGGACCTGAATCACCGATCGGACTTCAATCACCTCCTGGACATGCTGTCCGGCGAGATCGCCGTCGGGCATTCCTACGTGCGCGGCGGGGACTACCCCGACCTCACCAACCCGCGGACGGGGCTCCTCGGGGTGGACCTGGAGGAGGTGGACGGCTTCTACCGCATCGCCCACCTCTACAGGGGCGAGGACTGGAACCCCGGCCTGCACGGCCCGCTGACCCGACCCGGCATGAACGTGCGGGAAGGCGACTACCTCGTGGGAATCGACGGCCGGGAGCTGCGAGCGCCCACCAATCCCTTCGCCCTTCTCGAGGGCAGCGCAGGCCGCACCATCACGGTGCAGGTCAATGCCCGCGCCAGCGTGGACGGTGCCCGAAGCATCGTGGTGGAGCCCGTGTCCAACGAGGGACAGCTTCGTGGCTGGGCCTGGGTGGAGGCCAACCGGCTCAAGGTGGAGGAGATGAGCGGTGGCCGCCTGGCGTACGTCTGGCTCCCGAACACCGGTCAGGGCGGGTACACCTACTTCAACCGGATGTACTTCGCTCAGCAGGACAGGCAGGGCGCGGTCATCGACGAGCGCAACAACGGGGGT
>JBDHGI010000240.1:0-6649 GCA_039589955.1 Gemmatimonadota bacterium | reverse complement strand
CCCAAGAACCCGCCGAAAAAGCCCTCCATGTGAAGACTTATTGAAGACTTGGGCTCCCCACGAAAAGCGGCACAGGGCCAAGAAGCCTTGTGCCGCTTAGTCGGGGCGGCCGGATTCGAACCGGCGACCCCCTGCTCCCAAAGCAGGTACGCTACCGGACTGCGCCACGCCCCGAAGTGGTTGTACTGCAGCCTGTTACACAATTACCCTGCGACCCATGACCCTGAAAACTGTGCCAAAAACCGTCTCGGCGGTAGCCCCGGTCGTTCCCAACCCGCCTGCCTGTGAAGCAGTGCGAGGGGGAAAGCCGACGCCTGCACCCACGCGAACCGGCACGCGCGACACCAGAAGGGGGGATCCGTCGCCAACTCCGAGCCATGCACCAAGGCCACAAGGACGCCGTAGAAGACGGGTTCAAGTTTGCTCAAGCGTTCGCACAATATCCAGTGTGCGTGAAATGTCATCCGGGCTTACATAGAGATGCGCGGACAGGCGCACACGCCGGTCATTCCGCTGCGCCCGTACCCTGATCTTGGCCTCCCACAGCGCGTCCTGCAATTCGTCCGCCGTCTTATTCTCCAGGCCAAATGTGGTGGCCCCGGCGCACATACCGGGATGGGTGCTTGAGTATATCCGGGTGTTGGGGATCTCCTGCAGGCCTTCATGCAGCTGGGTGGTCATGGCGCTATTCCAACGGGCTATGCGTTCGATCCCAATTCTCCGGTTGAAAGCGAGTGCCGCCCTCAATCCCACCAACACGGCGGGGCTGCCGGTGCCATATTGCATGAACCGGAATGCACCATCCTCATAGTTGTCATAGTTATAACTGCCGAGCGTGGCCCAAAGCTCCTCTTGCCGCGCCCGCTCGATGTACAAGATGCCGGTACCCTTCGGCGCAAGCAGCCATTTGTGCGGACTGGACACGTAGGCGTCGCACCCCAAGTCCTTCACGTCAACGGGCAATTGCCCCAGAACCTGCGCCCCGTCGACGATTGAGAATATGCCCCGATCGCGGGCCAGCCTGCACAGTTCTTTTGTGGGTAACCTGTAACCAAAGCCTGATGTTATCTGCGAGAACATCATGACTTTTGTTCGGGGCGTGATGGCATCCGCAAAGGCTTCCAGCACCCCTTCAGGTCCAGAGGCAACGGCCGAATCCAGGTCTATTTCCCTAACAACAGCCCCGTGTCTCTTTGCCATCAGTCTGAAGGGACCGAAGCCGCCCCCATGTTCCTGGTCAGTGAATAGAATCTCATCGCCAGCGTTATAGGTCATGCCGTTCGCCAGAAAATTCATGCTCATCGTGGCGTTCTGCGTGAGGGCGATTTCATCCATATCGGCGCCCATAAAACTGCCGATATCCGCGCGGATGTCTTCCCGGGGCTGATACCCGGTTAGTGGCGCGCCAATCTGGGTGTAATAGGGCCAATCTGGTAGCTCGGCCTCTAGCCGCCGCAACTCGTTCGTTTGGGCATCCAAGACTTCGCGCGGCATAGCGCCCAGTGTACCGGTATTGCAGTAGGCAACGTCTGTCGGGAACATGAATTCTCGCCGGGCGGCTGCGAAGATCGCTGCATCATCATCATCAGGCCTCGGCATGAAGGTGAGGTTGCCGGCGGCTTCTGCTTCCAAACTTGTGCGGCTCGCCGCCATCAATACTGCGCTACCGCTCAGCGACAGGAACGCGCGCCGTCCCATTGAATCTGTCATGAGGTTGCCCCGATCATCAGAAGCCTGTGTCGTTACCCTTGGATTGGCCTCCCAGGACACATACCAGCAGCCACCGGTCTGGGTAAATGGGAAGGGTCACAAGGGAGTGCATATCCGAAGCGAGCCACCTTCACCTAGCCTGCCAGGCCGAGAACGACCAACAGGTCGGCGAAACCGGGATCGGATCGGACAGGTGCGAGCGCTGGCAGGCGAAGCACGGTGGTCACCCCTGGCGTGTGCCTGTCGATCGCGGTCCGGAGAGCCAGCAGAGCCTCCGGCACCTGACCCGCCGCGGCGAGATACATCGCCCAGGCCTCAGCCCTGCCCTCCGCGAAGATCTCGATCCCTCCAGCAATCTCGACCGCCGCGCCGTCGTCGGCAAATGCCTGCGCCGCAGCCACGAAGCCCTCGGCAAGCGCGGGGTCAGCTTGAATCAGCTCGGCCAGCCTCTGGAACGTGTCCAGGGCATCCTCGAATCGCGCGGCAGCGAGGAAGAGGAACGCCATCTCCGTCCACACGCGAGTGTTCTCCGAAGCGAGCGCCAACGCTTCTTGGGTGGACCGGATCGCGTCGTCTATCCTACCGGTGGCCGCCAGCATGCGAGCGGCACTGAGCTTCACACGCCATGAGAGCATGTCCACGCGTTCGGCCGCCCGGATCTCAGCGACGGCCAAGTCGCCTTGCCCGAGGGCCATGAGGACCTCGGCATACCGCATGTGCGCGGTCGGCGACGACGGGTCTTCCTCGACAGCTCGCTCCAGCTGGGTGGACGCCGCAGCCCAATCGTAGGATCGCGCATGCAGCAGGCCCAGCGCCGTGCGGGCGTCGACCGACTCGGGATCGATGCGAACCGCCTCCTCGGAAGCGATCATCCCTTGCGTGATCCCCTCGCTCGGATCGAGAGCCTCCGGGAACTCGAGCCCCCGGGCGTAGGACTCAGCCAATCCAGTCCAGGCCGGGGCAAACGTCGAGTCGAAACCGATGGACATTCGGTAGTTGTCGATGGCCGCAGCTACTCCGGCGGGGGTGTCCCGATTGAGGTTGAAACGACCCCACAGGTACTTGTCGTACGCCATCGAATTGGTCGTGACGATCTCTTCTCCGACCTCCGAGCCGTCGTCCGGAAGTCGCAACCTGAGCGCCTCGACGATGGACTGGGCGATCTCCTCCTGCACGTCGAACACGTCGTCGATCAGTCGGTCGTATTCGGCGTTCCAAAGGTCGGGAGAGTTGGGCTCGGTCGAGGACAGTTGAGCGGACACACGGACCCGATCTCCCTCCTTGTCCACCGTGCCCTTGAGAACGGCCGCGACGCTCAAGGCCCCGCCGATCGCGAACGACTCGGCCGCTTGCTCGTGGGCGGCGACCGACGACGCCCGGGCCGCCACATCCAGCCCGCCGACGCGAGCCAGAAGGGAGCGTAGCTCGTCCGCCAGTCCGTCCGAGAAGTACTGGTCCCCGGGATCGTCGCCGACGTTCGCGAACGGCAGCACGGCGATTGACCGAATCGCCTCCCGCGCCTCCGCCCCAGGAGCCGCGACGCCGGTCGCTCGCGTAAGCCACCAACCGGCAGTGATCGCGACGGCGACTCCCCCGAGGATGATGACCGTACCTGAGCTCAACCAGCCGGTCGAACGATCGGCGGTTGTGGCGTCAGCGCCGGTCCGCACGATCCCCTCGGGGGTGAGGTCGTAGAGCCAGGAGAGGGCGATCGTGATCGGAAAACCCACCAGCGCGATGGCGACCAGTAGGCTGAGCACCCAGCCCGGTAGCTGCATCGCCGGGACCACGATGTCTGCGCCCTGGAGCACGCCGAAAGCCACGGCGCCGTAGATCAGGGCGATCCGAACGACTCGGCGACGCTTGATCTCCGCGAGAAAGGCCTGGAAGCCTGCGGGTTCTTCGCTCATCTAAGCGACCCCCGGTCGCAGGGGTACCGTTGCCACCGGACGGACCGACGGCGAGCCGATCGCGGCCGCGCCCTCGCGGCGCTTCCCGGCGCCGCTCCATGTGCGCTCCGGTGCCTACACCGGAAATGTACGGTGCCATCCAGCGGGGTGCGAAGACCCACACTCAGGGAGCTATCCCATACTGTGCCAAGAACTGCGCCAACACCCTCCGACGCCGGCCAACGCACCTGACGCAGAAACCCAGCGTTTCCATCGCCCCTGAAGGGCTCAGGGGGTTACGGGCAGCCCGATCCCGAACACGCGTGGACCGGGATGGAGTGAGTCGGGAAGGGTCAGGGAGACCCGGGCTCCGGAGGGCGCGACAGCCTCCAGCGTCCTTTGGGCCAAGGAGGATCCCTCCTCGGCCGCCGCCACTGATTCACTCGGGGTGTGACGCTCGACTTCCCCGAAACAGCCGGCCACGGCCGTGGCCCAGACCAACGAGTATCCGACTCGTCCCATCACGCCCCCCATCGTTCCTCCGGTGGTCGGTGTAGTCGTTCCCCTCCGAAATGCGGTAGGAGGAGAGGTGGTTCCCCCGCCGCCCACGCTGGCGGGGAGAAGCCGGCACGATGCAGGGCCCGGGAGGTCTAGATGGAGGCGATCGCAGGAACCCCGAACGCTGCGCGCCGGTTGGCTAGTCAGGCACCGTGTCGGGTGCGCGGCCGGAATCCTCGTTTCCCGGAGACACCTCCGTGCGATTCACCAAGCTGTGGGCGATCTACCACGCCGACGGAGGCCTGGTCGGGGAGTTGGCCTACGTAGTCGGAAGGCTGGTGGGTACCGCCCACTGCGGCCTGTGCGACATCACGCACGGCGCGACCGGGATGAAACGAGCCTGGAAGCAGGCCGTGGCCGAGCTCCCCGTTCCCGTCGTCATCATCCACCGGAACGAGCAGCCCGAGGAGATCGCTTGGGTCACACGCGGTCGGACTCCATGCGTGGTCGGCGAGGGCGGCGATGGATTCGAGCTACTGCTGGACGCTCAGGAGCTCGATGCCATGGAAGGCTCCGTAGAGGCGCTGTTCCGCCGCCTGAGCTCCCTGCCGCTCGCTTCCCGACTCAGCCGCTGAGCCCCTCCTCCGAGAGCTTGCGCAGGAGCTCGAACGGATAGATGCCCGTTCCGTGACCGTCGCTCCAGTCGAACTGGAGGGCGTAGCGGCCAACATAATGGATGGCAATGGGATACACGTCCTCCGCAACATCCTCGGGTCGGAGGATGCGGATGCCCGTCATCTCGTCCACGCATCCGGCGCAGGGGCAGCGGACCCTGAGCAGCCGTGGCTCGTACTCGGAGACGTGCCCGTCCTCCCAGGCGATACGTAGGCGGGTGGCGTCCTGGTTGGGCCCGATGTCCAGGGGCCGATACCGGGGATCCATGCCTCAGCCCTCCGTCGCCAGGCGAGCCGCCAGGGCCCGGAACGCGCGTCCCCGGTGGCTGCGGGCGTTCTTCTCGTCCTGGGAGATCTCCGCGAAGGTCCGGTCCAGCTCCGGGTCGAAGAAGAGCGGGTCGTACCCGAATCCCCCCGTCCCCCGGGGGCCCTCCAGGATGCGGCCGGGAGCCTCCCCGCGGAACACCAGGTGCTCGTCCGCCGCCCCCACGAGCACCGCCACGCAGACGTAGCGAGCCGAGCGCTCCTCCCCCTCCGTGCCCCTGAGAAGGTCCAGGAGGTGCCGGTTGTTGGCCTGGTCCCGGGCCAGGCCGTCCAGGCCCTCCCCCGGCGCGAAGCGCTTCGAGTAGACACCGGGAGCTCCCCCGAGGGAGTCCACGGCGAGCCCCGAATCGTCCGCTACCGTGGGGAGTCCCGTCTTGCGGTGGAAGTGGAGTGCCTTGGACCGGGCGTTGGCCTCGAAGGAGTCGAAGGGCTCCAGGGCCTCCTCCGCCTCCTCGTAGGGCACGCCGGCCTCGTCGAGGTCCAGCACGCGGAGGCCCGGCACGCCGGACAGGATCCGCCGGATCTCCGCCATCTTGTCCCGGCTGCGGGTCGCCACCACCAGGTCCATCAACCTCGCTCCAGCGCCCCGGCTTGCGCCCGGGTGAGGGAGCGGATGCCGTCGAGGGCGAGATCCAACAGCCGGTCCAGATCCACCCTCGGGAACGGATCGCCCTCCGCCGTTCCCTGCACCTCCACCAGGCCGCCGCTCTCCGTGGCCACCACGTTCATGTCCACCTGGGCGCCGGAGTCCTCGGGGTAGTCGAGATCCAGCCTCGGCTCGCCGTCCACGATGCCCACGCTCACCGCCGCCACCGTCTCACGGACGGGATTTCGGGACACAAGCCCCTCGTCGAGCATCCACTCCCCGGCCAGGGCGAGGGCCACGCAAGCCCCCGTGATGGAGGCGGTGCGGGTGCCTCCGTCGGCTTGCAGCACGTCGCAGTCCACCGTCACCGTGTACTGTCCCATGCTCTTTAGGTCGGTCACCGACCTGAGGGAGCGTCCGATGAGACGTTGGATCTCCTGGGTGCGTCCCTTCACCCCGTCGCGCTCCCGCCGGGTCCGGGTGTGGGTCGCCCGGGGCAGCATGGCGTACTCGCTCGTCACCCACCCCGCCCCGCTGGCCTCACGCCAGTGGGGAACGCCTTCCACGACGGAGGCGGTGCACAGGATCCGGGTGTTGCCGGTGGAGATAAGACAGGAGCCCTCGGCGTAGGGCGACACGTCCAGGTCGATGGTGACCGGGCGGAGCTCGTCCGCTCGGCGGTCCAGCCTCGTCGAAGGCATGTCAGGTCTCCTCGCGGATGCGGCGAATCAGCCCGGTGGTGGAGTACCCTTCCACGAAGGGGATCAGGACCACCCGTCCTCCGGCGGCCTCGACCTCGTCCCTACCCACCACGTCGGCGATGCGGTAGTCGCCTCCCTTGACGAGGACGTCGGGCAGGAGTCGGGAGATGAGCGCCCGGGGGGTGTCTTCGTCGAAGAGACAGACCGCGTCCACGCAGGTGAGCGCGGCCAGCAGGTAGGCCCGGTCCGCCTCCGGCACCACGGGTC
>JBDHGI010000239.1:0-6699 GCA_039589955.1 Gemmatimonadota bacterium | reverse complement strand
CGGACACCTCTGCGGCCGAGTACTGCGGGGTCAGGCCGACATTGGTCATGGCTTCGTTTCTGAGCTCCCGGTACTGCTGGGCGCTTAGGACGTCGATCGTCTTGGCCAGGGATTGTATCCCGAAGCTCGACTCGACTTTGATGATGTTCCCCTCCTCACCACCGCCCTTGGTGGAGATGAGGATGACGCCGTTGGCGCCGCGGGACCCGTAGATGGCTGTCGCGGACGCGTCCTTGAGGATCTGGATGGATGCGATGTCGGCGGTGTTGATGGTCACCAGAGGGTTCTGGGTCGGATCGGCGGAGGCCGTACCCTGGGTGACCGGCACTCCGTCGATGACGTACAAGGGCTCGCTGTTCGCCGTGATGGAGTTCGTCCCTCGGACGCGCACGCTGGTACCCACTCCGGGCATGCCCGAGGCCGTGAGGACCTGGACGCCCGCCGCACGACCCTGGAGGGCACTGGAGATCGTCACGGCGGGGACGGCGGGCACCACCACCTCGCTGCCGGAGATGGACGACACGGCGCCGGTGAGCGCCCGACGACTAGACGTGCCGTATCCGGTGGCCACGATCTCGTCGAGGTCGATGGCCTGCATCTCGAGGGCGAGGTCGACCTCCGTCGTCTCTCCGCCGACCACGGTGACGGCGGCGTCGGCGGGCCCGTATCCGATACGGAACACCCGCAGCGTGTAGACGCCCGGCGCCACGCCAGCGACGATGAACCGGCCGTCGTCCCGCGACACCGCGTGAAAGCGGGTTCCTTCCACCCAAACGTCGGCGCCGGCTACGCCTGCGCTGGTCGCCTCATCCGACACGGTTCCAACGATCGTTCCGGCCGTTTCCTGCGCCAGCCCGACGTCGGCGCAGAGCAGCGCGAGAGCCAGGATCGTGAGCAGCCTTCTCATGACATTTGCTCCATCAGGCGGGGTGTGCGGCCGGACCAACCAAGCGTGTCCAGCCATCCTTGCTTTGTTTGATATCCAAACAAACCCGGGGGAGAATACACAGAGACTGATTGGCTCGTCAAGTAGAACATATCACGACATCGGGTTGTCAAGAATGAATCCTGACGCCCCATCTCCGCCCCACAGTCTTGTGCAGAAGGCATTCTCTCCACATAGTTTGGCTGTCGAACAAACAAAGCCGTCAGGCGGCGCCTCGCTCGTTCGTGCCTGGATGGCCTCTCGGCTTTACCTCTCCTACCTGATGGAGACTTCATGTCGGCCCGCAATCGGGCGGCTCCTTTCCCTTCCCCCGGATCGAACGGTGCTCGCGTCGTTGCCGACATCGGCGGCACGAACGCGCGCTTCGCCACCCTCGGGGCGACGGCGCACGACCTCGAACGCATCGAGGTGCTGAGGTGCGCCGACTACCGCTCCATCGAAGACGCCATCGACCACTACCGTCGCACACAGGGGATCGACTCCCTCGGTGAAGTGTGCTTGGCGGTGGCAGGTCCCACGGACCAGGATCGGACGGACCCGCCCAACAACCCGTGGGCCTTCAGCCGCCGTGCCCTCGAGCGGGATCTCGGCGCACCGCTGACCGTCATCAACGACTTCACGGCCCAGGCCCGTTGCATCGACGCGCTGTACCCGGGCGAGCTGAGCTGGCTGGGTGAGCCTCGGCCCACGGAGCGCGGGATCCGAGCGGTATTGGGACCAGGCACGGGGTTGGGCGTATCCGTGGAGACGCTCCAGGGAGAGATCATCCCGTCGGAAGGCGGACACGCAGGATTCGCCCCCACCAACGGGGAGGAAGTCGAGGTCCTGCGGCTGCTCATGAGCCGATTCGGACGGGTGTCGGCGGAGCGGCTGCTGTCGGGTCCGGGGTTGGAGAACCTGTACTGGGCCCACCGCCGGATCGCCGAGCCGCAAGGCCCCGCGATGACAAACGGCCCCTCCGCCGCGGAGATTGCCGACCTTGCCGCGCAGGGCGACTCGTTGGCGGCCAAGACCGTCGGGAGCTTCTTCGACGTTCTGGCCTCGTTTGCCGGCGATGTGGCTCTCTTCGCCTGGGCGACCGGTGGGGTGTACCTCTCCGGAGGCGTCATGCACAAGCTGGCCGCGTTCTTGGATCCGGAGCGGTTCAGGGCTCGCTTCGAGGAAAAGGGACGATTCAGCCGCTTCTGCCAGGCGGTGCCGGTGGCGTGGATCAGTCATGAGCTACCCGGTCTGCTCGGGTGCGCGGCGGCCTTGCTTCAGTGCAGCCCGACCGGCCTGTCGAGGCGTTCATGAGACGAGGAATAGCCTCGGCACTGGGGCTCGGATTCCTCTCTACGTGTGGCGGCGACGCTGATGGGCGGGCCTGGCCGCGGGTCGAGAGCCCCGTGCCCGCCCGACGCGAGGTGGAGGCGCGGGCAGAGGAGCTGATCGCTCGCATGACCGTTGAAGAGAAGGTGGGCCAGCTCATCCAGGCCGACGTGCGGCGCGTCACTCCCGAGGACGTGATGGCCTACAATCTCGGCGCCGTTCTCAACGGGGGCGGGGGCTTCCCCAACGACGTCAAGGCCTCCCCGGTTCAGGACTGGCTGGACCTGGCCGACATGGTATACGACGCCTCGGTGGACACCTCTGACGGCGGCGTCGGGATTCCGATCGTCTGGGGCGTGGATGCGGTGCACGGGCACAACAACGTGATGGGCGCCACGCTGTTCCCCCACAACGTGGGCCTCGGCGCGGCCAACAACCCGGAGCTCATCCGGCGGATCGGTGAGGCGACGGCCCTGGAGATCCGGGTCACCGGCCAGGATTGGAACTTCGGGCCCACCGTCGCCGTCCCGCGTGATGACCGATGGGGCCGGACCTACGAGGGCTATTCCGAGGATCCCGAGATCGTGGTCGCGAGCACCGCGGCCATGATCAGGGGACTTCAGGGCGATCCTGGTACGCCGGAGTTCCTGGACGACCATCACGTGATCGCGACGGCGAAGCACTTCCTGGCGGACGGCGGCACGGACGGGGGTCGGGACCAGGGTGATGCCACGCTGACCGAGGAAGAGCTGCGCGACGTCCATGCGCCCGGTTACGTGACGGCGCTGGAGAACGGGGTCCAGTCCGTGATGGCCTCCTTCAGCAGCTGGAACGGGGTCAAGATGCACGCCAATCCCGATCTCCTCACTGGCGTGCTCAAGGAGGCCATGGGCTTCGACGGTGTCCTGGTGGGAGACTGGAACGGCCACGGCCAGATCCCCGGGTGCACGAACGAGAGCTGCCCCACCACCATCGACGCCGGGCTCGACATGTTCATGGTGCCCGAGGATTGGAGAGAGCTCTACGACAGCACGGTGGAGCAGGCCCGTTCCCGACGGATCTCCGCCGAACGCCTCGACGACGCCGTTCGGCGAATCCTGCGGATGAAGATCCGGGCAGGTGTCATGGACCGAGGGCGCCCCTCCAGCCGACCCTACGCCGGCGACGATAGCCTCCTGGGATCAGCTGGGCATCGCGCCGTGGCTCGCCAGGCCGTGCGTGAGTCGCTGGTCCTGCTGAAGAACAACGGGCGCGTGCTCCCCTTGTCGCCTCTCCAGCGCGTCCTGGTCGCGGGTGACGGGGCTCACGACATCGGCAAGCAGTCTGGCGGGTGGACCTTGACCTGGCAGGGTACCGGCAACCGTAACGAAGACTTCCCTGGGGCAACGTCGATCTGGGAGGGGATCCAGGAGCTCGTCGAGAGCGCCGGCGGCACAGCGGTCCTATCTCCCGATGGCTCCTTCGATCCGGACTCTCCCCCCGAAGTCGCCATCGTCGTCTATGGTGAGGATCCGTACGCGGAGTTCCAGGGAGACCGGATGGACGTGGACTACCCACGAGGAGACGGGCCCGAGCTCGAGATGCTCCGGCATCTCCGTGCCCAGGGCATCGATGTGGTTTCGGTCTTCATCACGGGTCGACCGCTGTGGGTATCCCCTGAGTTGAACGCGTCGGACGCTTTCGTCGTCGCCTGGCTCCCGGGATCGGAAGGTGACGGTGTGGCCGAGGTTCTGTTCACCGCCCCGGACGGAGCGGTGGCCTTCGACTTCGAGGGCCGGCTCTCGTTCTCCTGGCCCAAGCGGCCCGATCAGGCGGTCCTGAACCACGGTGACTCTGATTATGATCCTCTCTTCTCGTACGGCTACGGCCTGAGCTACCGCGATGACGTAGCCGTGCCGGAGCTCTCCGAAGAGCGGGGGAGCGCGGTGTCCCGGCCGTGGCGCAGCGTGTACTTCGAGGGCGGACCGGTGGCGCCGTGGCGCCTCTGGGTGGAGGGTGGCGAGAGCGACCCGACCGAGGCCGCTACGGGGCGCACGGCCAGTGAGGGGGGAGAGGTGGTGGTGACTCTCGAGGATCGACGGGTGCAGCAGGACGCGCGGGTAGCCCGGTGGTCGGGCAGCGGCCTCGGACGGGTGTTCCTGTACGCACCGACCGGAGTGGACATCAGCCGGGAATCCAACGGCGGGCTCGGGCTGGCGTTCGACGTGCGCGTCGACGAGGTACCCGCCGGACCCGTCACCCTACGCATGGGGAGCGAGGGCGGCGAAAGGGCGGCTGTGGAGATCACCCGGCTGCTGGCCGCCTCGCCCCCGGAGGAGTGGACAACGGTGAGGCTGCGGCTGAGCTGTCTCGAAGATGCCGGTGTAGATTTGACGGAGGTGAATACCCCGTGGGCCCTGGAAACGGAGTCGCCGATGACGCTCGCGTTCTCCGACGTGCGCCTGACTACCGACGCCGACGGACCGATCATCTGCCCATGACGCTCAGGCCCGCCGTCGCTCTGCTGTGGATTCTGGCTGTCGCAACGTGTGGCGGCGGTTCCACCCCCTCCGAGCCGGAGGTCCCGATCGATCCGCCTGCGGACACCGGAACCTGGACGCTGGTCTGGCAGGACGAGTTCGACGGCACTGCCCTGGACGGCACGAAGTGGTCGGTGATGTACGGCGACGGTTGCGACCTGGGCATCTGCGGCTGGGGCAACGGAGAGCTCCAGTGGTACCAGGACCGCAACCTCCTGGTCGCCAACGGCGTGCTCACCATCACGGCGAGGCGCGAGGCGGTGGGAGGCAAGGCCTTCACCTCGGCGCGCCTCCGCACCGCAGGCAAGGGTGACTGGAAGTACGCCCGCGTGGAGGCCCGCGCCCGCCTCCCTCAGGGTCAGGGCATGTGGCCCGCCATCTGGATGCTCCCCACCGACGAGGTGTACGGTGGCTGGGCCGCTTCGGGAGAGATCGACATCATGGAGCTGCTGGGGCATGAGCCGGCCACGGTCCACGGCACGATCCACTACGGCGGCGCATGGCCGAACAACCGCTCCTCGGGGAGACCGTATACCCTGTCATCCGGGACCTTCGCCGACGACTTCCACACCTTCGCCCTCGAGTGGGAGCACGGCGTCATCCGGTGGTTCGTGGACGGTGAGCTGTACCAGACGCAGACCCAGTGGAGCACGGGCGGGTTCCAGTTTCCAGCCCCCTTCGACCAGCGATTCCACCTCCTGGTGAACCTCGCCGTCGGAGGGAGCTGGCCGGGAGAGCCCGACTCCACCACGGTCTTTCCCCAGCAACTGGTGGTGGACTGGATTCGGGTCTACCAGAGGCAGTAGGAGCAGGGTCCCTCCTCCTCTTTGTGCGTCCATCGCACAAAACAATGCATGAATCCACATGCCTCATTGTTGACACGGTTCCTATCGCATACCATTCTTTGTGCGAGTCACGAACAAAGTTAGTGACCTACTCGGTACCTTCGGCCACTGGACAACCACCGGAGTAAGAGACATGACCGGGCGACCCATCATGGCATTGGCAACCCTGGCGCTCCTCCTCACCGTCGCGTGTGGCGATGATGAAGAGGGCCCCATCGGTCCCGAGCTTCCCGACGTCCCCTCGGAAGACGCCGTGTTCCTGGACGACTTCGCCCAGGGCGTGGACTTCCAGGCCTTTGCCGACTCCAAGTTCGACGCTGTGGAGATCGACACGAGCCAGCCGCTCCGGGGCTCGGCGGCCCTGAAGGTCACGGTTCCTGGTCCGGGGGACGCCTCGGGCTTCTTCGCGGGCGGCACCTTCACCGCCGATGCCGCGTGGAATCTGTCGGGCTACGACGTCCTGAGCTTCTGGGCCCGCGCCGACAAGAACGCCACCCTCAACGTGGCGGGATTCGGCAACGACAACACCGGGACGTCCCAGTTCATGGTCGAGGCGACCAGCCTCGACATCTCCGGCGTCTGGAGGAAGTTCTACATCCCCATTCCGGATCCCGCGGCCCTCTCCTCGGAGAGGGGACTCTTCTACTTCGCCGAGGGGCACGAGAACGACCAGGGCTACACCATCTGGTTCGACGACATCCGCTTCGAGTCCCTGGCAGCGTCGGTGGTGCGCGCCGCCATGACCGGCAAGACGCTGACGCTCGAGCTGGGGGCCACCGCCCAGGTGGAGGGCCTCACCGCCACGGTGAACGTCGACGGAGTGGACATCACCGTGAGCGCCATGCCCGCGTACTTCAGCTTCGCGTCCTCCGACGAGTCCGTGGCCACGGTCGCCCCGGACGGCACCATCAGCGTGATCGGGTCGGGAAGCACCGTCATCACGGCCTCGCTGGGGTCCGTCACCGCCTCGGGTTCGGTGAGCATCACCACGGGCGCGCCGCTCTCGGAGCCTGCCCCCACGCCGACCCACCCCGCCGCGAATGTCATCTCCGTCTTCAGCAACGCGTACGACGACGTGCCT
>JBDHGI010000238.1:0-6701 GCA_039589955.1 Gemmatimonadota bacterium | reverse complement strand
CCTACATGCCAGGGGGTGAGGTGGTTGCCGTGACCTCCGAGGCGACCGGGTCGGTGGTGCTGGTCCGAGTGTCCGATGGCGAGATCGTCGCGGGAATCTCCACCGACGCACAGGGCTCCCACATGCTGGCCGTCACCGGCGACGGATCGAGGATCTGGACCGGCGACATCGGCTCCAACACCGTGAGCGAGCTGAACGTGGAGGCCGGCGCCAAGGTCCGGGCCTTCGACGCACCCGCCGCCCCCGAGGCGGTGAGCGTGTCGCCGGACGGCAGGCGGGTGTTCGCCGGCAGCAACGACACCGGCCGGGTTACGGCCTTCGACACGTCCGACGGATCGGCATCGCTCGTCGCAGACGGCTTCGCCTGGCCCTATCGGATCTTCCTGACTCCCGGGATGGAGCAGATCATCATCCCCGACCTCGGCAACGAGACGCTGCGCTTCTTCGACGGAGACAGCTATGAGGAGCTGGGGCGCATCGACTTCCCCGGCGAGGGCCCCCAGGGGCTCACGCTGCACCCGGACGGACGGCACCTCTTCCAGTCCCTCTCCCGGGCAGGGCGGATCGCCGTGGTGGATGTCCACAGCCGTGAGGTCGTGGGCTACCTTCCGGCAGGCTCCGGGCCGGACGGCATAGGATACTCCAGGGTGACGGTGGCGCGGTAGGACAGCCCGGCCTGCTCCTACGGTGAGGCCCGGCAGTGACGCAGGATTCGGAGCTGGGCACGCTCCGAGCTCTCGATGTCGTCGAAGAAGGCCGCTAGATAACGAATCGCTCGGTCTCGCTCCTCCTCCTCCAGGTACGGGAAGGTCTCGTACAGGCCGAGGATCTCGACCCGAAGCCCCCGAAACGTCTCCACCACGGGATCCATGTCCATCCCGGGCCAGCACCGACCCAGGAAGCGGCGCTCAAGAACCGAGCGGAGCCCCAGGCGGGGGTGCGGAATCGCATACGGTGCGTTGACGATGCCCGAGAAGTCGAAATCGTAGGGCACCGTCAGCGCCCTGCCGCCGAGGTCCAGCAGCTCGACGTTGTGTCCGACGTCATCCAGCCAGTCGGTGTTCCCCATCATGTACTGGAACAGGGCCATGCGGGCCTCTGTGGTCGGATCGATGTAGCGCGGGGGCAGCTTCCTTCCCTCAGGAAGCTCGATCACCCGGGCGCCCAGGCGCGCGGCCAGTGCGTCGTCGTCTTCGATGAAGAACGCGAAACGCCCCGAAGGCTCCTCCTCGCCGGACTGGTCCACGTAGGTGATCCTGGCGAGGCGTACCCGGAAAGCGACGTCGCTGACCAGGGCAAACGTCCGGTAGGCCAGGTACTCCTGGAGTACCAGCTGCTCGTACGAGGGCCGGTGGGGCCGGCAGCTGCCTACCATCTTGAGCTTGTCCTGACCCTCGAAGACCGTCCCCACGACCTGCTCCTCCTCGAGGTTGAGGCGAAGAGGCGGGAAGCTGCAATTCGCCCTCTCCTTGCGGAAGCTCCCACGGGTGCGGAGCTGCACGTCGAGGACGAGCTGGCGTCCGTCCGCCGCCTGGAGGGTCAAGGTACCCGGTCGCTCCGGGGTCTCTTCCTCGCGGTCCGACTTCAGGAGGGAGAAATCGGCGGCAAGGGTAAGCTCCAGCACCTCGTCCGACGCGAACAGGGAGGGTGATCCAGCCTCCTGCCCCCGCACGGACGATGCACCCAGAACCGTGGCCAGGAACACCGCACGCCTCAGAGATCTGGTGCTCATCGTCCAACCGCTCCCGCGTGGTGGCGCTCACCCGTATCTATACGGCGGCGGGGACGGCGGAGCTACAATGGAGTCGATGCCGAAGCGGTTGTAGGCATCAGAGGCGCGACAGGCCGGTGGACGGAAGGCCCTTCACCGGGGCAGCGCTCCGGGTCCTAGGTGGCCTTCTGGACCCTGAAGTTGAAGGTGCCACTGACGTTCGTGAGCACCACCTCGATCCGCCAAGTACCGGGCACACCGTCCTGCGTCGTCCCATCGTTGTCATCGGCGATGTCTCCCTCGTACATGACGGCATCATCGGCATCCCGAATCACGAGCATGGCCGAGGTCCCAGTGAGGGATTGGCTGATGTCGATGGTCGCCCGGGGGCCGGTGTTCTCCCAGTCGTACACTCGCCTGTCGGTCACGCCGTTGAGGGCCGTGAGTTGGAACTGGAACTGGTCGACGGCGTTCGTGACCTCGAGCTGGTTCTCAGGGCCGATCGCGTTCGCACCGTCTCCGCATGCAGCCGCGAGGGTTACGGTGCAAAGCGCTAGCATACATGAGCACACCCGCCAGTGTCTCCTATGCATCGTCGAGCTCGTTGTCAGGGGAGTACAGCTAGCTTCGCGACGGGAAGATGCCCGCCACGCAGATCGAGTAGGTGAGTCCGTTCGGCGCTGAATCCCGAAGGTCCGGCAGCCCGAAGGTGGTCCTTCCGTCCCCACCGTATTGGGTGCCCAGCAACGAGAATAGCGCCGTATTCGACGCGATCTGGAGCAGCTGCCCGTTCGCCGGAACACCGTTGGCCACGGCGCCCGCGGTGAGGATGACCTCCCCGAGGGTGCACTCGCGGCCGCGTCCGGCCGCAGCCCAGTTCGTGTTCGTGCCGAAGGCCCCGATTCCCGCGGCCGGAGCCTGAGGGCCCCATTCGCTGCCATTCCAGGTCAGCACCTGGCCGGGCGCCGTAGGTGCGTTTCCGGAGATGCTCTGGCCCCGAAAGCCCTTGACGGTTGGGTTCGGGTAGCTGCCGTGAAGGTCGCCACCAGCCGCTTCACCCTCGCGCAGGTACTCCGGGTGGTCATCGTCGCTCAGGCCGTTCATGGCTCCGTGGTCGTGCCCCGGGACCCCGACGGTCCAGCTGAGCACGGCGTGCTTCTTGCCCGTGCACTGGTTCTTCAACTTGGGGTTGTGCCCGGGCTTGTCCGGGGGATTGATCCTGTATACGACACCCGAGCCCTGCTGGTAGCAGAGGTAGATCACTTCGGGCTCGGTGGCTTCGCCTCCGTTGCCATCCTGTGCGCTCAACTCGGCCGGCCCGATCCAGCCCCACATCATCGTGGCCACCATGAGCGCGCTCGGCACTCCGCGTATCCTTCCCATCGTCTATGTCCTCGTTCGCACTCTAGAGCGTAGCCAACGCGGCCTCGGCCTCGGCAACGACAAGGCCCAACACCGCCGACGGAAGCTCGGGCTTCCCTTCGCTTTCCGGCGGAATCAGACGCTCCTGGAGCCGGATCAGAGCCGCCTGGATGGTTGTGATCTGAATCGTGCTGGGCGGAGCGGCCAGGGCCGAGATGACCTCGTTGGCCATCCGGGCAGCGACCTGGTCCCCATGCAGGGCCAGAAGCTCGTGGACCAGGGGATCGTCCAGCAGGTCGCGGATCGCACTGAAGTCGGGAGCAGTGTTGGAGGCGGCGGGTGGATCCTCGACTGGCGGCGACTGGACGCCCACCGGGCCGTCTCCGCACCCTGGCGTCAGACCCAGGGCGACCATCACCGCGACGGTGGGATACCGCATGCGCATGAAGACTCCTATTCCCCCCGTTCATCCGAGCTTCCACCAGATGTGAGAGCCCGATTGGCATATGCCCCCACGCCTCTGCAAGATCTTCGCCCCGCGTGAGCCAAGGGACCGCAAGGCCTTAAGAGTCTTGATGAGAGGAGCTTACGGGGGTACCGAGAGATTCAGGGTCTCAATGTGCGGGCCGGAGCGAGGAAAAGGATTTCGGTCGGCAGCAACTCTTGCCCTCAAGGGGCGGGCCAGGCCTCCTGCGGCCTGCCCCGCCCCATCCCGTCAATCGGGAATCGGGATCTCGCTCCCGCTCTCGGCCAGCCACTCGCGGTACGTTCGCAGGCCGGGATGGAGCGCCCGCGCGAGGTCCAGGTCGCGGTTGCCGCGATAGACATCCTCGAAATCCCGCTTGAACTGGAACATGTTGCCCACGTCCTCGGCACCGGGGAAGTCGAAGGACCGGTAGACCTCGGGCGGGGCGGCCCAGTATCCGATCTTCATCCCCAGGGCTTCACTGGTCTGAGCAGCCATCTCGGCGCCCGAGAGATGCTCGCCCGCAGCGCCTACGCTCCTGCCTACGAGCTCGTCTCCACGCTTGAACACGCCGTACGCCAAGGGCCCGATGTCACCGGCGGCGATGCTCGGCATCTTGGCGTCTCCGATGGCCATCACCAGGTTGAGCGACCCGTCCTCGCCGCGCTGCGGTCCCCAGCCGAAGTGGATCAGATTCTCCCAATACCCGCTGGTGAGGAGGAAGGTGGTCGGGACGCCGGAGTCGGTGAAGAAGTGGTTCGCGTCGGCCTTGGCGTCGAAATGGGGCACCTTGTATCTACCCATGAGCGTAGGCATCTGGTCACTGTCCAAGGGTACGTACTTCCGCGTGTCCTCGAAGGTGGACCAGATCGCGTGGCTCACGCCCGCGGCCGCGGATGCTCGGGCGATGTTGGCTCCCTGCGCCGTCTCCTTCTCGGGTGAGAAGTGCTCCCAGAAGTTCGTCACGCCGTAAACCCCGTACGCTCCCTCGAAGGCCTTCTCGAGGCTGGCCTGGTCGTCCAGATCCGCCTGCACCACTTCGGCACCTGCTTCGGCCAGTCCCCTTGCTGTCTCGGAGGCCGGATTGCGGGTGATGGCGCGGGCCGCATACCCGCCGTCCGGATCGTCAAGGATCGCACGGACCAGCCCGCCTCCCTGTGCACCCGTGGCGCCCAGCACCGCGATGATCTTCCTGTCTGACACGGTCTCCTCCCAGCAGATGTTTCAATATTCAATTAATGTGCCGTCTCTATTTTAAGGATCAGCGGAGGACGCGCAAGGGGTTGGCCTCCTGGCTGCGCGAGACCGGCGGGGCGATGACGCTCACGACGCTCACGACCGCCGGCGCGTTCGCGGCCCTCTCGCTGACCACGTTCACGGGAATCCGGGAGCTCGGATTGATCGGTGGCGTCGGCCTGGTGACGTGCCTTCTGGCCTCGGTCCACCTCATCCCCCTCGGATGGAGCCTCCTCGGCGAGCAGAGGGGTCCCCCGTGGACGGCCGTACGATGAGTGGCGCGAGGGCTTGTCGGCTGCGGAGCTGTGGCGCGCCTGGGAATGCGTCTCGATGAACTTCTTCTCCACGCCTGGCGGCAAGGCGCTCTGGGCCGAGCGCAACTGCATGTTCGCCGACGCGTTCCAGCGATACGTGGAGCAGGACATCATGACGCGGGAGCCTCGCCCGCTGGCGAGGCCGTGGGGTGCGTTCGAGATCGGAGCACCGGGAGAGGCTCCCGACAGCTCCGGAGGCTGAGGCCGAAGGTCCAGGCGCACGGACCGACACGGTGCGGTGGCCGGTTGTAGCGCATGTTACAGGCGGGTGCGTGATGATCCTCTAGCGTTGGGCGGCACGTGCTCCCCAGGGGCCTTGTTTGGTGGCCATATGCGCCACGCATGACTCAAACGACCGTCGTGCCCCGTAGGGTTCGCCTGACCACCGCACAGATCGTTACCGAACCAAAGGAGTCTCCATGAGCCGTCCGCCGCGCTTCGCATACGCGATCGCCATCTTCCTGGGTCTTCTCGCGGCCTTCGCACCAGCCAACCTACCACTGGAGTCGCCTTCGCTCGCCACAGCTCTCGTGATCTCGACGGTGATCTTCGGTGTCGCGGGGCTGCTGTTGGGCATGGTCTGGCCGGGTGGCAGCTGGAGGTGGGGGCTGTGGGTCGTTGCGCCTGGACTGCTGCTCGTCACGGTTGGGGTGATCACCTCGGGCGAGTTCGCATCGTTCTTCGGCGACGACCTGCCCTACCTCGCTCTGGGATTGGTCGGGGCGAGTCTCGGAGGGAGAATCGGCGCTCGGCTGAGGGGAAGGGCCCAACCCTCGAGGTAGACCGGCGCCTGGAGAACCTCGGCCGTCGCCTCCCTCGCAGGTCGCCGTCACGTGCCCTGCTGGATGAGGGGCCAGGCCGGCGTCGCGCAAGAGCGCCTACCCGGTCTTGCCCCGTTCTGGAATAGCCGCCCGCGCCGATTCCTCGGCTCCGCCACTTGCCTCCATCAGCGCTTGGACGCGATCGGCCTTTCTCCCGATCCGGTACATCCAGAGGGCGATCAAGATCCACGCGGCAGCCAGCACGATGTAGACAAAAAGGTCAGAGCGTGTCATGTCACGGCCTCCTTCGCCCGTACCCGAGCGGCATGCCACGTGCGCTCCCCTACCTCCAGCGAATACCGGATCCAGAAGAGTCCCAGGAACACGAGGGTGAAGGCGGCCATGGTCACCAGCAGGGTCACCAGCATGCGCGGATCCGCCGTGGGTCCTCCCGGGCGCACCACCACCGGAGCGGGATGCAGTGATCGGAGCCAGTACACGCTCATGTGAATGAGCGGGATGTCCAGCGCGCCGACGATGGCGACGACGGCCGCATAGGTCCTTCCTCGCTCCGGGCTCTTCGCCGCGCCGCGAACCAGGAAGTAGCCGACGTAAATGAGCACGAGCAGGAGAGTCACCGTGAGGCGAGGCTCCCAGCTCCAGTACGCGCCCCAGGCCACCTTGCCCCATAGCGGTCCTGCCAGCAGGAGGAGCGCGGCGAAGAACATGCCACCCTCCGCCGCCGTGACCGCGACGGCGTCGGCCCGCTCGTCTCTCAGCCAGAGGTAGATCGCACTGCTCACGGCGGTGAGCCCAAACGCCAGCTCGGTGATCCACGCGGCAGGCGCATG
>JBDHGI010000237.1:0-10453 GCA_039589955.1 Gemmatimonadota bacterium | reverse complement strand
CGAGAAGTACTCCGTGCTCCGGACGATGTCCCCCTCGGTCCACCGGTTCCAGAAATGGCGGCCCAGAAGACAGAGGTTATACGCCTCCAGGCTGTCCGTCGGCACGACCTCGATGCGCTTCCGCTCCCCGGCGGACAGATGCGCGTGCAGGGCCTCGGCGATGCGCTGGGCGATCTCGCTCTGGATCTGGAAGACGTCGGTCAGACGACGGTCGAACGTATCCGCCCACAGATGCCGATCGGTGCGGGCGTCGATCAGCTGGGCCACGACCCTGAGTCGTTCCCCGTCTCGCCGGACGCTCCCCTCGAGGACGTGGTTCACGCCCAGCTCGGCGGCGATCTCCCTCAGCGGCAGCTCCTTGTTCTTGTAGAGCATGCAGGAGGTGCGGGAGATGACCTTCAGCGCACGGATCTTGGAGAGGTGGGTGATGACGTCCTCGGTCATCCCGTCGCTGAAGAACTCGTCCTCGGGATCGGCGCTCAGGTTCCTCAGAGGCAGCACGGCAACGGACGGCTGCTCCGACGACGGCTCCCGCGGAGGAAGGGCCGGCCGCTCGGCCTCCGCGGGCTGGTCCTTCGGCCGCTTCGGATCGACGAGGCCCGCCGAGAGGAAGGCTCCGAGCGCGAGGATGGCCGTGATGAGGGGCTCGAAGTCGGGGGCGACCACGAGCCAGACCAAGGCGATCAGCAGGGCGGTGAGAGAGATGCCACGCAGGATCCGGACCCGCACGCGTCCTCCTGGAGGATGACGGATGGGAAACTACGCAGGGATGGAGGAATCCCGCCACAGGATGAGGACTACCCGGGCGACCCCGTCCTCACCCCGCTCCCCACACCTCCACATCCAACCCGGGCACACGCCCGAACTCCCGGATGTTCCCCGTGGCCAGCGTGAGGCCGCGACCCACGCAGGTGGCCGCGAGCCATAGGTCGTGCGCACCGATCAGCATTCCTTCTTCTGCAAGCTCGCCCCACAGCCGCGCGTGTGTCCGCGCTGCCAGGATATCGATCGGTAGGAGGGAGAACTCGGCGAGGACCGCCTCCACGAAGGCGGACCGACGAGCGCGGGTCGTTCGGTCCCGGGCTCGATGCACCCCGTGCAGAAGCTCGCTGGCCGTGATGACCGATACGTGGATCTCATCGTCCCCTCGTCCCTCCACCAGCGGAGCCAGGTCCAACCGACCCCGCTCGTGGTGGATGAAGACCGATGTGTCGATCAGGAGTCCCACGGGTCCTTCGACTCGTGGCCGAGCTCGGTCCGGGCCTCGTCGATGTCCCGGCCCAGGCGCTCGGCCTCTTCCTCTCCCAGCCGAGGAAGTCCGGCGAGAATCCCGGGGAGATCACCCAGCCGCCGCCCGTGAGGGATGGGCACCAGCTCCAGGACCGGGCGGTTTCCGCGGATCACCGTGAAGCGCTCGCGCCGGTAGAGGACGCGGTTCGCGACGTCGGCCAGGTTCCGAGCGAGATAGGTGATGGAGATGCGGTGCATCGGTCGCTGTGCGATAGGATAATATGATTATATGATAATCGGACTCTCTGTCGGGACTCAAGGGCCGCCGCACTCGTGGCCGAGTCCGCCGTCGGCGATCGACCCCTACCGCGACCCGTAGGGCATCTGCACCACGCCGCCCTTGATGACGAGCTCCACGTTCTGAAGGTGGTGGACGCTCTCCAGCGGATTGCCCTTCACGAGGATGATGTCTGCCAGCCTCCCCGGCTCGATGCGGCCCGCGTTGACGCGGAGCGTCTCGGCGGCGTCCCTCGTGGCGGCCAGGATCACCTCGTTGGGGCTCATCCCCGCCAGCCGCACCAGGGCGTCCGCCTCCCGCCACACGGCGTCCCGGTGGAAGAAGCCCGGAGTTCCCGAATCGGTGCCCATGATCATCTTCACCCCGGCGGCGAAGAGCTGGGCCGCCGCCTCCGGCGCGACGCGCATCTGGAGCTGGATCCGCCCGAAGTAGGAGAGGCTCGGGAAGTCCCGGAGCGACTCGACGATGGGCTCGGCGAAGCGGCCCAGCTCGCGGTGGAGCTCGGGATCGTCGATGCGCTCGGGCCACGCCACGTGCGCGGGGTAGAGCGTCACTCTATGGGAGATGGACTGGCCCACCGGAATCTGGGTGAGCGCCATGAGGCGCAGGGTCTCCTCATTGTAGAGCGGGTTCTGGTGTCCGGAGCCCGCGTGATCGAGGAAGTCGACGCCGCCCCGGATGGCGATCTGGATCTCCTCGTCGGTGTAGACGTGCGCCCCCACGATCTTGCCCAGGCGGTGCGCCTCGTCGGAGATCGCCCGCATCTGCTCCAGCGTCAGCCCGGTGTACGCCTTGATGACGTCGGCGCCCCCTTCGATGAGCCGACGGGTGGCCCGCCGGGCCTCCTCCGCCGTGTGCACCGTGACGTTGAAGCGCCGGTGATGGGCCTGGACCCGCTCCTCCGGCCAGTTCTGGATCCAGCCGCCCCCGATGAGCAGCCTGGGGCCGGGGATCTCCCCGCGCTCGACGCGCTCCCGGGTGCGCACGAGGGATTCGAGCTCTCCGCCGGCGTCCCTCACGGTGGTCACCCCGTGGGCCAGGAGCTGCGCCGCCGCCAGCTCCATGACCTCGGCGTAGTCCGCCCGCACCATGTCGTGCCACGTCGGGTAGTCGCCGTGCCCGATGATGTCTAGGTGCACGTGGGTGTCGATGAGACCCGGCATCACCGTGTAGCCGTTGGCGTCGATGACCTCCGCTCCCGGCGGTACGACGATGTCGCCCTCGTCGCCTACCGCGACGATCTCGTCACCCCGGACGAGCACGATGGCGTCCGGGCGGGGCGGGCCCCCGAACCCGTCGATGAGGAAGCCCCCCACCACGGCGAGGGTCCGCTCCTGGGCGAGGCTGGGCGTGGCGGACGCGGCCAGCAGGGCCGCCCCGAAGGCGAGGGAGGCGAGATACGAAGCGCGCATCAATCGGTCGTCCTTGAAGGCCCGCGGTCTACGAAGGCCGCTCTGCTCCGGATCGTAGGTTGGAGGTTGTGCGGGGGCAAACTCCCAGGGCGCCAGGGGGAGCCAGCGGCGCACCCCGCGGGTGAGCCCGGGATTCCCGACAGCCGCTTCCGGAGACCGACACGGCTTGCCGGCTCACGGCGGTCAGCTCCGTCCGGCGGAGAGGCCTGTCGGAAGGGGACAAGTTGCCGGGCGGAGCGAGAATCCGGTCCTCCGTGACGATCGACGGGTAGACCGACCGGCGCGGTATGCTCCTTGCTTGTGCTGTCGACTTTATCGGAAGCACTTGCGCGAGCTGGAAAGGACCGAGCTTCCGGGAGAGGCTGGCCTCATCTCGAGCAGGAAGGACCACCACATGATCCGACCGTTCCGTCGCCTGCTGTTGATGGGCGCCGCAGGTCTCGGCCTGGCATCGTGCGGTGACGGCCTGGCGCCACCCGCCGAGGAGCATCTGAGCCTCGACGTGATGGGCACCCCGACGTTGTCGGCCGAGGTCGCCACCGACGTCCCGATCTCCGTCCGTGTCCGGGAGGAAGGGGGAGCGCCGCGATCGGGCGTGATGGTCACCTGGGTGCCGAGGCTCTGTGGACGCTGGGGGACCGTGCGGGAGTCCAGCGCGCCATGGCGACTGTCGACTCCCATGGGTCAACCGTCTCGGTCGAGTTCCTTGCGGACGCCCACGCGGGTCCGCCGGCGGTCCTGATCCTGAGCGCAGACAGCGTCCTCATGAGCGCGGCGGGTGAGACGGTATTGCTCGTACCGGCGTTCGCCGATGCCTACGGAAACGCCGCGCAGTCGACACAGGTGCCTTGGACCTCCTCGGATTCGGCCGTCGCCACGGTAGCTGCCGACGGCCTCGTCACGGGCCGGCAGGCGGGGGTCGTCTACGTGACGGGCTCGGTGGGAGCCTCCTCAGACTCCCTCCTCGTGACCGTGACGCTCCGAGGGGCCATCACGGTGACCTTCGACGATGGTTGGCGGACTACCTACGACCAGGCCCTTCCCGTCTTCCAGGAATTCGATCTCTCGGCTAACGTCGCCGTGAACCCAGGCAGCGTGGAGTGGTCCGGGTATCTCGACCTCTCGCATCTGCAAGCGCTGCATGAGGAGGGATGGTCCCTGGTGAATCACACCATGAGCCACGCCCGCCTTACCGACCTCACCGATGCGGAACTCGACCGTGAAGTACGGGAGGGCAAAGAGTTTCTCGATGCTCAGGGTTTCCGGGGAAGCGACATCTTCATCGTCCCCTACCACCAGTGGGGCGACCGGGAGCGAAAGGCCGTCGCCAGGTACCACCGCGCGGCACGTGGTGTCGCGGCGAACTATTTCTACCCGACTGACAGCCTCGTCGGCTGGATGCCCTCCGAGCCCCTCGACATGACGGGAATGGAGGCCGACAGCCTCCCCTACACCACGCCCCAGGGGCGCGATCGTTTGCGGGCGCTGCTCCAGCGCACCAGGGACGAGGGGGTGTTCGTGGATCTGTTCTTCCACCGAGTACCGCCGGAGAACGTCCCGGCGCTCCGAAAGACCCTCTCGATCCTGGCCGAGTTCCGGGAGCGGGTGCTGCCGTACCACGAGCTGTTCCCCGGATCCCCCCGGGAGGTCAGGTAGCAGATCGGCTCGGGGATCCCGCCAGGGCGCCCCTACTCTTCGCCCAGCACCCGCGTGACCGTGGGCTCGAGGCGCGTCATGCCGGCCGCTCGGCCCAGCTCCAACGCCTGAGGGGCATCCACACCCTCCAGCCAGTGGGCGCGCAGCGCCAGCATGGCGCCCACCCGGTTGCTGCTAGAGCAGTAGAGGACGGTGGGCTCGTCACCGGCGGCGTCGAGGATCCGGTCCATCTCCTCCACATTCCCGCGGGTGAGGCCTTCGGCGTCCGAGACCGGCAGGCGGGTGAACGTCAGCCCCTGGCTGCCGGCGAAGGCTTCCTCCCAGCCCGCCCCGTCCTCTCCGGGAAGACGCAGAGACACGAAGTTCTTGTACCCTGCCGCGGCGAGGACATTCATCTGGTCCTCCGTGAGCTGGCCCGCGGTGATCAAGCCGGGCATCGGCTCGCGGGCGTTCATCACGTCCAGCGCGATGGCCGTCTCCAGCGTGGCCTGGGCCGACACCGACTGGACCTCGGCCCCGGGCGCATCGGTCTGGGACGCCGGGCGGTCGGCGCAGGCCGCGAGGACGAGGAGGGTCAAGGCGACCAGGGGAGAGCGGAGATGGGCAGGTGACGGCATGGGCAGGTGTTCGGGGAGTGGGAAACGGGGGACGACGCCTCGGAAGCTCTCACTGCCACGGGTGTCGTCAAGGCCCGACAGGGAGGAGAGGGTCTCCGGCGTCGTGGCTCACCCGCCGGGTTCGACGCCCGGATTCCGGTGGAGGCCGGATGGCCGGCGCCTTAGACTGAGGCTCCGAGGGAGCCGCCCCAAGGGGCCTTCCCACGGATTCCTCGTCCGGACGACCCGAACAGCCGCCGAGCCATGGCCTCCATCCTTCGTCAGGCCCTTTCCCGGGGCGAAGCGTACCTGCAGCGCGTGGCCGACCTTCCGGTGCAGACCGTCCCCGACCCCCTGGAGATCCGTGCCCACTTGGAGCGCTACGACTTCACGGAGCCGGTGGCGTCCGCCGAGCTCGTGGACGACGTGTCGCGGATGCTCGAGTCGTGGGCGGTCCACACCGTCCATCCCCGCTACTTCGGGTACTTCAACCCCACGCCCATGGAGGAGGCGGTGGCGGGCGAGATCCTGGCCGCCGTTCACAACCCCAACCTCGCCGTCTGGTCCCACGGGCCCGCCGCGGTGGAGATCGAGCAGCACGTCCTCCGCTGGCTCACCGGACGGCTGGGGCTCCCGGTCGAGACCACGGCGGCGCACTTCACGAGCGGAGGGGCCGAGGCCAATCTCACCGCCATGCTGGCCGCCCTGACGTCCCGTGTGCCCGGATACGGAGACCGGGGGCTGGCGGCCCTGGACTTCCGGCCGACCCTGTACCACTCCGCCGGCGCCCACGACTCCTTCACGAAGATCTGCCATATGACCGGAGTGGGCCGGGACGCGCTGCGGGTCGTGCCCGTGGACGCCGACCTGCGCATGGACGTGGCGGCGCTCCGGGCCCAGATGGAGGGCGACCGGGAGGCGGGCTTCACGCCCGTCATGGTGGCGGCTACGGCGGGGACCACCGCGGCGGGGATCATCGATCCCCTGGAGGAGGTGGCCGAGGCGTGCCGGGAGACGGGAGCCTGGTTCCACGTGGACGCGGCGTGGGGCGGGGCGGCGGCCCTCAGCCCTCGCCTCCGGCCGTTCCTGGCCGGGGTGGAGCGCGCCGACTCCGTCACGTGCGACGCCCACAAGTGGTTCAACATGACCATGGGCGCGGGGATGTTCTTCTGCCGGGACCCCTCGGTGCTGGACGAGACGTTCCGGGTGCAGACGGCCTACATGCCCAGCGTGGGCCACGGCTCCGTCGACCCCTTCGTCACGTCGGTGCAGTGGTCCCGGCGCTTCATTGGCCTGAAGCTCTTCATGGCGCTGGCGGCGCGGGGCGCCGAGGGGTACGCCGACATGATCGAGCGCCAGGCCGACCTGGGAGACCACCTGCGCCTCCGCCTCGATGAGGCGGGCTGGACCCACGTGTCCCGGACCCCGCTCCCCGTGTGCTGCGTGACCCACCCCCGCATCGAGGCGGGCGAGCGCGCAATGGACGACGTCCTGTCGGCGGTGCTCGCCAGGGGCCGGGTTTGGATCTCCAAGGTGACCCTGGCGGGACGCGGCGCCCTGAGGGCGTGCGTTACGAGCCGCCTGGCTACCCGGGAGGACATGGACGTGCTCGTGGAGGAGCTGGAGGCCGGGCTCGCGGGAGGGTAGGCGGGCGGACTTCCAGCCCGGCGCGAAGGCGGGCGCGACCCGCGCTGACATCGAGCCGCCCCGGGAGGCGTTTCACCTGAAACGCCGCCGGTTCGGGGGTCGGCTAACGGGGACTCTCCAGCGTGACCCGAACGATGGTCCCCGGCTTCAGGGTCTCGACAGGAAGGGGGAGCGCCAGCGATCCGGCCACCTCCGGCCCCCGCATGGTGACCACCGTGGTCCCTTTCTCCTCGCCGATCACGGCGCGCACCTCCGCCTCGTACTCCCGCTTCCTGCACATCCCGAATCCTCTCCGGCCTCGCTGTGGACTTTCGGGATATATACGGTTTTCGGGGTCCCGCGCGCCAGGGTTTCGTGGTACGAACGTGCGTCCGATCCAGGCATGGCCTCGGAGTAGCCGGCCGCGCTCGGCATCGCCACGGATTTGCGCGCCCTGAGGCACCCTTATGTTGAGGTCACGGTTCACACAACCAGGTGGGCGGGGGATCTCGGATGGGCAAGCGGCCGAGACTCCGTGGTCGTCAGTACAGACGCAGGCCCTTCTCGGGCAGCAGGGCGGGGTCTCCAACGAAGGCCCACTGGATGTTCCGCAAGTACTCGCGCGCCATGCGCCGGACGTCGACAGGGTCGATATCGTGGAGCTCCTCCACGAATTCGTCCACGGATTGGAGGGAGCCCCGCAAGAGGTAGCTCCGGGCCAGGAAGTCGGACTGCTGCCCCGGACTCTGGTTCTGGGCGTAGTACTGATAGGCGGCCTCCCGGCCCCACTGCCGGATCGCGCTGCGGTTCAGAATGGCTCCCTTCAGGAACTGGAGGCCGAGGTTGAGATACGCTACCGCGGGCCCCGGCCTGCGGCTGGAGAGGTAGATCATCCCTCCCGACGCGGCGGCGCCCACGGGAGCGACGCCGGTGGAGTAGGACAGACCGATCGAGCGGCTCTGTGCCGAGATGAAGCTCGAGAGCAGGGCCACGGCAAACTCGAACGCCGGGTACTGTTCGTCGGTCGTGGATGGACCACCGAAGAAGCCGTGAACGTAGTTGGTGGCGATGCTTCGCTCCTCCACGGTCACGGTGGTGGAATCCGCGCTCCACACAGGCGGAGGCGTCCACTCGAAGTCGCCCACGGGAAGGCCACCGAGCCCGGTGGCCACCAGATCTCCTGCCTGCGCCTCGCGGACGCCTCCTACGATCACCACGAGGAGGCGGGACTTCACGATGTGGCGCTCATGGAAGCTCCGGAGCGCGTCCCGGTCGATGGCCGCCAGCGTTCCAGGCGTGCCGTAGGGGGGGATCCCGTACGGGTGGCCTCGGAAGGCGTGAGCGGCCGCCAATGCGGTGGCCCGGTCGGCCGGGTCATCCAGGGTGGCTCGGCGCCTCGCGGCGGAGCGCTCCCTCTCCTGCTCGGTCGCGTCCGACCGAAGCTCGGGCGACACGAGCCTGTCCACGAAGATGTCCCATAGGGCCGGGAGATCTTCGCTGAGTCCCGTCAGCCCGTACACGGTCCAGTCGAACGCCGCGGACACGAAGGTCCTGCCGCCCAGTCTGCTCATGGCCTCACGAGAGGCCGAGCCCGGATACCGTTCCGTGCCGCGCTCCGCCGTGTTGAGAAACAGGGGTTCGATGCCCGCCAGGGAATCGCCCGACAGCGTGGGTCCACCCAGCAGGTAGACGTGAGCGGCGAAGACCCGACTCCCTGGGATCTCACGGTGGATGAGCTTCACTCCGTCCACGTCGTGGAGCGTGGCCGGGGACATCTGTCCATGCAGAGGACAGGCGGGGGCACACAGGAGCGTGACCACGACGCGAATCACGTCCGACCCACGGATGGTCACGGTCGAATCCATCCTTCCAGCGAGCGGACCAGGACGTCCTGGTGCTCCTCGACGGTCTCCTGTGCGACCAGCATTCCGACGGCCCGGTGGCCTGCCTCGAGATAGCGGGTGGCGAAGGCGTGAAGGTCGTCGAGCGTCACGGCTCGCACCGCCGCGTCGTACCCTCGATAGGCTTCCACCCCCGAGATACTCCAGTCCGTGGCGAGCTGGTGGGCGACAGAAGGGATCTCCTCTTCCTGAAGTGCTCGGTCAACCCGGAGCGCCGCCTTGGCGGTCTCGAGGTCGGCGGCGGAGATGAACGCCGGGGTACCCAGGCGTCCCAGCAGATCCCGGAGCTCGTGCGCGGCCTCGGGCAGCTTCTCCGGCATCGTTCTGGCCACCAGCCTGAGCGGGCCGACGTGATTGAGCGGCTCGAAGCTGAAGGCGACCTCCTGGAAGAGCCCAGGATCCACCAGGGCCCGTTGGAACGGTCCCAGGGAGGAGTTCCCCACCGCGGCCAGCACCTGTGCGACCACGGTGCCCCGAGGGTCCTCCCGAGCCGAGGGACCGTGCCACACCACCGAAAACGTGATGCCGCTGGCCTGGTGCGGCACCACGAAGACCGTGTCGCCCCCCAGCGGTGGGATGGGTGGCAGATCCAGGGCCGCAAAGGGGTCGGCGCCCGACTCCCACCGTGAGAACCGGCGCTCCGCCGACTCGAACGCCCTCCCGGGATCGACCCGGCCCGAAACGATGAGCGCGGCGTTGTTGGGCACGTAGAACCGCCGGTAGTATCGATCCAGGAGCCCGACCGTGGCCTGGGCCAGGGTGACGAGCGAGCCGCCGGGACTCTTCCGGGGCGAGGCGTCCCCCCAGAGGAAGAGCCTCTCGTAGTAGGCGAAGACCTGGAAGGGATCCGTCGAGGCCTGCTCGAGCTCGCCCCGGACCACGCCCCGCTCCTGCTCCAGGTCATCCTCTTCGAACCGGGGGTCACGGACCAGGTCGGACATGAGGCTCATGGCCTCGTCCAGGTGCTCGGCGGGAACCGTGATGTGATAGGTGACCGCTTCCGCCCCCGTGGTCCCATTGGAGATCCCACCCATTTCCGAGGCGCGCTCCAGGAAGCTCTTCTCCGATTTGAAGAGCATGTGCTCGAGGAGATGGGGAAGCCCCTCCTCCTCGGGAGTCAGCTGGGTGAAGGCGCCGTTCCGCACCACCACCTCCACCGTGACCAGTGGCACCGAGCCGCTCGGTGCGACGATCACTTCCAGGCCGTTGGGGAGCGTGCGCGTCGTGATCTCTCGAGACCCGGCGGGGGACTGACTCCACGCGGGCAGCGCCGAGCAGGCGCACGAAAGAGCGATGGCCAGCGAGACGAGCGATCTCCCGGGGGGTGAGAGAAGTCCGAAGCGCGGCCGGCGGTAGGCGTTTCTCCCCGGCATCCATCGACCTCCGAGGTGGTTACCTCAACATGGGGTGGCGGCTCGTGCGCACACGCTTGCGATTTCGAGCCGTCGGATGTCACGAGGTCATCATCTCGCCGGACGGGCGGCGCCTCGCCGTCACTTCCCAGGGCGAGCACTCCATGGTTCGTGGTGGTGGTGAGCTGGTTCCGGGAGCTGCTGGCGGCGGTGGGGGAAGGCGCGGCGGTAAGAGACTCCTCCAATGCCCGCCCGAGCTCTGCCGCCCCTACTCCGCACCCTCCAGCGCCGCGACGTCGGCAAGGTCGCGCTTACGACCCAGGGCCTTCTTGTTGCGAATGAGGTCCTCTCGCCCGATGACTGCCACGTCCACCCCCCCGAC
>JBDHGI010000236.1:0-6724 GCA_039589955.1 Gemmatimonadota bacterium | reverse complement strand
CTGGTGGGCCCGGGGGGAGAGGACCCACGAATCCTTCTCGAGGCCGCTCCCGACGAGAGCTTCTGGCAGCTCGCGTGGGCGGGGGAAAGCCGGAGATTGGCGTTCGGCGTGTGGGGCGGCCGCAGGGCCATCGAGAGCGTGGACGTCGAGAGCGGCGAGCGGTCCACCCTCGTGACAGGTCGGCTGTTCCAGAACTGGACCGGGGTGCTGCCCTTCACGTGGTGCGGCGACGGCCTGCTGGTGTTCAGCCGGCAGGTGACCGTCGTGACGTCGGACGTGTGGACGGTAGAGACGGACCCCGAGCGGGGCGAGGCTGTCGGCGAGCCGGTGCGCCGGACCCGTCAGACCGGACAGAACGTCCGGCAGCTCAGCGCCACCTCCGACTGCTCGCGGGTCGTGGCCCTCATGGTCCGCAACCAGGCCGACGTCTGGGTGGCCGACCTGGAGGACGGTGGCCGACGCCTGGCGAACGAGATCCAGGTCACGGTGGATGAGCGTTCGGACTTCCCCAGCTCCTGGTCCGACGACGGCGAGACGCTGTTCCTGTCATCGGGTCGCACGGGCAACGGCGATCTCTACGGCGTCCGACCAGGCTCGGGTGAGCTGGAGCCCTGGGTCTTGAGCTCCTCGTCGGTGCTGCGCTCAGCCTGGGACCACGACACCGGCTCGCTGCTCTACGGTGCCCGGGGCAACCTATACCGTACCTCGTCGGACGGAGACGCCGGCGAGCTGGTGGCGGAAGGGCCTTTCATGGATATCGACTGCGTTCCCTCCCGGTGCGTGCTGACCCAGGGGGACGGGGACGCGACGGTGTTCCTCGCCGTGGATCCCGCCACCGGCGAGACCCTTGAGCTGACGAGGATGACGACGCGCCCGCCCTTCGACAATTGGGCTCTGTCGCCGGACGGATCGACCATCGCCATGGTCCACAACGACGACGACGTGGTGCGCCTGATCCACCTGAACTCGGGCGAAGAGCGGGCGCTACGAGTGCGGGAGTGGGCTGCGTTCGAGTTCGTGGACTGGGCGGCCGACGGACAGGGTCTGTTCCTGAACGGCGGCTTCGCCATGGCGGGGATCTACCCGGTGCTCCTCCACGTCGACATGGACGGCAACGCGACGGTGCTCCGGAACCGCCCCAACGAATGGCACGTCCACCAGAAGGCCTCGCCCGACGGCCGCCGCCTGGCCTTCGCCAGCATGCCGTTCCAGGGTAACGCCTGGCTGCTGACGGGCTTCTGAGCGGCGTCCCCGCCGGAGTGGGCGTGCCGGGATCTCCGCCCCACGCCCTCCCCTTGCCCAACCGCCCTTCGCTCACGAGTGTCACCGGGTAGAGGCGAGAGTCGAGGCGCACCCGAGGAGGCCCCATGCCCAGAGCGATCCAGTTCATGGTCAACGGGGAGCCCGTCGAGATCGACGTGGACTCCCGTCGACCTCTCTTGTGGGTGCTGCGAACCGAGCTCGGGCTCACCGGCACCAAGTACGCCTGCGGTGAGCGGGAGTGCGGCGCGTGCACGGTCCTCCTGGACGGCCGGCCGACCTTCTCCTGCCGGACTCCGGTGCGCTCCGCCCAGGGCCGGGAGGTCACTACCATCGAGGGTCTCGCGGAGAACGGCAACCTCCATCCCGTGCAGCAGGCGTTCGCCGACCACGACGCTCTCCAATGCGGCTTCTGCACCCCCGGCATGATCATGGGTGCCGTGGGCTTCCTTCGCAGGAATCCCGACCCCTCGCCCGAGCAGATCGCCGAGGGGCTCGAGGGCCACCTCTGCCGGTGCGGGACGTACAACCGGGTCGTCGACGCCGTTCGTGCCGCAGCCCAGGCGCTGCAGGAGGCGCGGTCATGACCACCCGGCGCGACTTCCTGAAGATCTCGGGCATGGGGATCTTCGTCCTCTACGCGGTGGACATCACCGAGCTGCTGGCGCGGAGGACCTTCCAGTTCCGAGACTACCCCACCGACTTCAACGCGTACCTCCGCATCGGCGAGGACGGCCGCATCTCGTTCTTCACCGGGAAGATCGAGATGGGGCAGGGGGTATACACCTCGCTTCCCCAGCTGCTGGCGGAGGAACTGGACGTGCCCCTCGCCTCGGTGGATCCGGTGATGGGGGACACGGCCCTCTGCCCCTGGGACATGGGCACCTTCGGCTCCATGAGCACCCGGTTCTTCGGTCCGCCCATGCGAAAAGCCGCGGCCGAGGCCAAGGCCGTCCTCAAGGAGCTCGCCGCGGAGCGTCTCGACGCGCCCCTGGAGCGATTGGGGACCCGGGACGGAACGGTCTACGACACCCGGGACCCCTCGGTGTCGGTGACGTACGCGGAGCTGGCGCGAGGCCGGCGCATCCAGCGGGTCGTGGAGGGCGAGGCGCCCATGGACGACCCGGCGGACTACACGGTCTGCGGCGTGGCCACGACCCGGGCCGACGCGGAGCTCAAGGTCACCGGGCGAGCCGAGTACACGGCGGACATTCGGGTGGACGGGATGCTCTACGCCAGGATCCTCCGACCCCCGGCCCACGGCTCCGAGCTCGTGGATGTGGATACGAGCCGCGCCGAGCAGGTGGAGGGAGCGAGGGTGGTCCGGGACGGCGACCTCGTCGCCGTGCTCCACGAGGTCCCCGACGTGGCCGAGCGGGCGCTGGTGGAGATCGACGCCCGCTGGCGGGAGCCGGCCTCGGGTCCGGACAATGCCACCATCTTCGAGCACCTGCTGGCGAACGTGCCCGAGGCCCAGGTGGTGACGGAAGCCGGGGACCTGGCCACGGGAACGGCCGCCTCGGAGCGGGTGGAGGAAGCCACCTATCACGCGCAATACGTCGCCCACGCCCCCATGGAGCCCCACGCCGCCCTGGTCCACATCCAGGGGGACGAGACCACGGTGTGGGCGTCGACGCAGAATCCCTTCACGCTCCAGCGTGACGTGGCGGAGACGCTGGAGTGTCCGACGGAGAGCGTCCGTGTCATCACGCCCTTCGTGGGCGGGGGCTTCGGTGGCAAGACCGCCAACGGTCAGGCCCTGGAGGCCGCCCGACTGGCGAAGCTCTCGGGTCGGCCGGTGCAGGTGTCCTGGACCCGAAGGGAGGAGTTCTTCTACGACACGTTCCGTCCCGCGACCATCGTCCGCGTGCGGTCGGGAATCGATGCCCGCGCCCGGCTGGTCCTGTGGGACTACGCCAACATGCACGGGGGCAATCGAAGCTCGACTCCCGTGTACCACATCCCCAACCACCGCGTGACGTCCCAAGGAGGCTGGGGCGGGCGGGGTCCGCGCTACCATCCCCTGGCGGTGGGCGCCTGGCGGGGACCGGGAGCGAACGTGAACCACTTCGCCATGGAGTCCCAGATGGACCTGATGGCGAAGGCCGCGGGCATGGACCCCGTGTCCTTCCGGATGGCCAACCTCACCGACGACCGGATGAAGCGGGTGCTGCAGACGGTTACCGACGCCTTCGGAGAGGAGTGGCGGCCGGCGCCGTCCGGACGGGGCTTCGGCGTGGCGTGCGGGACGGACGCCGGCACCTACGTGGCCACCATGGCGGAGGTGGACGTGGACCAGTCCACTGGTGACGTGCGGGTCGTGCGGATGGTGTGCGCACAGGACATGGGGGAGATCGTGAACCCCGCGGGGGCCAGGATCCAGATGGAGGGATGCCTCATCCACGGGCTGGGATACACGCTCAGCGAGGAGATCCGGTTCGAGCGTGGGATCGTCTTCGACGAGAACTTCGACTCCTATCACCTGCCACGGTTCTCGTGGCTACCGAAGATCGAGGCGATCCTGGTCGCCAACCCCGGGTTGGCTCCCCAGGGAGGGGGTGAGCCCGCCATCACCACCGTGGGCGCGGTGGTGGCCAACGCCATCTTCGACGCCATCGGGGTGCGCCTGTACGAGCTTCCCATGACGCCGGGCCGGGTCCGGGGCGCGCTGGCCGACGCCTGAGCCGGCGCCCGGGTCGGGGACGCACCGTCATGTGGGTCTTCAAGCGGATCGACTGGTCGTGGTCCGACTGGGGGTTCGCGCTGGGGCAGTGCGTCGCGCCCCTGGAGCTGCATGCCAGCCTTCGGAGCGTCGAGGCCCTGTGGTCTCCCGACGGGGACGCCCTGGCCTGCCTCTCTGTCCGATCCGCCTTCGATCTGTTCCTGAGGGCCGTGGATTGGGCGCCCGGCGACGAGATCGTGTTCACCGGGTACACGCATGCCCACATGCCGTGGATCGCCCGGCAGCAAGGGCTCCGGGTCCGCCCGGTGGACATCGATCCGATGACGACGCTGCCCGACCCCGACGAGGTGGCGGCGGCCCTCACGGACCGGACGCGGATGGTGGTGTTCACCCATCTCTTCGGGGCGCAGCTGGACGTATCCGAGCTGCGCGCCCTCACGGCCGAGCGAGGGGTGCGGCTCATGGAGGACTGCGCCCAGGCCTATGCGGGACCGGAGTGGAAGGGGCACCCGGAGTCGGACCTGGTGCTGTTCTCCTTCGGACCTCTGAAGAACGCCACGGCCCTGGGGGGATGTCTGGGACGGGTCCGCGACGAGGCCACGCGGAATCGGATGCGGACGCTGCGCGACGCCGATCCGACGCAGCCGGCCGGGGACTTCCTGAAGCGTCTCCTCGCCTACGGGGCCCTCCACGCCGTGACCAATCCGGGCGTGTTCGGCCTGGTGGCCGACGCCGCCGCCCTCGCCGGCAGGGACCACCAGGACCTTGGAAACAAGCTCACCAGAGCCTTCCCCGGACCGGGCCTGACGCCTCGCATCCGGAGGCGTCCCTCGGCTCCCCTCGCGGCGCTTCTCGAGCGGAGGGTCCGACAGGGGCGTGAAGCCGTCGAGCCACGCATCCGGGCCGGAGAGCACCTGCTGGCGGCGCTGGGGCCGGAGGTGCCGGTACCCGCGGGTCGGCACCGACCTCACGCCTTCTGGCTCATCCCCGTGCTGGCGGAAGAGCCCCGACACCTACGGTCCCGCCTCCGGAAGGCGGGCATCGACGCCATGGGAGGGAGGAGCTTCTCCGTGGTCGAGGACGACACGGGGTGGGCGGGAGGGCTGGCCGGCGCCCGGCGGCTCCACGAGGGAGCGGTGTACCTGCCGTTCTCACCGGAGATGCCTCCGGGGGTTCTCGAGGCCATGGCCCGGACGGTCGTCTCGCTGCTCTAGGACGAGGCCCGATCCGTCCCCGGCGCGTCGGGGGGAGAATCACTTGCGGTCGCGGCTTCAGACCGCGGATCTTGAACAGTGTACCCTCCCGAGCCCCGTCGTAGAGGAACCGCCGTGGACGAACCCCTCACTCGTCTGAGCGCCGCCCTGGAGGGTCGGTACACGGTGAAGGGTCGTCTGGGCGAGGGGGGGATGGCCGCCGTCTACCTCGCGGAAGACCTGAAGCACGCACGCCTGGTCGCCATCAAGGTGCTCAAGCCCGAGCTCGCGGCCGTGGTGGGGCCGGATCGATTCCTCGAGGAGATCCGCACGACCGCCGCCCTCCAGCATCCCCACATCCTCCCGCTCCACGACTCGGGGGAGGCCGACGGGCTCCTCTACTATGTCATGCCTTACGTGGACGGCGAGTCCCTGAGGGAGCGACTGTCGCGGGAGCGGCAGCTGTCGGTGGAAGAGGCCCTGGCCATCACCAAGGCGGTCGCCGAGGGCTTGGAGGCCGCCCACGATCGGGGAGTCGTCCATCGGGACGTGAAGCCCGCCAACATCCTCATGGGCGCGGGCGGCCCACTCATCGCCGACTTCGGCATCGCCATGGCCCACTCCGTGGCGGGCGAGCGGCGCCTGACGGAGACGGGGCTGAGCCTCGGGACGCCCGGTTACATGAGCCCGGAACAGGTGACGGGCGATCACCCGGTGGATCGCCGGAGCGACATCTACTCCCTGGGTTGTGTGCTGTATGAGATGCTCGTGGGCGAGGCTCCCTTTGCCGGCTCCAGCGCCCAGGCGGTCATCGCCCGCCTCCTCTCCGGGGAGACACCTTCTGCCCGGGCCCGGCGCTCCACGGTCCCACTCCACGTGGACGCGGTGATCCGCAAGGCCATCGAGCGCGTCCCCGCGGATCGGTTCTCCTCGTGTGGCGAGATGTTCAAGGCGCTCGGAAGCCACGGCTTCCGACACGGGGCGGAGGGCATTCCGGAGCTGGCCGGCATCGTGCGGACCTGGAGACGGCGGGTGGTGACGCTCGGAGCCCTCACCGGCGCGCTTCTCGCCATCTCCCTGTGGGGCTGGTTCCGACCCGTGCCTCCGCCCGAGCGGCCCATCAGCCGGTTCGCCCTGTCACTCCCCAAGTCCGAGGGATACGCGGCGGGTCGGAACGCCATCGCCATCTCTCCCGGGGGGCGGCACCTGGCCTTCGTGAGCCAGGGTCAGGGTGGGGCTCGCCTCTACGTGCGGGCCCTTGACGAGATCGGGCCGTGGCTGGTTCCCGGCTCCGTGGGTGCCCTGGATCCCTTCTTCTCCGCCGACGGACAGTGGGTCGGTTACGCCACCACCGACGGCCTCATGAAGGTGCCCCTCTCGGGTGGTGAGCCTGAGCGCATCGTTGGCTTCGCCGAGCCCCGCGGGATGTTCTGGACCGACGAGAATCAGATTCTCTTCGGGTCGTACTCGGGGCTGTGGCGCGTGGAAGCGGACGGAGGGAGGCTCACCCAGGTCACTACCCTCCGAGAGGACGAAGGGGACGCCGCCCACACTCGTCCGGAGCTGCTCCCAGGGGGCCAGATCGTGC
>JBDHGI010000235.1:0-6766 GCA_039589955.1 Gemmatimonadota bacterium | reverse complement strand
GCCGCTTCCTGGAACCGAGCCTGCGACGGGCCGTGAAGTCAGATCGTCCCACCGGCGATACCAGCGCCGACCGTCCTCCCCGTCGTAGACAAGGCCTGTACCCATGGGACCGATCTCGAAGTCACCCAGCGTGCGGTGGTTCTCGGCCAGGCCCGCCATCCGGTTCCGCCTGACGGGCTCTCCACCGTCGCCGCCGGTGAGGGTCCAGGCCCACGCGCCTGCCAGGACGACGATCGCGAGGGCCAGCACCGCCGCCACCCGCCTCCAGATCCGGCCGTCGGGACCCGGAACGGCACCAACGGCCTGGCCGTGCCGGAAGGACGGATCCGCCAGGGCGTCCGCGAAGTCGTGGGCGGTAGCGAAACGGTCCGCCGGGAGCTTCTCCAGCGCCCGAGAGACGGTGGCGGATGACCCCGTTCCGGTGAGCATAGTCCAGCGCGTTGGCGATCCCCGTCGCGACGCGCACCGCCTCGTCGACGGGAAGCTGTCCCCCCCGGTCCAGCCGCTGGCGGAGGCTCTCTCCCTCGACGTACGGCATCACGTAGAAGAGGAATCCATCGGCCTCGCCGGAATCGAACAGAGGGAGGATGTGGGGGTGCTGGAGGGAGGCGGTGGTCCTGATCTCGGCCAGGAAGCGCTCGGCGCCCATGGCGGCGGCCAGCTCGGGCTTCAGGACCTTCACCGCGACGCGCCGCTCGTGCTTCAGGTCCCGGGCTAGGTAGACGGTGGCCATGCCGCCCTGACCCAGCGCGCGCTCGAGGGCGTAGTGGCCCTCGAGGGAGGCATTGAGACGAGCAATGGGATCGGGCATGGGAACCTCATGGACCGAGGAACCGTGCCTTCAGAATAGGGTGCGGGTCGGCCGGACGCACGGGTTTCCGTGGGATGAATACCCGAAGCAGATACTCCAGGTGAGCAGGCTGTCAGCCGAGTCCTCCCAGGGCCGACGAGGGCCTGCCTGAGCCTGTCCTGGCCGGGCTGAGGGCGTTCGGCGTGCTCAGCGGGGCAACATGCCCTGGCAGTAGGTGGAGCGCCCTGGCCCGCCTACGACAAGCTGTCGCAGGAGGATCCACTCCGGGACCTTCGGACGTGATTGACCTCCGCGAGATGACTCAGTGCAGACTCACACGAGCCTGCCGGTGGGAGAAGCCTTGGCCTTGGTCCGCTCTCGCCGACATGAGACGCCGCACACCCGTGGCCGATGTGGAGCGGGATTCGCGGCCCGATGACAGGGACCGGCGAGACGCCGTGGCCAGAGGCAAGCTCGAGGGACTTCTTCACGCTCCGCTCGTTCGGTGCCTACCGGGTCCGGGTGTCAGGGGCTTCCAACTCATGCCTCCAGCACGTACTCCGTGGTGATGTCCACCGCGGTGTGAATCGTCCTATACACGGGACACTTCATCGCGTGGATCTGCGCCGTAGTGCTCCTTGATCGCCCCGTGCACTCCGAACTCCACCGGCCCCTCATGGGCGGGGATCCAGGCATGTCGGTGCGGGCCCCTCAGGCGCTCGATCCTGATTTCGGCGATGCAGACGACGTCGGACATGTGCCTCTCCTCGGCATGGGCGAAGGCCAATGGCACATGGGCCCGTCGGCGGCCGGCAACTGGCCGGTGGACGGCGGATGGGGGAGCGTCGGCCCTCTGCCTCGCGGAACGTTCCCTTGACGCTCGAAGCGCATCCGCCTCAATCTGAAGGCGCCAATGCAGCGGAGCTACCTGCGTTCTCGGCCCGCTGTCACTACCCGACTCGACGTCGTAGGAGGTGCCATGCCCACCGTGACCCTTACGGTCAACGAGCGCGCGCATACCACCGACGTCGAGAGTCGCACCCTCCTCGTCGAGCTTCTCAGGGACCTTCTCGGCCTCACGGGCACGCACGTCGGCTGCGATACCAGCCAGTGCGGCGCGTGCACGGTCCTGGTGGACGGGCGCTCGGTGAAGAGCTGTACGACTCTCGCGGTGGATGTCGCCGGCTCGGCCGTGACGACCATCGAAGGCCTCGCCGCCAACGGCAAGCTGCATCCCATGCAGGCCGCCTTCAAGGAGCATCACGGACTGCAGTGCGGTTACTGCACGCCGGGCATGGTCATGAGCGCGCTGGACCTGGCGGGCCGCAACGCGGACCCGTCGGAGGCGGAGGTGCGCGAGTGGCTGGAGGGCAACCTCTGCCGGTGCACGGGCTACCACAACATCGTCAAGGCCGTCCAGGAGGGCGCCCGGGCCATGGGAGGGGCGTCATGAGCGAAACTGGAATCGGCGCCGCTCTCCGGCGCAAGGAAGACGCGCGCTTCCTCACCGGCACGGGAACCTTCACCGACGACATCAGCCGTCCCGGGCAGCTCTACGCCCATATCGTGCGCTCACCGTACGCCCACGCCAAGATCACGGCCATCGACACGACGGAGGCTGCAGCGGCACCTGGCGTCGCGGCGGTGCTCACGGGCAAGGACATGGCCGCCGACGGCGTCAACCCGCTCCCATGCGGATGGCAGATCCACAGTCGTGACGGGTCGCCCATGGCGGAGCCGGGCCACCCGGCCCTTGCCGTGGACACGGTGCGGCACGTGGGTGACCGTGTGGCCGTGGTGGTGGCAGAAACCCGGCACCAGGCCAGGGAGGCTGGCGCCCTGGTGGAAGTCACCTACGAAGCCCTTCCCGCCGCCGCCAGCATCACCGCAGCGCTGGCCGACGGGGCGCCCCTGGTGCACGAGGACGTGCCGGGCAACCTGTGCTTCGACTGGGAGATCGGCGACGCCGCCGCAGTGGACGAGGCGTTCGCCGAGGCAGCCCATGTGGTGGAGCTGGATCTGGTGAACCAGCGGCTCATCCCCAACGCCATCGAGCCCCGGGCGGCCATCGGTGAGTACGATGCCGCGTCCGACATGACCACGCTGTACACCACGAGCCAGAACCCGCACCTCATCCGACTCCTGCTGGGGGCCTTCGTCATGGGCCTGCCCGAGCACAAGCTGCGCGTAGTGGCCCCCGACGTGGGCGGCGGGTTCGGCTCGAAGATCTTCCACTACCCGGAGGAGGTCATCGTGACCTGGGCGGCCCGGCGGCTGGGCCGTCCGGTGAAGTGGACCGCCACCCGGTCCGAGTCCTTCCAGTCGGATGCCCACGGGCGCGATCACGTCACCCACGGGGAGCTCGCGCTGGCCGAGGACGGCACCTTCCTGGGGCTGCGGGTGTCCACCAAGGCCAACCTGGGCGCCTACCTGTCCACCTTCGGCTCGGCGGTGCCCACGTACCTCTACGGCACGCTCTTCGCCGGCTGCTACAAGACACCCGCCATCTACGGCAACGTCAAGGCGGTGTTCACCCACACGGTGCCGGTGGATGCGTACCGCGGGGCCGGGCGTCCCGAGGCCGCGTTCATGCTGGAGCGCCTGGTGGACCTCGCCGCTCGGAAGCTGAGCATGAGTCCCGTGGTGATCCGCAGGAGAAACTTCATAGAAGCCTTCCCCTATGCCACGCCGGTGGCCCTGGAGTACGACGCCGGGGACTACCACGCGACGCTGGATATGGCGCTGCAGCTGGCCGACTACGACGGCTTTGAGGCGCGTCGCGAGGAGGCCCGCGGCCGGGGCAAGCTGCGGGGCATCGGCCTGAGCACCTTCGTGGAGGCCTGCGGCATCGCGCCGTCGGCGGTGGCGGGGGCGCTAGGCGCCCGGGCGGGCCTGTACGAGTCGGGACAGATCCGCGTGCACCCTACCGGATCGGTGACGGTCTACACGGGGACCCACAGCCACGGCCAGGGTCACGAAACCACCTTCGCCCAGCTCGTCTCCGAGCACCTGGGCGTGGACGTGGACGCCGTCGACGTGGTGCACGGCGACTCGGCCAAGAGTTCCTTCGGCATGGGCACGTACGGCTCCCGATCCCTCGCCGTGGGTGGCAACGCCATCTACATGGCCATGCAGAAGGTCATCGAGAAGGGACGCAAGATTGCGGCGCATCTCATGGAGGCATCGCCAGATGACGTGGAGTTCGAGCGCGGGGTCTTCCGCGTGGCGGGCACAGACAAGGAGAAGACGCTGGGCGAAGTGGCCCTCACGGCGTATGTGCCCCACGACTATCCCGAGGACCTGGAGCCGGGGCTGGACGAGACGGCCTTCTACGATCCCAAGAACTTCACCTTCCCGGCGGGAGCCCACGTCGTCGAGGTGGAGGTGGACCCGGAGACGGGCACGGTGGAGCTCGTGAACGTCTCGTGTGCCGACGACGTGGGAACGGTGGTGAACCCCATGATCGTGGACGGGCAGATGCACGGGGGCCTCGCCCAGGGTATCGGCCAGGCGCTGCTCGAGCGGGCCGTGTACGACGACAGCGGCCAGCTGGTGACGGGATCGTACATGAACTACACCATGCCCCGAGCGGCCGACCTGCCGAGCTTCACGTTGGGCACCCACGTCACCGAGTGCACGCACAACCCCTTGGGGGTGAAGGGCGTGGGGGAGGTGGGGTCCATCGGGGTGCCACCGGCGGTGATCAACGCCGTTGTGGACGCCCTGGCCCATCTCGGCGTGACCCACGTCGAGATGCCGGCCACGCCGGAGAAGGTGTGGCGCACCATTCGAGACGCCCAGGCCTGAGGAGGCGACGATGCAGACCTTCGACTACCATCGCCCCGCCTCGTTGGCCGGCGCGCTCGAGGCCCTCCGGGGCGCCGAGGATGGCAAGATCCTGGCAGGAGGCCAGAGCCTTCTGCCCATCATGAAGCTGGACCTCGTGGGTCCGTCCGCGCTGGTCTCCCTGAAGGGTATCGCCGAGCTGCGGGGCATCGACCGCGAGGGAGACACCCTGCGCATCGGCGCCATGACCACCCACGCGGAGGTGGCCGAGTCCGACGTGGTGCGCGACGCCATTCCAGGGCTGGCCGCCATGGCCCACGGCATCGGCGACGCGCAGGTCCGAAACGTCGGAACGTTAGGCGGGGCCATCGCACACGCCGACCCCGCGGCAGACTACCCCGCCGCCCTTGTGGCCCTGGAGGCCACCGTGGTGACGGACCGGCGGCACATCGCGGCGGACGATTTCTTCCGGGGCTTCTTCACCACTGCGCTGGAGGACGACGAGATCATCACGGAGGTGACGTTCCCGGTGCCCGACAAGGCCGCCTACGCCAAGTTCCCTAATCCGGCCTCGAGGTACGCCATCGTGGGAGTCATGGTGGCGGCCCGGCGCGGTGGCGTGCGGGTGGCGGTCACCGGCGCCGGCCGGGGCGTCTTCCGCGTGGAAGCCATGGAGCATGCGCTGTCAGACGAGTTTGCGGCGGGGACCCTCGACGGGATCGCCATGGCCCCGGATGATCTCGTCTCCGACATGGACGCCAGCGGAGAGTACCGAGCCCATCTTTTGGGCGTGATGGCCAGACGGGCGGTGGAGGCGTGCGGATAGAGACCCGACCGATTCCCCGGGACATCTCCGAGGCTCAGGAGCTCCTGGCCGGCGGCGACTACGTCGCCGATCGGGGACTCGCGACGTCGCTGTTCCTGGCACTGAAGCTGGGCCGGCCCCTCTTCCTGGAGGGCGAGGCCGGTGTGGGCAAGACCGAGGTTGCCAAGGTCCTGGCGTCCACGCTGGGGCGACGGCTCATCCGCCTCCAATGCCACGAGGGATTGGATATCTCGTCGGCGGTCTACGAGTGGAACTACGCCCGGCAGATGATCGAGATCCGCATCGCCGAGGCGGCCCACGAGACCAGTCGCGAGCAGCTGGCGGCGGACGTGTTCACGCGGCCGTTCCTCATCCGCCGGCCACTGCTGGAGGCACTGGAGCCCCACCCGGAGGGACCGCCGGTGCTGCTCATCGACGAGCTGGACCGTACCGATGAGCCCTTCGAGGCCTTCCTCCTCGAGGTACTCTCCGACTTCCAGATCACCATTCCGGAGATCGGTACGGTTGTGGCGCATGAAGCGCCCATGGTGATCATCACTTCGAACCGCACCCGGGAGGTTCACGATGCCCTGAAGCGCCGGTGCTTCTACCAGTGGATCGACTACCCCGACACGGAGCGGGAGCTGGAGATCCTGCGGGTGCGGGTGCCCGGCGCCGCGCAGCGGCTCTCCCGGCAGGTGGTGGGCTTCGTGCAGGCCTTGCGCCGACAGGACCTGTTCAAGGTGCCCGGCGTGACTGAATCCCTGGACTGGACCCGGGCGCTCATGGCTCTGGACCGGGTGGCCCTGGACCCCGACACCGTCAACGACACCCTGGGCGTGCTCCTGAAGTACCATGACGATCTGGAGCGGGTGAGGGGCGAGGGGGCCGCCGAGACCCTCCGCGAGGTGGACCGGGAGCTGGCTGCCGCGGGGTCCTGACGTGGTGGAGCCGGGATCCGGCGCGCTGCTGGAGAACGTGGCACACTTCACCCGGCTTCTCCGCCGTGCGGGGCTAGCCATCGGGCCGGGCTCCACGGTGGATGCCGTGCGGGCCGTGGAGGTCGTGGGGGTGTCCCGGCGGAGCGACGTCTACTGGGCCCTGCACGCCGTGCTGGTGAGCGGGCCCGAGCAGCGCGAGGTGTTCGAGCGGGCGTTCAACGCCTTCTGGCGAGACCCCTTCGGGGTGGACCAGGCGCTGGCCGCCCTGCTGCCGAAGGTGGAGGATCGAGGTCGTGCGCCCCAGCCACCACCGGCCGAGCGCCGCGTGGGCACGGCGGCGGCCACGCCACGCGAGACCCGGCCCCGGAGCGCCCCCGATGAGCCCTCACAGGTGGACGTGCTCATGTCGTGGTCCGACCAGGAGGTCATCCGCACGCGGGACTT
>JBDHGI010000234.1:0-6781 GCA_039589955.1 Gemmatimonadota bacterium | reverse complement strand
GGCCCGGGATCGACTGGAGGTGCACCGGCTGCAGCTGTACGAGCCCTGGCCGACGGCGGAGGTCCTCGTGGCTGAGTATCCATGGGGTCATCACCGGCCGCGAGACGGTGGACTACCTTCTGGACGCACGGGCCGGGCAAACGATGACGGTGACCCTCGTCACCGATCACACGGCGAGCTACTTCAACGTGATCCCGCCGGATGCCGAGAATGAAGGGATCTTCGCCGGCTCCCGCGACGGCAACCGCTTCCAGGGGATCCTCGACCTGGACGGCGACTGGAAGATCCGCGTCTATCTGATTCGCGCCGCCGCCCGGCGCGGGGAGAGGGCCGCGTACAGCCTCACCGTCGAGATCACGGGTGAGCCGGATCCCGGCGCCGCCAGGGAGGCCAACGATTTCGGACCGCGGGAGTGGGACGCCCGCGGGGGCCTGGGCTGCGCTCGGGGCGGAGCACCCATGCGCCCCTCCGGCTGTCCGTTCAAGGTCGTACGGTACGGCGGCGGCGCCACCGTGTTCGTCCTGGCTCCAGGCACCGGTACCGAGCGGATCCTGTACTTCGACCAGGGTGTCTGGTCCTCGGATTCCATCGATCCCGTCCAGGCCGTGCAGAGCGCGGACACGTGGTACCTGGTGGTGGGCGAGGAGGCCTACGAGGTTCCTGAAGCCGTCGTGCTCGGCGGCTGAGCCCGGACCCGGCGACCTCAGGCCGGATCGGGAATCCACTCCCAGACGTAGATTCCCCCGTCGGCCATCAGGCTGAGGTACAGTCGATCCTCCCGGATCATGTAGGAGCGCACGAAGCCGAGGTCCGTGGCGATCCTCTCGTCCAGGGAAGGGGGTGGACAGAGGGCGCGGGTGGCCGCGACGGGTCCGAGCTCGAGGCCGCCCTCCGTCGGGGAGGAGGGGGTCGCGGACCAGGTCCCGGTTCCGCGGTTGCAGTCGAGGCGCAGCGACACGCTCCCGTCCGCCACGAACGACAGCGTGTAGAGGGATGGGTCCCCGGGACGCACGGTCCCTACCTCGTCGCTCATGGACTGGAACTCCACCAGCCGCCAGGCGGTGTCGGCAAGGCCCTCCGGCGAGGCCGGCTCCTCCGCACCAGACCGGACGGAGCCGTCCGGCTGCGCGGGCCCGCACCCTCCAAGGAGAGCCACAAGGGCGACGACGTTGACGGTGAGCCTCTGTCGGGAGTGTGGGGTCGCCCGCATGCCGGCCTCGTTGGCGAGGGTGAGCCGATGACGTCGCGGTACCCCCTGGCCCTGGCCCCGATCCCGTCTCCTGTGCGGATTCATGGGGACATCCTATGATGAACAGGGATGTCGGGATCTCGAGGAGACGCTATGAGACCGAGACGCTACCCCCGGGTGTGCGGAGAAGCGCGCCGTCTTCCCGTGTGTGGAGCGATCATTGGCGCCCTCCTCCTCCTGGCGGCGTGCGGCTCGGCGGAGCGGGACGCGGCAGACCCCGGCGCCCGTGCATCCGGCGACCGACCCGGACGCGGCGAACTCCGGCTCGTGGCCGTGACCCACGGGGTCGCCGCCGATCCTTTCTGGTCGGTGGTGGCCAACGGCATGGCCGAGGCCGCCGAGGATCTGGGCGTGAGGGTGGACTACCAGGCCATCACGACCTTCGACATGGTGGCCATGAGCCAGATGATCGAGGCCGCCGCGGCCTCCCGGCCGGATGGGCTGATCGTATCGGTCCCGGACGTGGACGCCCTGGGCTCCGCCATCCGCAGGGCGGTGGCCGCGGGCATCCCCGTGGTCTCCATCAACTCGGGTGGCCACGCGTTTCGGGCCCTGGGAGCGCTCGCCCACGTGGGACAGCCCGAGTACGACGGGGGCTATCAGGGTGGGCAGCGTCTCGCCGCGGCGGGAGCGAGCGCGGTGCTGTGCGTCAATCACGAGGTGGGCAACGTGGCCCTCGATCTCCGGTGCCAGGGTCTTCGGGACGCGATGGTGGAGGCGGGCGGCACCGCCTCGGTCCTGGCAGTCGATCTCGCCGATCCCGAGGACGCTCGGCAAAGGGTGCGCGGAGCGCTGGCCGCCGATCCCTCCATCGACGCCGTCCTGACCCTCGGAACCGCGGGGGCGGAGCCCACGCTGCAGGCCCTCGTCGACGTGGGGCGCGAAGGAGGCCTTGCCTTCGGCACCTTCGACATGTCACCCACGGTATTGGAGAGGACGGCGCGTGGCGGACTCCTCTTCGCCATCGACCAGCAGCCGTACCTTCAGGGCTATCTGCCCGTGGTGCTGCTCACCAAGTACCTGGAGACGGGAACGATGCCGGGAGGCGGGGAGCCCATCCGCACCGGCCCCCGGTTCGTGACCGCGGAGACGGCTGAGCGTGTCATGGATCTCGTCGAGCAAGGCATCCGTTGAGGAGCGGGCGGGTGACGACGCGAAGCCCTGTAGCTCGCAGTGATGCCGTTGACCGATGAAGCGATACCCCATCCGACCTCTGGCCCGTCCGGAGGTGGCGGCGACGGCGGGTGTCATCCTGGTCTGGATCTTCTTCGCCGTGGCCGCGGGGGAGCCGTTCCGGAGCGTGGAGGGAGCGGCCACCTATCTGAATGCCGCCGCGCCTCTGGGGATTCTGGCGGTGGGCGTGGCGCTCCTCATGATCGGCGGGGAGTTCGACCTTTCCGTGGGATCCGTCCTGGGGGCGGCGGGGATGTGCGTCATGCTCCTCACCACCCACTTCGGGTGGTCCCTCTGGCCGGCCGTCGCCGGGACTCTCGTCCTGTGTCTGGCCATCGGATTCCTCAACGGGTACGTCGTCGTCCGCACGGGTCTCCCGTCCTTCATCGTCACCCTCGCCACCCTCTTCATGGTGCGCGGCCTCACCATCGCCGCGGCCCGCGGATTGACCCGGCGCACCCAGCTGGGAGGCCTCGACGACGTCGGCGGCTACGAGTCGGCGTGGCTCCTCTTCGGCTCCGAGCCGCTGGCCGGGCTACGCGTATCCATCCTCTGGTGGATCCTGGCCGCGGCCGTCGGGACGTGGTTCCTCCACCGGTCCCCCTACGGGAACTGGGTCTTCGCCGTCGGCGGTCGGCCCGAGGCCGCCCGCAACGCAGGCGTGCCCGTCGCCCGGGTCAAGTTGGGCCTGTTCATGACCACCGCCCTGTGCGCCGGCTTGGTGGGGGTTCTCCAGGCCGTGCGGTACACCGGGGCCGACGCGCTCCGGGGACAGCTCCAGGAGTTCCACGCCATCATCGCGGTGGTGATCGGCGGCACCCTTCTCACCGGCGGACACGGCTCGGTGGTGGGTGCGGCCCTGGGCGCCCTCATCTTCGGAATGGTCCGACAGGGGATCGTCATGGCCGGCGTGGATGCCGACTGGTTCCAGGTGTTCCTGGGAGCCGTCTTGCTGGCTGCGGTGCTGGTCAACACCTACGCCCTCCGGGTCGCCCGGCAGACGGCATGAGCGGGGCGACTCCCGTGCTGGAGGCACGGCGCCTTTCCAAGCGCTTCGGCCGCGTCGAGGCGCTGTCCGAGGCCTCCTTGTCCGTGTTCGCCGGGCAGGTGACGTGCCTGCTGGGAGACAACGGCGCGGGGAAGTCCACCCTCATCAAGATCCTGTCGGGTGTGCACGCGCCCACGTCGGGTGAGCTCCTTATCGATGGTGAGGCGGTGGGGCTCTCGAGCCCTCGGGCGGCTCTCGATCGCGGCATTGCCACCGTGTACCAGGACCTCGCGATGGTCCCGCTGATGAGCGTATGGCGCAACTTCTGCCTGGGCTCCGAGCCGACGGTGGGCCGCGGCCCCTTTCGGAGGATCGACGCGGGACGCGGCCGGCGGGACGCCCTGTCCGCGCTCGAGACCATGGGCATCGCGATCCCCGATGCCGATCAGCCGGTGGCGAGCCTGTCGGGAGGGGAGCGCCAGAGTGTCGCCATCGCCCGCGCCCTGCACCTCGGCGCGAGGGTGCTCATCCTCGACGAGCCCACGGCCGCGCTGGGCGTGCGCCCATCGGAGCTGGTGCTCGAGCTCGTGCGGCGTGCGGCGGATGCGGGAGTGGCGGTGATCCTGGTGACCCACAACCCCCATCATGCCCATCCCGTGGGGGATCATTTCGTCGTCCTCCGGAGAGGGCGGGTCATCGCCGACCGTCGGAGCGAGGGTCTTGGAGCGTCAGAGCTGGTCCAGCTGATGTCCGGCTGAGAGGCGTCCAAGCCCCTCCAGGGCTTCCTGCTCGACGGTCTCGAGGGGGCCCTCGCTTCCGTCCAGGTATCGAGCCGCCCGCTCGAAGTAGGACGCAGCCTCGTCGGTTCGACCCAGGGACTCGGCTACCCGGCCGGCGCTCGTGAGCGCGGGACCCAGCAGCACGAGATCGTACTGCGACATCTCGTCGAAGGACGAGTACCACTGGATCGCCTCCGCCTCCCTGCCGAGCGCCTCGAGGGTCTGCGCCCGACGGAAACGGGCCTGGGCGTGGGAGTAGAGAAAGGACTGCAACGCGTGGATGTACCACACGTGTCCGGGGCTCGCCTCCAGCGCCTGCAGCGCTGCCGTCGTGTCACCGCGCTGCAGGGCCACCTCCGCCTCGATCTCCGCGGCGTACTCCACCCCGTGTCCCTGATCCTGACCTGCGTCGGCGAACGCCTGGACCTCCGCGATGCTCCGCCTGGCCCCTTCGGCACGCCCGAGGCGCGCCTCCAACATCCCTGCGAGATAGCTGCGGACCACGGGCCGGATGCACGTGCCCGGCTCGAAGTTGCGGACAGGATGCGGAGAAAGGCACCCCGCCTCCGGCATCCACTGACGCACCTCCTCCAGGTGGCTCTCCAGGGTGGCGGCGTCCGCGTCCATGAAGGGCAGGAGGCTGAGGGCGGCGGAGTGGGAGGTCGCCAGATCCGGGTCCAGGGCCTGGAGGCGTCCCATGGCCGCCTCCGAATCCCCGGGGCGGCCCCGTGCGAGGGAGAAGAACGCGTCGAGCAGGTGACCCGTGGCCTGCACCTCCCTGGATCGGTCGGTCTGGAGGAGGACCGGCACCAGCTCCAGCGCCCGGTCCAGCTCCTGGGCGAAGACCGAGACGTTCCACGCCGCGAAGTACCGGGTGATGTCCTGAGCGCCCTGCAGGGAGTCGACGATGGCGGGCCAGGCCTCCGGGTCGTGGGCAGCGGCGCGCATGGCCATGAGCTCGAGGGTACGGTCCCCCTCGGGAGAGAGGTCCCGGATGAGCTCGATCCTCGCGTCGAGGGAGCCGAACCGGCCCTCGACGGCGTCGATGCGCGCGACGTGCCAATGGGAGAGCAGGTGCTCCGGCTCAAACCGAAGGACCCGCTCGAACGCGTTCCGCGAATCGGAGATGGAGCCACCGCGCATGGGTCCGAGGTGGTTGAGCACCTCCGCGAGCTGTAGCCAGGCCTCGACGTCGTCGGGCCAGGTCCCGAGCACGGTTCGGTAGAGGTCCTCGGCCCTGACCCCGTCACCCTGTCGCCACGACCACATCGCCTCCACCAGGAGCCTGTCTCTCTCCGACAGTCGGGCGGCGTGACGATACGCCGCCTCGGCCGCCTCCGTGGCTCCTGACTGGCTTCCCCACTCCCGGGCGATGCTCGTACGGTAGTGGGCGAGAGCGAACGTCGAGTCGATGGCCGTAGCCTCCTCGAACGCGGCAAGCGCGGCCGTGAACTGGCCCGCTCTGAGGAGCGCCTCGCCCTCCAGGTAGGATCGGAGCGCCGGCAGGGAGCCCGTCGTCAGGGCGGCGAGCTGACGGACCCGGCCCTCCGCCGAGCGCTCGAGCCCCGCGACGAGCCGCGTGGTGAGCTGGTCCACCATGGAGAAGAGCTCTTGATCGCTGCCCTCCACCGTGACGGTATTGGGGCCGCCGGGAGTGCTCAGGTCGTGGATGGCCGCGGTGATGCTCAGCCGGCCACCGCTCTCTATGATGCGGCCGATCACGTAGCGGCGCGCGCCCAGAGCGGACGCGACGCGAGCCGCCGAGCCCTCGTCCAGCGTTCCCGCCCCCTCTTGGCTCACCAATCCCATCACGGCCCGGGCCGGGACGGTTCGTATCCTCCCCACTCCGTCCATGCGGGTCGTGAGGAGGTCGACGAGCCCGGAGCTCAGATAGGCATAGTCGGCTCCTCCGCGCACGGAAAACGGAAGCACGGCGATGGCGTCGCCCTCGCCCACGTTGGTCACGGAGGCGCCGGGCCCACGGGATGCGAGGGCGAGCCACGCACCCACGGCGAGCATCGTGGATCCCACCAGGGCCAGGAGCCCCGCGGGCCATCGACGCAGACGCGGCTGCGCCGCGATCTCGGACAGCTCGTCCTCGGTGGCCGGCGCCGTGACGTCCAGGCCGCCTTCCCGGCGCTCGAAGCGCCAGCTCAGAGCGAGGGCGACGGGAAACCCTACCAGGGCCAGCCAGACGACCGCGGTCACGGCCGAATCGGGCAGCCCGATGCGGGGGAGCACCAGATCGGCGCCCTCGATGGTGAAGAACGCGGCGGCTCCGTACGCCGCGGCGGTGTGGAACACACGCCTGCGCTTCAGCTCGGCGAGAAGCCTGTGGAGGCCCGAGTCAGGCGGCATGAGCCTGGGTCACGCGTTTCGGGTGGGCAGCGGCATCGCGCATGGTCCGCACACTATGCGTCGACCCACATCCGTGCGAAAGGGATGTCTTGCGCGGTGGCCGGATGGCCGGTCGAAATGGCCGGAGTGTGCGAGGAAGCCTTACGGTTGGGCCTTGAGACGCAGGTCGCGACACCCGTGGATGCTGGCGCATCCCTCACCCTGGCCCAGGCCCGGACGCCTCTTGAGCTGCTC